>JAHFDK010000040.1 GCA_023249095.1 Candidatus Rokuibacteriota bacterium | reverse complement strand
CTCGTGAAGCCGATGCCGGCCGGAGCCAGCACACCGAGCCTCGCCGAGTCGTGGAGCCAGTCGAAGGATGGGCTCACGTATGAATTCGTCCTCCGCAAGGGGGTCAAGTTCCACAACGGCGAGCCGGTGACGGCGGAGGACGTGAAGTTCTCGTTCGAGCGGTACCGCGGCTCGGCGGCGAAGCTTCTCAAGGAGCGAGTGCGAGAGGTTCAGGTGGTAGACCCCGGCCGCGTGCGGGTCCACTTGAAGGCGCCGTGGCCCGACTTCATGACGTTCTACGGCACCTCGGCCACCGGAAGCGGCTGGATCGTGCCGAAGAAATACGTCGAGAAGGTGGGCGACGACGGCTTCAAGAAGGCGCCGATCGGCGCCGGGCCGTATCGCTTCGTGAGCTTCAATCCGGGCGTGGAGCTGGTGATGGAAGCGTACGAGGGCTACTGGCGCAAGGCGCCTGCCGTCAAGCGGCTCGTGTTCCGGAGCATGCCAGAGGAGACGACGCGAGCTGCCGCCCTCAAGAAAGGTGAAGTGGACATCGTCTATCTCCTGAGCGGACCCATCGCCGAGGACATCCGGCGGACCCCCGGGCTCACGCTCGTCGCGCCGAACCAGTCGAACGGCGTCTTCTGGCTCGACCTGCCTGATCAGTGGGATCCGAAGTCGCCGTGGCACGACCGGCGCGTGCGCCTGGCCGCCAGCCATGCCATCGACCGGCAGGCGCTCAACCAGGCTGAGACGCTCGGCTTCTCGAAGCTGACCGGCGGCATCATCCCTCGAGCCTTCGAATTCTCGAAGTCGTTCGAACCGCCGGCCGTCGATCCCGCCCGGGCGAAGCAGCTTCTGACCGAGGCCGGCTATCCCAATGGATTCGACGCAGGTGATTTCTACCCGTGGCCGCCCTACACCTCGATGGGCGAGGCGCTCGCTTCGTACCTCCAGGCCGTCGGCATCCGGTCGCGAATCCGGACCATGGAGCGCGCGACGCTGCAAGCCGCGTGGCGCGAGCGCAAACTGAAAGGCGTGATCGTCGGGATCACGGGCGCGGCGGGCAACGCGGCGACGCGGCTCGAGGCGTACGTCAGCCGGGAAGGCATCTTCTCGTATGGGGTCCTTCCCGAGGTCGAGGATCTCTTCCAGCGTCAGGCGCGCGAGCTGGACGTGAAGAAGCGCGAGGCCTTGCTCCACCAGATCCAGCAGACCCTGCACGATCGAGTGACGCACATCCCGATCTACGAGCTCGCGTTCATCTGGGGCGTCGGCCCGCGCGTCGAGGAGCCGGGCATCAATCTCATCAAGGGCTTTGCGTATTCCGGACCGCTGGAGGATCTGAAGCTGAAGCGGCCCTAGAAGGCGAGGAACTCCTTGAGCGCGGCGAGGACCGCCTCGGGATTGTCCTCGTGCAGGGTGTGGACGGCCCGCGGAATCTCGACGAAGCGACCGCGCGGGAGTTCCTTGGCCATCCGCTCGGCGACATCGCGGTCCAGCACCGTGCTGCTCTCGCCGCGCAACACCAGGGTCGGCGGCGTGATGGCCCGCAGGACGGCCCACCAGTCGATGTCGAGCTGGGACCGGCGCTCCTTGACGCTGGGATGCCAGGTCCAGACCAGCGCGCCGTCGGAGCGCTGGCGGAGGCTCGACGACACGACCCAGCGGTAGTAGTGGATTCCCGGATTGGGGTTCCCGCGATACAGGTGCTGCGCCGCCTGCTCGATGCTCTCCCACGTGTCCGGCTCGGGAGGGCCGGCGGGAGCGAGCGCGGCCCGCTTGCTGACCTCCGGGCCGATGTCGACGATGACGAGCTTCTGGATGAGCTCCGGCCGCTTCGACGTGAAGTAGATCGCGTTTCGCCCGCCCATCGAGAGTCCGACCAGAACGAGCGAGGCCAGGCCGAGCTGCTCGACGACGCCGCCGATGTCGTCGAACGCGGCGATGGCGTTGTAGACGTCGGCCGGGTCGCTGTCACCGTGCCCGCGCTGGTCGAGTGCCAGGACGTGGAAGTGCGGCTGGAGGGCGATGCTCAGCGTGTCCCACGCGTGCGCGTGGCCCGTGAAGCCGTGGAGCAGCAGGAGGGGCGTGCGACCCTCGCCACCCCAGTCGAGGACGTGAAGCCGCAAACCATTGACGGAGAAGTACCGATCGAGCGGGCGCAGGAGATTCATCGCAGTAGGCCCCCCGGGCGGCGAGTCGGGTTGGTGTAGACCACGGCGTACCCTTATCGCGCGCTTCGGGCCGAGAATCAAGTATCCGGGCGGCGGAGCCCGGGGGTTCCGCCGCCCGGTGAGGAAACGCCCCGAGCTACCTCGGCGCCGGCGCCGGCGGCATCACTGTGAACGACTTCGCGACCTTCTGACCGTCCTTCTCTTCGTAGCTCGCCTTGATGTTTGCCCCAGGCTGCAGTGCTTTACGCTCGACGGTCAACGTGGGCGGGAGCACGATCTGAGTCCCATCGTCGAGGGTGACCATCCGCCCGCTTGCATCGACGCCCTTGATCTTGCCCTGGATGTCGGCGGCCCAGGCGACCGGCGCCAGCGCCACGATGGCGACAGCGGCCAGTACCAGAACGCTACACAGTCTCTTCATCGGGCTTCCTCCTGGAGTCGGCAATTTTCTGCGCGGGGGCTGTGCGGTGACACGCCGCACGGCGTACCCGCCTGCGCTATAGAGCAATGCGCGTGCCCCGAATGTGGCGAAAGAAATAGGCACGCAAATTACCGAGAGTTAACATGATCGATAGCCAGCGCCAGGCCCCGGATTGAAAATGACTGTCAGCGGGGGAACATGCCGGTAACTTTTACATGGCAACAGACAATGTCTGCGCGAGCATCGGTGCTGCTCGCGAGTGTCCTCGTCCTCGTCGGTGCGGGCTGTGTGACCGCGCGGCCGCCAAGCCGTGAGGAGGTGCTCCAGAAGATCCTGCCTTCCACAGTGCAGATCGTTGTCGAACAGCGCGAGGGGCGTCGCATCACGAGCGGGTCCGGCGTGGCCATCGCCTCGCGCCGAACCGGCGTGGGTGCCTCCTGTTTCGTTCTCACCAGCGGGCACACCTTCTCGGGGCTTGCGGGCAAAATGGAGATCTACGCGGTCTTCGGTCGTCATCGGGGCCCCGGCCAGAAGGCACGCGCGCTGCTCGTTGCCTCCCGCAACGACAGCATTGACCTGGCGCTCCTTCGCGCCGAGAGCGATCAGTGCGACACCGTGTCGCTGGCCTCGGCTCCGGTCCTCGGCGAGCCCATCTGGGTCATCGGGTTCCCGCTGGGCCGCCACATCATGTTGTCGAGCGGCATCGTGAGCCAGGTCGGCCTCGAGAGCGCCAGCGATCCGGCCACCTCCGCCCGGCTCATCGTCGACGCACCCGTGAGCTATGGCGTGAGCGGTGGGGGCGTTTTCGACGCGCGCACCGGGCGACTGATCGGTCTGGTCGAGGGCTTCAGCACCGCGCGCTTGACGGCCCAGGGTCCGACGCCCGCGTGGTACATCGACGTGCCCGTCCCGGGCCAGACGCTCGTCACTCCTCTCGCCGACATCAGGCGGTTCCTCGACGAATCCGAGCAGGCTGACCTCCTGCCGCCCTGAAGAGCCGCCGTGATTGTCCTGGCGTTTTGGCCGCCTCTGGCGTAACCTGCCTGGACAGGCAAACGGACCGACCCCGACCTACTGTCACAGGAGAGACGCCATGCCGAAGATCAAGCACATCGCCCTCTCGACCCAGGACGTGGACAAGACGGCCAAGTTCTACATCGAGGTGTTCGGCATGAAGGAAATCGCGAAGATCGACAGTCCGGGCGCCCGAGGCTACTATCTGAGCGACGGCGACCTCAATCTGGCGATCCTCAACTTCAAGAACGACGCGGTGGCTGGCGTCGAGCGCGGCAAGGACTGGAGCGGCATCCATCACATCGGCTTTCAGGTGGAAAGCTTGGAAGCGATCACCGAGAGGCTGAAGGCCGCCGGTTCTTCGCCCCGTGACGACATCAACCAGGCCCTCGGCGTCGGCCACAGCGGCCATCGGTATGCCAACGTCGAGGTGAAGTACAGCGGCCCCGACGGAGTGACGGTCGACGTTTCGGAGACCGGCTGGGTCGGCACCTCCCGGCTCGAATAGCTGGATTAGTTGCCATCGGGGGGGGCGAACGCCGCCCCCCCCTGATTCGCCCCACCAGGATCACTCGGCTGCTCTTCCCCGGTTCTTCTGCCTCGAGCTGGTTCTCCGTGTGCGGCGCCGATTTCTACCATAGAGTAGAATGTCCTCTATGGTAGATACCAAAGCCGGACAGGCACCGCGGCCGTCGTCCGGGCTCGACATGGCCGGGCTCGGTGCCCGTCTTCGGATGGAGCGTCTACGCCGGCGGCTCTCGCTCCACGACCTGGAGGCGCGCACCGGCGTGAGCCGGAGCATGCTTTCCGAAGTGGAGCGCGGGAGCAAGGTGCCGACGGTTCTCGTGCTCGATCGCATCGCGACGGGGCTCGACACCAGCATCGCGCGCCTGCTCGGCGAGGAGCGCGCGACGCGGGTCGTCGTGCTGCGCCGCGGCGAGCACGACACGGCGCACGATCCCTCGGGCTGGGAACGGCGCATCCTCTCGCCCGTCCTGCCGGGGGTCGAGTTCGAACTCATGCGCACGACCATCCCGGGCGGCGTGGACGCCGGGGAGTTCGCCGCGCACGCGCCGGGCTCGCGCGAGTACCTCGCGATGGAGCGCGGTCTCCTGCGCCTCACGATCGACGGCATCGAGCACCTGCTACGCGCCGGCGACAGCATCTACTACGCTGGGGACTGCCGGCACGCCTTCGCCAATCCCGGCGAAGGGCCGTGTGTCTACTACCTCGCGATGGAGCTCGGGCGGCATCGTACTCCCGTTCGACCGCGCCCTAGCGACAGGAGACGAACGCGATGACGTCACGAGTCCAGAAGATCGCGCCTCCGGCCCTCGATCCCGAGCACTTCCGCCGTCTCGCACACGACACGGTCGATCTCGTGGCCGACTATCTGGCCGGTATCAGCACGCGGCCGGTCTTCCGGCCCATGACGCCCGCCGAGCGGGCCACGCTGATGCAGGAGCCCCTGGGCGCGGCCGGCATCGATCCCGAGGTGCTGCTGGAGCGTGTCCGCGCAGCCGTCCTCCCGCACGCCATGGGCAATGGCCACCCGCGCCGGTCGGGGTGCTCGCCGATTTCCTCGCCGCCGCGCTGAATCCGAGCTGCGCGGGCGGCGACCACGCGGCCATCTACGTCGAGCGCGCCGCGGTGCGCTGGCTCATGGAGCTGATCGGCTTCCCGACGGAGGGCAGCATGGGGCTCCTGGCGAGCGGCGGCTCGACGGCGACGCTCATCGCTCTCGCCGCCGCTCGCCACCGGGCCGCGATCGAGGACGGCTGGAACGTGCGACGCGACGGGCTGCAGCGGGCGCGTTCGCCGTTCGTCCTCTATGCTTCGCAGGAGGGACATAGCTGCATTCAGAAGGCCGCTGAGCTGCTGGGCCTGGGCACCGACGCGATTCAGAGCATTGCGACCGACGAGAACTACCGGATGGACGTCGGCGCGCTCCGCGCCGCCATCGCCGCCGATCGCGCCGTGGGCAAGCGTCCGTTCTGCGTCGCGGCGAGCGCGGGCACCTGAGCACGGGCGCCATCGACCCGCTGGCTGAGCTCGCCGGCGCCTGATGCAGGACGTGCAGGCCTCGGGCGAGACCTTCCTGACCCAGACCACCCTCCGCGGCCGCTTCGCGCTGCGGGCGTGCGTCCTCCACTACGCGACGACGGGGGCGGACGTCGCGGCGCTGGTCGACGTCGTACGGGAGACGGGCGCGCGCCTCGCCTCAACTGGTCCCTCGATTCCTCCGGAGCATGGGAAGGAGCAAGAGCAGGGCGGCGATCAGGAGGAAGCTGCCCGAGATGGGGCGTGAGACGAAGATGCCAAAGCTGCCGGTCGACAGGATGAGCGACTGACGCAGGGCTTCCTCCATCATCGGGCCGATCACCATCGCCAGGATCAAGGGGGCGCCCTCGTAGTCGAATTTCTTCAGCAGATAACCGACGATCCCGAAGACCCACATCACGATCCCGTCGCCGATGTTGTTGCCGACGCTGTAGGCGCCGATGAGACAGAACAGCAGAATGAGCGGATACATGGTGGCGTACGGCACGCGCAGGAGCCGGGCCCACAGCGGGATGAGCGGAAGATTCAACACGAGCAGCATGGCGTTGCCGATGTACATGCTGGTGATGATCCCCCAGAAGACATCGGGAGCCTGCTTGACCAGGAGCGGGCCGGGCTGGAGCCCGTGGATCATCAGCGCCCCCAGGAGAATCGCCATGACCGCGTTGGCCGGAATGCCCAGTGTGAGAAGCGGGATGAACGCGCCGCCGGCCGCGGCGTTGTTCGCCGCCTCGGGACCGGCCACGCCTTCGATGGCCCCGGCGCCGAATCGCTCCGGGTGCCTGGACACTCGCTTCTCCACGGCGTAGGACGCGAACGAGGCGATGATGGCGCCGGCGCCGGGCAGGATGCCGAGCAAGAACCCCAGCACCGAGCCGCGCAGGATGGGCGTCGTCGACAACCGCCAGTCTTCGCGCGTGGGAAGGAGACCTTTCGTCGGTGGGGCGAAGATCTCCTTCTGCTGTTGCCGCTGCTCGAGGTTGAGCAGCACCTCGGAGATTCCGAAGAGTCCCATGATGACCGGGACCAGTCCGAGGCCGTCTTCGAGCGTCCGAATCCCGAACGTGAACCGAAACCGCCCGCTGATCGTGTCCTGACCCACCGTCCCGCAGAGTAGGCCCACGGCCGCCATCATGAGCGCCTTCACCGTCGACTCGCGCGCGAAGTAGGTGAGCAGCGTCAGGCCCAGGACCATGAGGGCGAAGTATTCCGGCGGGCCGAATCTCAACGTCACCCGGGCCAGGAACGGTGCGAGAAACGTCAGGGCGACGACACTCAGCGTCCCGGCGATGAACGACCCGAACGCGGCAATGCCCAGCGCCGCGCCGGCTCGTCCTTGACGGGCCATGGCGTGACCGTCCAGGCACGTGACGACGGACGCCGCCTCGCCGGGAATATTGACGAGGATGGACGTGGTCGAGCCGCCGTACATCGCGCCGTAGTAGATCCCGGCCAGCATGATGATGGCGGAGACCGGGGAGACCGCAAACGTGGAGGGCAGCAGGAGCGCGATGGCCGCCGCGGGGCCCAACCCGGGCAGGACCCCGACCAGGGTTCCGATGAAGACGCCGATGAAGCAGTACAGAAGATTGATCGGCTGGAGCGCGACCTGGAAGCCGTACAGAACGCCGTGAAAGATCTCCACGCTCAGAACCCGAAGGGGCCCGTCGGGAGCTGGGTCTTCAGCCAGAGCTGGAAGAGCACATAGGACGCGAGGGCTCCGACCCCCGCGGAGACGGCGCTGAACGCCCAGGTCAGCCGTTCCAGGCGAAACAGGAGCAGAAGGAAGAGGAACGTGACGGCCACGAACCCGATCGTCTCCAGCAGCAGGAGGTAGCCGAGGAGCGCCCCGACCACGACGAGAGGCTTCGACGATTCGGGCCGGGACCGCGAGCCCGCTGCGGCATCTCGTCCGCGTGAGCTGACGACGAGGACAATCGAGAGCAGTCCGAGCACGACTCCGCCCCAGAACGGAAAGAATCCCGCCCCGGGGCGATTGAGGCTGCCGAGCTTGAGCGAGAGTCCCTGAACGGCGGCGAAGATCGCGACGGCCAGCCAGAACAGACCGCTGACCAGATCGCGCGGCATGGCCTCCTACTTCACCAGCCCGGCCTTCTTCGCAAGCTCCTCGACGGTGCGATGCTCCTCCCGTATCTCGGCGACGAGCTTCTCGGGAGGCGCGTAGTCTTGCAGGATTCCGAAGCTCACGAGCTTGGCTGCGACCGCCGGGTCCTTCGCGACCTTTTCGATGGAGGCGAGCAGGGTCCTGGTCACCTCCGCCGGCACGCCTGCGGGCGCAAAGAAGGCGAGCCAGACGCCGAGCAGGTTCTGGCGATAGCCGAGCTGGGGCAGCGTGGGGATGTCCGGGAAACCCGGGAACGAGTTCGAGACGACCATCCCCCTCACCGCTCCACTTTTCACATGACTGCTCAGCGCTCCGAGCGAGAACGCTCCGCCTTCCACGTGCCCGCCCAGGAGCGCGGTGATCCCGGGCGCTCCTCCCTTGAACGGCACCATGGTCAGGCCCGCTCCGGTGAGCGCGTTGATCATCTCGACGTTGAGATGCCCCACGGATCCCGTCCCGACCGTGCCCACGCGAACCTTCCCCGGATTCTTCTTCGCGAACTCGATCATCTCCGGGAAGCTCCGGTAGGGGGCGTCCTCACGAACCGCGACGAGGATGGGCGTCCGTGTGGTCAATCCGAGGGGCGTCAGATCCTTCAAGGGATCGTACGTCACCGACTCGGGATTCAGAATTCTGGCCGAAACGACCGCGGCGTTCGGGGTGAGCAGGATGGTGTACCCGTCCTTCTTGGCCTTGACCACGCTGTCCGTGCCGATCGCCATCCCGGCGCCGGGTCGATTCACCGGGACGACCGGCACCTTGAGGAGCTTGGCCAGTTCCTCGGCCATGGTGCGGCCCGCGACATCGGTCGCGTCCCCCGGCGCCAGGGGGATCACCAGCGTGATGGGCCCGCTCGGGTAGCTCTGGGCGGCGGCGGGCGGCGTGGCGCTCGAGACAAGGACGACGGTCGCCAGGAGACTCAGTAGAGTGCGCATAATGGCAAGCAAACTAGCCTACGTCTCCCCGGCGGGCAAGTCATGTCTCCCGACATGTCTCCCGACAGTCATGTCTCCCACCAGCGGGCGATCTCGGCCTCGAGGGCGGTCGGATCTGCGTAACGGCGCTCGACGTCGCCGATGAACCTCTCGGCCTCCGCCTCGGTCGGCACGAGGTCGCGGGGCGCGACGGCGAAATCGTAGACCGAAAGGTTCTCGGTCGGCAGGATCACGTCGTGGACCAGGGTGTCGACGTTCCGATGGCGCAGCACCCTCGCGTAGACTCGCGCGTAGACGGCCGGATCGTACGGCACCGATCTCGCGTCGACGCCGCACTCCGGCGCTTCGCTCCCGACGGCCCGTTCGGCCCGCGGCGCGGGCGACTCGAGCGCGCGGGCAATGCCCGCGAGGTCACGCCAGAGGTCACGCAGGACGTGCGGCGGTGCGTCCTCACGTTCGCGCGGATGAAGCGGGCTCGCGGCCCGGTGCTCGCGCTCGGCCTCGAGGAAGAGCCGGACTTCACGCGACGGCACCGCGATCACGAACCGGCACGACGCGGCGGTCAGCAGCGCTTCGGCGCCGTCGTCGAGGCGGCGCGCTAGCTCGATGAACCGGTTGCCGGCAAGGGGCGTCTCGCCGACCAGAAGATGCTCCGATTCCCGATAGCGGGCATTCCACTCGACGAGTGCCTCGCGCACCCAGAGCCCGGCCGCCTTCCGGATGACCGGGTGCGTGACGCCCGCGGCCAGGGGATAGCGCCGGCCGGCGGGGCTCGCCTCGAACACCGGCCGCGCGACGTCCCACTGGAGGAGATGGATGCGCCGCCCGGCGCCACCGGCGAGGTGCACGAGCTGGTGAACGAGGAGGCTCTTGCCCGTGCCGGGCAGCCCTGCGAAAAAGACCAGACGCTGGCCGGCCAGACGGCCGACCCGTTCCGCGAGCCGGCCATCGGCATGTACCACCAGACGAGGACTGACCTCAGCTGCCGTAGCCCATCCAGACGAGCAGTCGGCCGGGCGGGAACGGCACCCCCAGGCCCTTCTCGAAGAGGCCGTACACGAATGCGAAGCCGGCGAGGCTCAGGACGACGCTGATCGGCCAGCGCTCGCGGGCGGTTCTCAGGTAGAGAACGGTCGTGAGCAGCGTGGCGAGCGAAAAGCCGAGAAGCCAGATCCCGACGTACATCCCGAGAATCCACCCACAGATCGCGACGATTCGGCGCGTCGGGTCTCGTGGTGGCATTGCGGCGGCCTCGCGACTGTCCGCGCGCATGCCACGGCGGCGAGCGGTGAGCTCGCTGGCGAAGTGGACGCTCGCCAGGAGCAGGGAAGCCGTGGTGATCGTCCACGGGAAAAGCCCGGCGCGCGCGTCGAAGCGGCGGCTCTCCCACAGGGCTGCCGCGAAGAGGATCACAAGGCACAGGTTGAACGTTGTCGCGCCGTCGAGCCGCCAACCGGATGCCGGCGCTTCGGGGGCTGCCGCGGCTGCCCCGAGCGGCGTCCGCCGGCGCCGCCGCTGTCGCACGATCGGAACGACGAGGCCGACCGCGATGACACCGAGGATGATCAGCACACCCGGGCGGAGGAGCCACCCGGCGCCGTAGTTGTCCGTGGAGAGAAAGAGCCGGTTTTCGGCCAGCGGACCGAGCACGAGGCCGAGGAGCAGCGGCGGCCGCGGCCAGTCGAGCTTCGACATGACCCAGCCGAGGGCGCCGAACGCCAGGACGACGCCGAGATCTTCGAAGACGTTCTTCTCGGCGAATGCGCCGACGTACACCAGGATCATGATGAACGGCACCAGCAGCGTGCCGCGGATCTGGGTGATCCGGGCCAGCGGGCCCATGAAGGTCAGGCAAACGCCGACCGTGATGACGTTGGCGACAACGATGGTCCACACCATCGCCAGCGTCACCGACAAGTGGCCCTTCGGCGCCGGCGTCAGCATCGCGGGCCCCGGCACCAGGCCCTGGATGAAGAACGCGCCCATGAGAATGGCGGTGGCCACGCTCGCGGGCACGCCGAACGCCACCGTCGTGACCAGGCTGCCCCCGAGCGAAGAATTGTTGGCCGCGCCGGGACCGAGCACGCCTTCCACCGCGCCCTTGCCGAACCGTTCCCGGCCGGGCGAGCTCTGGACGGCGTGCGCATAGGCCAGCCACTGGGTCGTCGCCGCGCCCAGCCCCGGAATGATCGAGATGAATGTCCCGAGCGCGCTGCAGCGGATCACGAGCCGCCAGTGACGGAAGGTGTCGCGCACCCCCTCCCACACGCCGCCGACACGGCCCACGTCGAGCTTCGCAATGCTCGACCCTGCGATCGCCATCTCGATCAGCTCCGGAATGGCGTAGAAGCCGATGGTGACCGGGACGAGCCCGATCCCGTCCCAGAGGAAGAGCTGACCGAAGGTGTAGCGCTGGGTGCCCGTCACCGGGTTGAGACCGATCGTGGCGAGCCAGAGGCCGAGCCCGCCGGCCAGCAATCCCTTCAGGACGGCCTCCCCGCTCAGCGAGGCGACGAAGGTGATGCCGAGCAGGGCCAGCGTGAAGAACTCGGGTGAGCCGAGGGTGAGCACGAGCGGGCGCACGACGGGAATCGCCAACCCGAGGACGAGGGCGCCGAACACCGCGCCGATGAGCGAGCTCATCATCGCCGCGCCGAGGGCTCGCCCGGCCTCGCCGTTCTTCGCCATGGCGTGGCCGTCGACGATGGTGGCGGCCGTGGTCGGCTCGCCCGGGATCCCGAACAGGATCGACGTGATGTCGCCGGTGGTGGCGGTGACGGCCAGCATTCCCAGGAGGAAGGCGAACGCCTCGACCGGCGTCATCTTGAAGACGAACGGCAGCATGAGCGCCAGCGTGGTGGGCCCGCCAAGGCCCGGGAGCAGTCCGACGACGAAGCCAAGCGCCATGCCGATCAGCATCAGCCCGAAGGTCGGCCACGCGAAGACCTGGACGAGTCCGGTGGCGCTGGCGTGCAGGAAGTCGATCGGCGGGGCTCCTTTCGCCGGGGATGCTACCACGCGCCGGCTTGACAAGCCGACGCGGGCTGGGTTACTAACGAACGTTAGGTAGGTATGGCCACGATCGTCGCCACGCACGAGCGCGCCGCGGCCGCCGAGCGGATTCTTCGCGCGGCGATCGCCCTCTTCCGCGTGCGCGGCTATCACGGCAGCTCCATGCGCACGCTGGCGCGGGGGCTCCGCATGGAGGCGGCGAGCCTCTACTATCACTTCGGGTCCAAGCAGGAAATCCTCTTCGCGATCCTCGACCGCACGCTCGACGATTTGCTCCACGGCGTGGGACGGGCCGTGGCGGCGGTGGAGGGCCCCGAGGCGCGATTGCGGGCGGCCGTGCGCTTCCACGTGCTCTTCCACGCGCACAGCCAGCACGAGGCCTTCTTGAGCCACAGCGAGCTGCGCTCGCTGACCCAGGGCAATCTGCGCCTCGTCCTCATCCGGCGCGACGAGTACGAGCGCGTGTTCCGCGGTCTGCTCACGTCGGGCGTCCGGGCGGGCGTCTTCCAGGTGTCGGACGTGAGGCTCACCGCTATGGCGATCCTCACGATGTGCACCGGGGTCGCGACGTGGTTTTCGGACCGCGGCCGGCTCGCCCCCGAATCGATCGCCGACCGCTATGTCGAGATGATCTTGCGCAGTGTGAAGCGTTGCCCGAAGGGGTCCCCGTCATGACCACGGACAGACCGTTCACGGACAAGCTCGAAGCGCCCGACGTGCCGAAGATGCCGGACGAGTATCAGGCACTGCTCAAGCGCGTGCTGCGCATCCAGGCCGACTGCGAGATCGGCGGCCCGCATCTCTACGTGAACCAGTGGCTCCTGACGGCGCCGTCGGCGGACGACCAGTGGATGCTCGCCAAGGTCGCCGGCGAGGAGATCGACCACTTCCGCAAGATCAACCGGCTCCTCAACGACCTGGGCGAGGACGCCTCCGAGCTGATGTACATCGAGAAGTCCCGACGCGACCTCGAGGCCTTCCGGCAGGCGATGCCGACGTGGGCGGACGTGGCCGCGTTCGGGTTCCTGATCGATCGCGTCGGCCAGTACCAGCTCGAAGAGTTCGTCGGCTGCTCCTACGCGCCGCTCGACCGCGCGTTACCGAGGATCATTCAGGAGGAAAAGACGCACGTGGGCTACGGCCTCGTGAAACTCCGCGACATGGTGCGGACCGAGGAAGGGAAGGCTCTGGCCCAGGCGGCGGTGGACCGATGGTACCCGCGAGGGCTCGACATGTTCGGGCGGTCGAACTCGACGCGGGCGACCCGATACCAATACTGGGGGCTCAAGCGACGGTCGAACGAAGCGGCGCGAACCGAGTACATGGCCGAGGTGGCGTTACAAATCGAGGGGCTCGGGCTGCGCGTACCCGACGCGACGTCGGGCCGCCATTTCCGCTGAGGCCCGCGATGACCGCCATGACACCGAACGTGCTCGAGAAGGCCCTCCGTGACGTGGTGATCGCCAACCGCATCCTCGCGCACGAGGGCGTGGTCGACGCCTACGGCCACGTCAGCGTGCGCCATCCACTCGACCCGAGGCGCTACCTGCTGTCGCGCTCGCGCGCCCCCGAGCTCGTCGAGCGCGGCGACATCGTCGAGTTCGACCTCGAGGGAAAGTCGGTGGGCGGCGACACGCGCGCGCCATATCTCGAGCGGTTCATCCACGGCGCGATCTACGAGACGCGGCCCGACGTTCAGGCGGTCGTGCACGCCCACGCCGAGGCGGTGCTGCCGTTTACCATCTCGGCGACGCCGCTCCGGCCCGTCGTGCACATGGCGAGCTTCATCGGAGCGCGCATTCCCGTGTGGGACATCCGGGACAATTTCGGCGACACCAATCTCCTGGTGGTGAACATGGCACAGGGACGCGACCTGGCGCGCGGTCTCGGCGGCGAGCGTGTCGCCTTGATGCGGGGGCACGGGTTCGTCGCGGCCGGGCGCTCGCTCCCCGAGGTCATCCGGATCGGTGTCTACATGCCGGTCAACGCTCGGGTGCTCCTGGACGCGTTGCGCCTCGGCGAGGTCACGGCGCTGTCGCGCGGAGAGATCGAGGCGCACGCGTCCATGAAGCCCGACGACCCGGCCATGTGGCGGGCGTGGGAGTACTGGGCCGTGCGGGCGGGCTGCGGCGACCTGCTCAGCGCCCGGACCTGACCTGACCAACCGGCGCGAGCTCGTAGAGCCGTCGGGTGTTCAGGTAGAGGATCTTGCGCTTCGACTCCACGCTCAGGTCTTCGCGGGTGGCGAGCTCGTGGATGTTCTCGGGAAAGTCGTGGTCCCAGTGGGGCACGTCGCTCGCATAGAAGATGATGTCGTTGCCCAGCCGGCGCACGACCTCGGGCACGGACTTCTCGTCCCCCTCAGCGGCGAAGAAGAGCTGTCCGGAGCGGAGATAGTCGCTGGGCTTCTTCCGACAGAGCGGTGCTTCGACCGCGCGCTTGGCCCACTCCTCGTCCATGCGGTCCATCCAGAACGGGAGCCAGGAGCACCCCGCCTCCATGAAGCCGATACGGAGACTCGGATACTTCTCCGGCACGCCTTCGAAGATCATGCCGGTGAGCTGGATCATCTGGGCCACGGGATGAGACAGCGTGTGCACCTCGATGAACTTGTCGAAGCCGTCGGCGCCGAAGAAGTGCGGGCCGCGGACGGTGGCGTGACAGGCCACCATCGATCCGAGCCGCTCCGCTTCCGCGTAGATCGGGTGAAAGTCCGGGTGTCCGAGCGGCAATCGGAGCCCGACCGCCGGCGCGAACGCGCCCGACATCCCGAGCTCGGTGACCGCCCGGCGCAGCTCCTTCACCGCCTCGGGCACGTCCTGGAACGGGAGCAGCGCCACCCCCTTCAGCCGCGGGCTCACGGTCAGGAACTCCTGGTGGAGGAAGTTGTTGTAGGCGCGACAGAGCGCCACCGCGAAGTCGGGCTCGCGCACCCACCCGATGGCGAGCCCGCCCGTCGGATAGAGGACGGTCGACTCGATGCCGCCCTCGTCCATGAGCTTGAGCCAGGATTTCGCGTCGTTCACGCTGCTCCCCAGCTTCCCGCCGAGGGAGCGGTCCCAGCCGTCCTCCGGGTAATAGGAGCGGCGCCCGGCCCAATGACCACGTTCACCCTGCGGTCCGTCGAAATACGGGCGGAGCTGCTCGGTCGTCTCGGTGATGTGGCCGTCGGCATCGTTCACACTGAACTCGACCATCGCGGCCTCCCCTCGGGGTGGAGTCCCCCTTGACAGCTCAGTCCCGCGCTCGGTATCAAGCGGTCAGCCCTTCGGTGCCCCAGGGCCGAACCACCCGGATTCTGGCCGACGTGACCGGCAATGGCAAGCTGCGCTGACCCAGGAGGAACCGTGTGATGACTGCCGCGACGGTGTTCATTTTCGCCCCTGTCGACGAAGCGCGAGACAGCCACAAGAGACTCGAGGCGGAGGGATGTGAGCTGCGCCTGGGGAAAGCCTCCTGGGACACGCCGCAGGGCAACAGCGAGCCCGAGCTGATCCGCATGGCGCAGGGGACCCACGCCCTCATGGGGACGTCCATCCGGAACGTCCCCATCAGCCGGAAGATCATGGAGAGCTCGCCCGAGCTCCGGATCGTCGCCAAATACACGATCGGCGTCGACGACGTGGACGTCGAGGCGGCGACGGACATGGGGATCCTGGTCTGCCACGGCCCGACCGAATCGAACTGGGGCGGCGTGGCCGAAGGCACGATCACCGCCATGCTCACCATGTTGAAGAAAGTCCGGGAGCGCGACCGGCAGCTCAAGGACGGCGGAACCTGGCGGGATCAACAGCTTCAGGGGACCTACTTCGGCTCCCGCGCCGACGGCTACGCGGGCATCACCATCGGCCTGATCGGTCTCGGCAGGATCGGCAGCCGCATCGCCACCCTGATGCGTCCGTGGAAGATGAGGATCCTGGCCACCGATCCGTACGTGCCCGAGAGCAAGTTCACGGAGCACGGCGTGGCCCGCGTGGATCTGCCGACGCTGCTTCGCGAGTCGGACGTGGTGAGCCTGCACGTCGTGCTGACGCGGGAGACCCGGCACATGATCGGGGTCGAGCAGCTCGCGCTGATGAAGCGCAAGGCGATCCTGATCAACACCTCGCGCGGCCCCTGCGTGCAGGAGCCGGCGCTCATCGAGGCCCTGCTCAAGGGACAGATCGGCGGCGCCGCGCTCGACGTGTTCGAGGAGGAGCCGCTGGCGCTCGACAGCCAGCTGCGCAACCTCGGCGACAAGGTGTTGCTCTCGCCCCACATGGTCTCGTCCAACGTGGGAAGCGGGCTCGGCCCGGGCATCCAGTGGGCGACCGAGTCGGTTCTTCGCGCCCTGCGCGGCGAAGTGCCCGACAATGTCTACAACAAAGAGGTAATCCCGCGCTGGGAGCGTCGCTTCGGCGGCAAGAGCGTGTGGTAGAGGTGCTGCGAGAGGAGGGATCGATGCCCCATATTCCCTATGTCGACCCATCGGCGGTCACCGACCCGGAGATCCTGGGCTACCTTGAGCGCGCGCGTCGAGAAGGCACGCCGCGGCCGGAGAGCCAGGCGATCCGCGCCAATAACCCGAGCGTGATCCGCGCGTTCTCGCAGGCCTGGGAGCTCACGTTCCGGCAAGGCGTCTGCGATCACGCCATCAAAGAGCTCTGCCGCGTCTACGTCTCCAGGTCCATCGAGTGCGAGTACTGAGGGGTCCAGCGCTCCGTCCAGGCCGGACGGAAGGGGCTGACCGAAGAGAAGTACGACGACCTCCTGCATTTCGCCGATTCGCCCAGGTTCACCGAGCGCGAGAAGGTGGCGCTCACGTACACGAGCGCCATCGTCTGGAACGCGGAGATCGCGGACGACGCGCTATGGACGAAGCTGCACCAGCACTTCTCGAACCCCGAGCTGGTCGAGCTCGGCTTTTTCATCGCGCTCACGCTGGGACAGCAGCGGTGGATCAAGACGCTGGGTATCGGACACCGCGAGGTGCTGGCCGATACGACCGCAGGCCTCGCGCCGCCGCCCGCGGCCGGAGCGGGAGGCCACTGAGCGATCGGTTGGCGTGACGACCTCGTCTGCCCGCCTTGCGTTTCAGGAGGCGGCCAGCACCTTCTTGACGTTGTCCAGGGTCTTCACACAGGCGACGGCCGCCTCGGCGCCCTTGACCTTGAAATGCTCGTGGAAAAACTTTTGGTGCGCGTCGTCATGCTCATGGAAACTCTGCGGGGTGAGCACGAGAGATATGATGGGCACTTCGGTCTCGAGCTGCACTCTCATGAGGGCGTCAAGGACGGTTTGGGCCACGAACTCATGCCGATAGATACCACCGTTGACGACGAACCCGGCGGCGACAATGGTTGAATACGTCCCCGTCTTGGCCAGGAGTTTTGCTTGCAGTGGAATCTCGAGACTCCCGGGCACTTCGTAGAGGTCGATCTGATCGGCCGACACGCCATGTCTCTCGATTTCGGCGACGAAGGAGTCGCGGCCCTCGTCGACGACTTCCCGGTGCCAGCACGCCTGAACAAATGCGATTCGCTTCGTGGTCGTGGAGCTTTCCATGGGTGCTTAGCCCTCCATGCCCGTCGATTCCATCTTCACCGTGAAAGATCTGGCCGCCGGCAGCCGCGGCTCCCGGAACCGTTCGACCGTGCCGCGCGTGTTGTCGGTCAGCGCGAACACTTCGTAGAACTCGATGTGCGGATGCATGCCGTAGCGCTCGACGATCCCGGCGAGCCACGGCCCGCTGTAGAACGCCTTCGCGTCATCGAGGGTTTCCCACTGATAGACGCCGCCTGCCCAGCCGCTCTCGCTCCAGATGAAGTGTTTGCTGATCAAGCCCGTCACCTGCTGGAATCCGGGAGCGATCTTGTGAAAGTGCTCTCGGCAGGCTGCAGAGTCGATATGCGGCGGCAGCTTGTAGCGGACGGTCGCGGTGATCATGGAGTCCCCCTCGCTTCCTCTAGGCGGAGTCCTGGCCGTCGGCGTTCTCCATCAGGAGCTGACGCCAGTATCGCTCGGGCGCCTCGAGTATCCCACGCGTGATCTGGTAGTGGGATGTGTCTTCATCTTTGGGGAAACGTGGGCATGACGCGGCTGGCGAAGAGCTCGAGCGTCCGCAGCGCCTCCTTGTCGCCGATCCCGCCGAAGTTGATCTGCATGGAGGGCTCGAAGTCGCCGAAGACGTCGAGGTGGTACTTGAGCTGCTCGACGACTTCCTCCGGCGTCCCGATCAGCGCCTGACGGTCCTCCAGCATCGACTCGATGGTCGTTTTGGCGATCGACTCCACCATCTTGCCGTAGTTCGCGTACTGGCTGGATTGGTGAGTTGCCCACGAGCTCACGGCTTCGCTGAAGACCTCGATGTAGCGCTCGATGCGGGGGCGGGCGCCCTCGACGGCCTCGCGGTGCGTCTCGGCCACATAGCAGTGCAGCGAGCTCTGGACCTGCTCCATGCCCGGTGGGTGCCCGGCCTCGCGCCAGGCCTGGCGGTAGGCGCGGACCATGTCCCGCACCTTCTGGATGCTCCCGGCGTAGGGCACGATCATCACGTGGTAACCGCGCTCGCCCGCCCAGATGAACGACTCGACCGACGCGACCGAGGCGACCCAGATGGGCGGGTGAGGCTTCTGGACCGGACGCGGCTTCAGGTGAACGTCGCGAAACCGGTGAAACTTGCCGTCGTAGGACACGCGGTCCTCGGTCCAGAGTCTGGTGACGATGTCGAGGCCTTCCTCGAAGCGGGCGCGGCTCTCCTCCATGCTCACGCCGAACACCTCGAACTCCTTTGGGATGAACGCACGGCCGAAGCCCACGTCGAGGCGGCCGTTGCTGATGTTGTCCAGCACTGCCAGCTCCGCGGCGAGCTTGACGGGGTGGTTGAACGCCGGAATGACGGCGCCGGTGATCGGGCGGATTCGCTGGGTGCGGGCCGCGACGGCTGACAGGAGCACGACCGGATTCGGCGAGTGGCCGCCATAGTCGAAGAAATAGTGCTCGACGGTCTTGACGGAGTTGAATCCGAGCTGGTCGGCGCGCTCCGCGAGGCGCAGGCACTGGGCGAAGTACTCCGCCGTCGAATAGTCGCTCGCCCGGAACGACGGGAAGAAGTTGAGGCCGAACTTCATCACGAGGGGTCCGGGGCGCGCTCCTCGCGATAGATGCCGAACGCCTCGAGGATCGGCGTGTCGGTCGAGCTGAAGAGGAACGCGGGCTCGGTGGCCGACCGGTTCTCGTGCTGGACCCAGGTCCAGTGCGGAACGGCCAGGCAGTCACCGGTCTCCCACTCGAGCTTCTGATCGCCGACGATCGTGCGGCCGCGACCCCGAACGACGTGCACGATGGCGCTCGCGTTCGTCCGGCGCGCGCGAGTCAATCCGCCCGGCCGGAGCATGTGGGCGTAGCAGGCGATGGTCGGAAGCACCGGGCCGCCCGTCACGGGGTTGTTGTACTCGACGATCACGCTACTGTCGTTCGTGTCGACCTCGGCCAGCTCGGCGAGCGCCGCCTCGGCGCGATCCCACGGGTAGACGAGGAGCGGCGAGGGGCCGTCGTGGACGCGCGGACCGACCGGCCGGACGATGCCGGCGCCAAACCGTTTGAGATTTCCGCCCCGAGGACGCGACCGCGGCTGGATCTCGTGGGGGAACGGCTCCCAGAACCACTGGTTGATCCCCACGATGAAGGGCACATCGAGGACGTCGAGCCAGATGACGGGTTGGTCGGTCTCGTTGGCGTGATCGTGCCAGCACCACTGAGGCGTGAGGATCAGGCTCGCAGGGTCCATGTAGCAGGGCTCGCCGTCGACGGTCGTGGCCGAGCCGCGCCCTTCGATCATGAACCTGAGTGCCCCGGCGGTGTGGCGATGCGCCGGAGCGATCTCGCCCGGGAGCACGCCCTGGATCGCGGCGATCAGGGTCTCGGTCGTGGCGGCGCGCTTGAGGCCGGGATTGGCCATGATCAGGTTGCGACGCTCGGCCTTGACCGGGTCCACGACGTCGTACGCCTTCACCATCATCGGACGGAGGACGTCGCTCCAGCTCCAGCGGTACGCCTGCTCGGCCGGGACCGGCGCGTTGGCCATACCGCCCTGGAATTCCCAGCCCGGCATCAGCGCGTGGCGGTGCGCGGCCTCGCTGAACGCGACCAGCTTCGGATCGCTGCCCACCTGGGCGACGGGACGGCTCGAACCGGCATTCATGACGCCCTCCCTGTGACGACGGGGTCGTTCTTTTCGGCGAAATGCGGCATCACTTCCTTGGCGAAGCGTTCCATCGCCGCGAGCGTGTCGCGATGGCTCAGCTCGCCGAAGTTGAAGTACAGGATGACCTCGGAGAGGCCGCCTTCCTCGCATCGCTTCAGCACCTCGATGCAGTGCTCGACGTCACCGGTGACGATGCTGCGATCGCCCAGCTGGCTCGGCTTCATGGCTTTGAGCCGCTCGACGATGTCCACGAAGTAGGCGATGTGGGGCGGGGCCGTGCTCCGGTCGCTCGGAAGCACGGGGAGGATGCTGTGAAGGTAGTGCAGCAGACGCTCGCGCGCGCGATCGGCCTCGGATGGACTGTGAGCGACGGACACGAAATAGCTGCACATGACTTTAGGGTCCGGATGGCCGGCCTCGATGGCCATGCGCTTGCTCTCGCGCGCCGCCTCCTGGACCGAGCCGAACAGCATGGCAGCGGCGAACGGGGCGAAGATCGTGTGGACGCGCAGCCGGGCCGCCAGCTCGATCGACGGCTTCGAGAAGCACGCCACGTACACCTCGGGATGCGGCCGCTGCACCGGCCGCGGGACGATCGTGAGGGGCTCCGGCGTCGAGTAGTATCGGCCATGGAACTCGAAGGGCGACTGCCGCCAGGCCGCCATCATGTATTCCATCTGCTCGTCGAACACGGCGCGGCTGTTCTCGAACGACGCGCCGAACGGCGTGTACTCCCCCTGGTCGTAGCCGCGCCCCGCCGAGAACACGGCGCGCCCGTCGCTCAAGAGGTCCAGCAGGTTGAACTCTTCCACCATCCGCAAGGGGTGGTTGATGGGAAGCACGACCGTGGCGGGGCCGAGCTTGAGCGTCCTGGTGCGGTTGGCGATGTGGGTCAGCATCATGGTGGGCGAGGGCAGCACGCCGAAGCGACCGAAGTGGTGTTCCGGGACCCAGGCGCTGTGGTAGCCCATCGCTTCGGCCTCGACGCATTCCTCAGCGACGTCCAGGAGAAACCGGTTGGGGTCGCGCCGACCCGGCCCGTAGGCCGGCGGATTGTCGGTCAGCGTAAAATATCCGAACTTCATTGGACGCCTCCCTCCAGCCTCGTCCTGGAAGACTAGCCCAGCGGCCCCTGGAACACCTGATCGACGTAGGTGTCGGAGAGCGACTCCAGGGCCTCCGGCCAGACCGACTGCACGGCGCGCCGCTGACTGGCGGGCCGAACCTTCCCATCCCAGCCGACCTGCTCCATGTAGTAGTAGAGCTGGATGCAGTGGCCGTCGGGGTCCAGCGCGAACGCCGCGTAATCGATGCCGGGATGGAGCGCCGGCGGTATCGAGTCGACGAACGTCACGCCGTGGGATTTCAAGAAGGCCACGGCCTCGCGCAGCTGGGTGTAGCTCCCGACCTCGACGCCGAACGACATGCAGCTCGTGTGCTCGGAGAGACCGAGCGTGCGCCGGAGCTCTTTAGGGAAGAGCCCGACGCTGTGATGTTCCGCGCCCGCGCGCAGGAAGACGCAGCGCGAGCCGCGATAGGTGGCTTCCTCGCTCTTCACGAAGCCGAGGTGACCGCAATAGAACGCCTCCGCACGCGCCACGTCGGCCACGAAGAGGCTCACCGGACCGATCTTGGTGATCTTGAACGGCCGCGGCAGCAGCACGCCTTCCACCTCGTAGGTCTCGGGTAGGGCCTCGCGAGTACGGTTGCCGGAGAGGACGTCGATGCCCTTGTCGAGCGCCTCGGCCACCTCGGCGATCTCGGAAACCTGCGGCAGCGACGGCTTCTCGCGGAAGCCGCGGTAGTACATCTCGGTGGGCTTGCTCAGCTGGTTCCAGCCGATCTGCTCGATGCCGTAGTAGAGCTCGATGGTGTGGCCGTCGGGATCGTACACGTACACGTGCCAGTTGCTCCCGGGCATGTCGCGTCCCACGCGCTGGATGGGGATCCCGTGGTTCTGAAAGTAGGTGTGGGCGTCCATGATCTCCTTGAGGCTGCCGCACTGCCAGGTGATCTGGTTGACGGTCACCTCCGGCGCGAACTTCCGATCCGGCCGGTGGTCCAGCACCCGCTTGTTGAAGAGCACGAACGCGTGATGGTCTGTTCCGTAGCGCATGAAGTAGCCGCGCGTATCGCCGAGGTCGGCGCCCTTGGGCGCCCACGGCATCTTGCCGAAGTCCAGGATGTCCGAGTGCTTGAAGCCGAGCAGCCCCCCGTAGAAGTCCCGCGACTTGTCCATCTGGACCGCGTTGAAGCCGAAATGGCCCAGCCGCCGGATCTTGAAGGGTCGCGCTAGGAGCACACCACCGACGTTGTAGCGATCACCGTTCGACGCCATCGTTCGCTCCCTCCTCGAGTGTGAGTGCCCGCCCATCCTACGACGCCAGGGCCCTGAACAGGGCCAGGCGCTTCATCCGCGGAGACTTCAACAGTCCCTCTGGGATCAACAGGGCCACCGCGAGCAGGGTGATCCCGAAGAAGAGCATAGACGGAACCGGCAGCCTCAGGTAGTGGAAGAAAACGGTCTCGATGATCCGGATGATCGCGGTGCCGAAGACCGGCCCGAGAACGGTGCCGGTGCCGCCCATGAGGGCCATCAAGGGTGGCAGGAGGCTTCGTTCCACCCCCAGGGCGATATTCGGATCGATGAACCCGGAGTTCAGGGCGAAGAGCACGCCGGCCGCCGCGCTGGGAAGGCTGCTGATCACGATGGCGATGCTCTTGTACCTCATGGGGTTGAGCCCGATCGCGTGAGCGGCGCCCTCGTCCTCCTTGATGCAGCGGAAGGCCAGGCCCAGGGTACTCCGGGACAGGTAGAAGTTGAGGGCCACCGAGACGATCGCGACGCCGAGCGCCAGATAGTAGGCGACGAACGTGCTCATGAAGAACGCCGGGGGCACGTAGAGGCCGTAGGATCCGCCCGTCAGCGGCCCGAGGTTCAGGGCCAGGACCTGGAGCAGAAAGATCAAGATCAGTGTCCCGATGGCGAAGTACAGGCCCTTGAGTCTGAAGAGAGGGAATGCCATCACGGCCGCGAAGAGCGCTGCGGCGGCGAGCGCGGACACGCTGATGACCACGAACGTGAGAGCGCCCAGCTGCTGAACGCCCGGGATATTCAGCAGCATGGTGGCCACGTACGCCCCGAGTCCGAAAAAGGCGCCCTGGCCCAGGTTGATGTGGCCGAGAAAGCCGTCCAGCACGTCGTAATTCGCCGTCAGGATCAGCCACACGAAGCTCAGGAACATCACCAGGAGCCAGGTCGACGAGAGAAAGAGCGGGAGCGCGCCCAGCGCCGCGATGACGCCTGCCGTCGCGGCGGTCGCGCGTCCGCTCGTCGGTCTCAATAGACGCCCTTTCCGAAGAAGCCGGTGGGCTTGAACACGAGAACCAGGAACAGGGTGGTCAGGCTCACGGCCGGCGCCCAGACGGAGCCGAGGAACTGACTCGTGATGACCTCGGCGAGGCCCAGCACGGTCCCCGCCACGAGGGTGGCCGGCAGATTTCCCACGCCGGCCAGGATCACGACCGTGAACGCCTTGAGGGTCAGCGGCAGCCCTTCGTAGGGATTCAGCGGCACCGCCAGGACGTAGAACGCCCCGGAGATGGCCGTGGCAACGATGGCCAGCGTGAACAGAATCATCGAGAGCCGGTACGGATTGAGCCCGATCACGAGAAACCCGTCGAAGTTCTGGGCCATCGCGCGCGCCCCCTTGCCCAGGAACGTCTTTTGGAGAAAGAGGTGAAAGCCCGTGACCATCAGAAGGACGAAGGCGAGGATGACGAGCCGGCTGCCCGAGAGGGAGACCCCGCCCAGGGTGACGGGGAACATCGCGAGGGACGACGAGAAGACCGGATAGGGATCGACGAAGGTGACCCACGAGTATCCGAGCGCGCTCTCCATCGAGAGGCCCAGCCCGAACGTCGCCATGATGCTGCCCGTCAGCAGCAGGTGCACACTTCGCCCCAGCAGCGAGCGCACGATGCCCCATTCGAACAGCAGGGCGAAACCGAAGAAGAGCGCGGTGAGGATCAGCAGTGACAGCGCCGGATGGAGATTGAGACGCTGGGTGAGGATCACGAAGACGGCGCCGCCCCAGACGAAGAAGACCCCGTGGGCGACGTTCAGCACGCGGGTCGTGCTGATGGTCAGGGACATGGCGAATGCGAGCAGGGCGTAGATGCCGCCCAGGGACAACCCGCTGATGATCAGCTCCAGCGCGCGCGCCATGATCCCCGATCGGGCGCCCGGCTACTGGCGCGGACGATACTTGGCGGTGGCGATCTCGGCCGGCCAGATCACTTCGATCTTTCCGTTCTGCCACTGCGCCTGGTAGACCACCTTGTTGCCGACTCCGTCGACCTTCTTCCCCGCCACCTCCGCGCCGAAGCTGAACGCGAGCTGGCCGTGCAGGGTCTCGTACTTGAGATCTCGGAGGGCCGCCATCACCTTGGCCCGGTCCAGGCTGCCGGCCCGCTCGATGGCCTTCGTCAGCGCCTCGAGGGCGATGAAGCGGAGCGACGTCCACCCCGCATCGAACCCGCTCAGGCCGACTCTCTTTCGCAGCGCGAAGTACGCGTCTTTGTCTCCCTGCCTGAAGTGCGCCTCGTGCGTGGTCCCGGTGATGCCTTCGCCGATGGTGGCGCCAACCATCGAGTAGTACTTCTCGGTGATGGTGCTGTGGGGAATGTGGAGCTCCTTCGGCTTCAGGCCGAGCTCGAAGGCCTGCTTGGCGAAGGCGGCCCCGGTGCCGGCCCAGGTCGCCGCGTAGACCAGGTCGGGATTCAACGCCTTCAGCTTGCCGATGATGGCCGAGAAGTCAGCCGCGCTCGGCGGCACCGTCTCGGTGGCCACCACCGTCAGGCCGGCGATGTTCGCCCGATTGATACCGCCCCATCCCACGTCCATCGTGTGCGGCGTGTTCTCCTGGATGACGGCCACCGTCTTGAGCCGCGGCATGGACCCCGCGTCCATGAGCGCCTTGACCATCGCGTAGTAGTCTTCCGCCCACTGCGGCGCCGGCCGGTCCGCGCCGACCAGCCACTTGAAGCCGCGCGCGAAGATCGCCGGGCTGTTGGCCTCGGCGGTGACCATGGGGATGCCGTACTTCTCCGCGATGGTCGAGGCCTTGATCGTGATGGGGCTGGTCGCGGGGCCAGTGAAGAAGTCGACCTTGTCGGTGGTGGCCAGCCGCTCGTAGAGCTCCACGGCGCGATCGGCGTTGCTCCCGTCGTCGTAGAGGATGAGCTTGATCGGGAGCTTGGCGTTCGCCTCCTTCACGAAGACGCCCCCGCGCTCGTTCATCATCTTGGCCCACGCCTCCATGAAATTCTTGGCGGTGGGCCCCCACTCGACTGAAAAGATGCCGGTGACCGCCATCGTGCCCCCGATCTTGATTTCTCGAGGCTGGGCGCGAGCGTCGGGGGCGAAGATGTGGGAGCCGGCGAAGAGCGCGCTCACCACCACCATCACACCGAGACCGAGTACGCGAGATTTCATTCGCATGTCCGTGCCTCCTTCACATGGCGCTCGCGATCAGATTCCCAGGTAAGACTTCCTGATGCTCTCGGAGCTCCCGAGCTCCGCGCTCGTGCCCTGCATGACGATCTTCCCCGATTCCAGCACGTAGGCCCGGTCGGAGATCTTCAGGGCCTGCACGACGTTCTGCTCCACCAGCAGAATGCTCAGCCCCCCCTCGTTGAGCGTCTTCAGGACCCGAAACAGCTCCTGCACCAGGAGCGGCGAGAGCCCGAGTGACGGCTCGTCCAGGATCAAAAGGTCCGGCTTCGCCATCAGCGCGCGGCCGATGGCCACCATCTGCTGCTCCCCACCGCTGAGCGTGCCGGCGGGCTGGCGGCGCCGCGCCTGCAGGCGCGGAAAGAGCGCATAGACCCACTCCCGCGCGTCGCGCTTCTGGGCGCGCGCTCGCGGAGGCGAAGCTCCCAGCTCGAGGTTTTCCTCGACCGACATGTCCGGGAAGAGCAGCCGGCCCTCGGGCGCGAGGCTCACGCCCAGGCCGACCGTGCGGTGCGGGGGCAAGCCGGTAATGTCCGAGCCGTTCAAGGAGATCCGGCCGGCCCGCGGCGTGAGGAGGCCGATGATGGCCCTGACGGTCGTGGTTTTCCCCGCCCCGTTCGGCCCCAGCAGGCACACCGTCTCACCGGCCTGGACCTCCATGGACACTCCGTGGAGCGCGGGGACCAGGCCATAGAAGACGTCGATATCCTGGACTCTAAGCACTCGCCACTCCGAGATACGCGTCGATGACCGCCCGGTGGCCGGCCACCATCTCGGGCGTGCCTTCGGCGAGCTTCTCGCCGTGATCGAGCACGACGATGCGGTCGCATATCGTCATCACCACTTTCATGACGTGCTCGATGACCAGCAGGGTGAGCGAGAGCTCTCGCTTGAGCACGCCTAAGATCTCGACCATCTCCTGCGCCTCGCCGATGGTGAGCCCGGCCATCACCTCGTCGAGCAGTAGAAGCTCGGGACTCGTCGCCAGGGCCCGGGCCAGCTCGAGCCGGCGACGCTCGGAGAACAGCAGCTCGCGTGCCCGCGCCTCCTTGCGCCGGTCGAGCTTGACCGAGCTCAGGACGAGGTCGGCCGTCCGCCGCGCCTCGTCCAGGCCGGTGACGCGTCGGGGATTCCGGCCGAACAGCACGGCCGCGGCGATGTTGTCCCGAACGGAGAGCTCGGCGAACGGGCGGGTGAGCTGGAAGGTGCGCGCGATCCCGCGCCGGCAGATCTGATGCGGTGGGAGGCCGGTGATGTCCTCACCCTTGAACAGAACGCGTCCCGCCGTGGGTCTGAGGCCGCAGATGACGTTGAACAGCGTGGTCTTCCCGGCGCCGTTCGGGCCGATGAGCCCGAGCACTTCTCCGCCGTTCACGGAGAGATCGATGCGATCAAGGGCCTGAACCCCGCCGAAACTCCGGCTGATCGCCCTCGCTTCTAGCAGTGGGTCCACCGGCGTACGCTGGAGTTTCGCCGGCTCAGGTCGCGCGCTTTTCGATCCCGCTGGCCCGGTCCATCGAGAGAGAGCCGGGCCCCGTCAACAAGATCACCAGGGCGATCACGCCGAAGGTGAGCGGAAGCTCGACGCCGTTTTTCCCGACGAAGAAACCGTTGACCAGGTGCACCTTGGCCACCGCGACGGCCATGTCGATGACGAGACCCGCCGCCCAGAAGCGCGTCAGGAAGCCGAAGAAGAGGCAGACGCCGCCGACGAACTCGGTAATCGAGACGACCCATGCCCAGAGAAGGCTCGGCTCGATTCCGAGCTTTCCCATCATGCTGGCGACGCCCGAAACGCCGCCGCCGCCGAACGCGCCCAAGAGCTTTTGAGATCCGTGCATCATGAAGGCGAAGCCCAAGAAGAGTCGCAGGATCAGGACGGCTAACCGCTCCAACCCCTCGAGCCGTTGTGGCACGGGTGCCTTCCTTTCTCTCGGGCCGGTCAGGCCCGAGCTCTCGGTGCTTGATGTCGCTCCACCGTGACCCGCACGGCCCCGAGGATGCCTGCGTCGGGGCCCTCGCCGCAACGTCAATCTGGGGGATGATGATTCCTGGGCCGCACCCACGCGTCTATCGCACTGTCCCGTCGGTGGTCAGGAAGGTGCGGACGATTTTCAGGAAGTCGTCGAGGCGGTCGTGATGGAGCCAGTGGCCGGCGCCTTCGACGCCGATCACCTGGGCGTGGCGGAAATGCCGGGCTCGGCCGTCTTCGGCTGGATTGCCCGCCCGGCTCTCCTTGCCGTACATCAGGAGCGTGGGGCAATCGATCCGCGACCAGAGAAGCTGGATGTCGCGGCCGCGCATGTCGTAGGGCGGCCACGCACGCACGTAGTTGTCGAACTTCCAGCTGTACGTCCCGTCCTCGTTCTGATTGACGCCGTGCACGGTCAGGTGCCGGGCTTGCTCCGCCGTGAGGTGCGGGTTCTCCTCCTGCATGCGCCGGAAGGCGTCCTCGATCGAGGCGTAGCGACGGGGCAGTCGCCCGGCGAGATTGCGCTGCTCGGCGATCCACTCCTCCATGCGCTCGACGATCGTCTTCGAGGCAGCCTGCGCGAGCCATGCGGGTGGCGGACCGAGCCCTTCAATGGCTACCAGCCGGGCCACGGTCTTTGGGTAAATGCCGGCGTAGCGCAAGGCGATCTGGCCGCCGAGCGAGTGGGCGATGATCGTCGCGGGAGCCAGGCGCTGCTGATGGATGAGCTGGACCAGGTCGTAGATGTAGCCCGCCAGGGTGTAACTGCCGTCGGTCGACCACTGGCTGTCGCCGTGCCCCCGGAGATCGGGCGCGATGATGTGCCAGTCGTCGCGCAACGCCGCGGCGGCCCAGTCCCAGTTCCGGCAGTGGTCGCGCCCGCCGTGCAGCAAGACCAGCGGCGCCTTCGTCGGATTGCCCCAGTCGACGTAGTGAAGGCGCAGGCGCTGCGAGAAGAACGTGTGGGACGTCGGTCCCGGCATGCGGCCGGTCATGGGTCGGCTTCTATGCTAGCATCCCCTCCGGCTCTGACCACGACGAGGCGAGCCTATGAAGAACGGGAGGGCGCGATGGGCACATTCCGGCTGTACGCGGGTACCGACCAGCAGGCGCACATCGAGACGATCGAGCTCAAGGCCAAGCCCGACTGGCTGAAGGGCCTTCCGGCGAATCAGATCACGTTCCGCGAGTGGCCCGTGGGCCAGTTCATCGACTGGCACCCCGCGCCGCGCCGCCAGTTCGTCATCATTCTCTCCGGGCAGCTCGAGATCGGTCTGGGCGACGGGTCCAAGCACGTCTTCGGCCCGGGCGACGCGCGACTCGTCGAAGATACGACGGGCAAGGGACACACCACGCGAGTGCTCGGCAACCAGATCTGCGTGACGGCGACCGTTCCGCTGGCGTAAGCCTCGTCAAACCGCAAAGGAGCCCGACATGGCGACCAAGATCGTCTTCATTCCCAAACAACCCGACGCGATCCTCGACATCGCGAAATTGCTGACGCCTCCCGGCTTCGAGCTCGTGGTGGTCGACCAGGACACCCCGGCGTTCTACGACGCGGTCAAGGACGCGGAGTACGTCATGGGGCTCGGTCGCCCGATCGGCGGCGAGTTCTTCCGGTCGGCGCCCAAGCTGAAGCTGGTCCAGCTCCTCAGCGCCGGCTACGACCGCGTGGACATCGAGTCGGCGCGGAAGGCGAAGGTGCCGGTCGCCAACAACGGCGGCGCCAACGCGATCGCCGTCTCCGAGCACGCGATCATGCTGATGCTCGCGGTCCTGAAGCGGCTGGTCGTGTTCCACAACGATGTGGTCTCCGGCAAGTGGCGCGTGGGCAACCATGTCGACTCACGGGTGTTCGAGCTCCACGGCAAGACGCTCGGCATCGTCGGTCTCGGCAACATCGGCAAGAAGGTCGCCCGGCTCGCGCACGCATTCGACATGAACATCCAGTACTACGACATCGCGCGGCTCACCGAGGACCAGGAGGACGCCCTCGGCGTGCGCTTCGTCCTGTTTACCGAGCTCCTCCGCACCTCGGACGTCGTGACCCTGCACGTGCCGCTGGACGACAGCACGCGCAATCTCATCGGCGCGCGTGAGCTCGTGATGATGAAGAAGAGCGCCATCCTCGTCAACACGTGTCGCGGCCCGGTCGTGGACGAGACCGCGCTTCACAAGGCGCTGACGGAGGGGCAGATCCTGGCGGCCGGGCTCGACGTGCTGGTCGAGGAGCCGGCGAAGCCGAATCACCCGCTCTACGCGCTGAAGAACGTCACTCTCACGCCGCACTCGGCCGGGCCGACCTGGGAGAACTGGACCGCCCGATTCCGCAACGGGTTCGACAACATTCAGCGCGTCGCCTCGGGCCGCTCGCCCAAGTGGGTGATCCCGGAGCTCCTGACCCCACCCGGGACATAGCGATGGCCGACGCCGGCCAGCCGCTCACGGATCGAGTTGCGATCGTCACCGGCGCCGCGCGCGGCATCGGCCGCGCGACGGCGCTGGCGCTGGCGCGTGCCGGGGCGCACGTGGTCGCCGTCGACGTCGACCAGGGGGCCGTCAAGGCGACGGCCGACGCCGTCAGTGCGCTCGGGCGTAAGGGGCTGGCCCTCGGCGCTGACGTCGGGGACCTCAAGAGCATCGACGGGATGGTTCGTCAGGCCGCCGACACGTTCGGTCAGGTCGATATCCTCGTGAACAACGCCGGCGTCACCCGCCGCGCCTACATCATGGATCTCACCGAAGAGGACTGGGATCGCATCATGCGGGTCAACGGCAAAGGGGTGTTCTTCTGCCTGCAGCGGGTCGCGCGCGAGATGATTCCGCGCCGCAGCGGCGTCATCGTGAACATCGCCTCCATCGCGGGCAAGGGATTCACCGGCGCCTCGAACGTGATCTACGCCGGCAGCAAGGGCGCCGTCATCAGCATGACGCGCATGGCGGCCCTCCAGCTCGCCGCGCACAACATCAACGTGAACGCCATCTGCCCGGGCACCACGCTCACCGCGCTCTCCGACGCCAATTTGCGGACGCGCGCGGCAGCCGAAGGTGTGACGGTCGAGGAGATGGAACGCCGGCGCAACGCCGCCATCCCGCTCGGGCGCCCGAACGAACCCGAAGACATCGCGGCGCTGGCGGTCTTCCTCGCTTCGCCCGGCGCGCGCAACATCACCGGCCAGTCGTTCAACGTGGACGGCGGCATCATCTTCGACTGAGCATGGCTGAAGAGCTCGGCCTCTTCGAGGCGATGCACACGCAGCGGGCCCTGCGCTACATCCGTCCCGATCCGATTCCCGACGCGCTCGTTCGAAGAGTCCTGGAAGCCGGCACCCGCGCGCCCAGCGGCGGCAACCAGCAGCGCTGGCGCTTCATCGTCATCAAAGACCCTGAGACGAAACGCTGGATCCAGGAGCGCTACCGCAACACCCCGGTACCCGGCCACGGAGTCCCGAAGAACGACGCCGAAGCCAGGACCATGGCGAGAAACGATGCCGCCGCCAAACACCTGGCCGAGCATCTGCACGAGGTGCCGGTGCTGATCCTCTGCTGCCTGCAGCACGATGGCTCTGCGAGCGACATCAACCGTGGCGCGAGCATCTACCCGGCGGTCCAGAACATGCTGCTGGCCGCGCGCGGGCTGGGGCTGGCGAGCGTGCTGACGACCCGCCCGCGGCGGGGCTTCGAGAAGGAGATCAAGGAGAAGCTGGGCATTCCGGACAACGTGGACACTGCCGCGCTGCTGCCTCTGGGCTACCCTTCTTCACAAAACCGCTACGGCCCCACCAATCGCCGTGCCGTAGAGGACGTGACCTTCGACGAGAAGTGGGGCCGCAGATGGGAGGCCGGAACGTAAGCCGGGGTCTCAGCTCCTGGCGGCAACCGCCTCCGGCGGCGTCTCGAGGTTGATGGGCTTGTTGATGAAGCCCATCCCCTGGGTGTGCCAGTCGTACTCCTTCGCTTCGCAGTAGATCTCGAGGACGTTGCCCTCCGGGTCCTCGATGTACATGCTGTTCGTCACGGCGTGGTCTGCCGTGCCGACGATGGGCACGCCCAGCGACTTGCAGCGCGCGTACCACGCCTTCACCGTCTCCAGGCTGTCGACCAGCAGCGCGACGTGCACGAGCCCCACCTGGTTCTTCTTCGGTGGATCGGCGTCGGGACCGGTCTTGAAGATCGCGATGTCGTGGTGGTAGTCGTTGAAGCGCAGGAACATGCCGCGCTCGGGATCCCACTGTCCGAGCTTCATGCCCAGCACGCCGCAGTAGAACTGCCGGGCCTTCTCCAGATCGCGGACCTTCAGGACGACGTGCTTGACCCCGATGATCCCCTTGATGTCCATGGCCGCCCTCCCCTTGGCGTATCGTAACACCCGGAGGCGGGGCTCGGAATAGCCTGGGTGAGCGCTACACCCCGTCGCGCCGGTCGAGCGCTGGCGGATCATACGCGCGTATCGGCGGCAGCGGCCCTGTCCATCGCTCGACTTCCACGAGAGCGTGCTGGCCCGAACAGGCCTGGGCGAGCTTCGAGG
>JAHFDK010000259.1 GCA_023249095.1 Candidatus Rokuibacteriota bacterium | reverse complement strand
CGGTCGCGTTTACCTCAGGCAGGGACGCTGGTGGCAGGCGCTGCACGAGCTTGAAGGGGCGGTCCGCGCGGCCCCGAGCGACGCCGACGCGCACAGGATGCTTCACTCCCTGCGCGCTCGCCTGAACTGACGTGTTCCGGTCACGGAGGGCGCGTGGTGATCCTCGCCGGCGTCTCGGAATCAGGAGCGCAATCTTCTCGATCAGCTCCAGCGGATCCAGTAGCAGGTGCGTGGTTCCGTCCGCCCGAGGACCTCGATGAATGAACTGGGCTCGTCCGTCGAGCTGACCGTTACGACAGCGGCTCTGGAGAACGCCATCGGGCTGCTGGCGATACATGCGCACGGCGTGCTCAGGCCGCCGTCACTCCTCCGTCGACCGGCAGCGCGGCGCCGGTGATGAAGGACGCCTCGTCGGACAGAAGGAAGAGCGCCGCATTCGCGATCTCCTCGGGCCGACCTGTGCGCCCCATCGGCACCGAGCCGTGGGCGCGCTTGCGCACCAGCTCCTCCGGATCCACCCCGGCCGTCGACTTCTGATCGGGCCTGGCGACGAAGACGCGCAGCATCGGCGTGTCGATAGGGCCGGGGCAGACCGCGTTGACTCGGATGTTCTCGCGAGCCAGGCGCAGCGCCAGGCTCTTGACGAACCCCACCACGCCGAACTTGCACATCGAGTAGACCGGGCTGAAACCAGAACCGACGAGCCCCGACGTGGAGGCGGTGAACAGCAAGCTGCCGCCGCCGCGGGCGCGCATTTCGGGAAGGGCAGCCTCCGTCGTCAGCAGCACCGTCCGGAGATTGAGATCGACGGCCAGGTCGAAGGCGCTCATGTCGATGCCCTCGACCGCCGCCGGCCCGGGATGCCCGACGTGGTTCCACACAAAGTCCAACCCCTTGAAGCGCGCCACCGTGTCCCACACGATGCGGCGCGAGTCCTCGTCTTTCGTCAGGTCCGCAACAACGCCGTGCGCGGTGCCGCCCGCTGCGGTGATCTCGCCCACGACGCGCTCCACGCCCGCACTGTCCACGTCCACGACGGCCACCCGCGCGCCCTCGGCGGCGAAGCGCAGCGCGCCGGCACGTCCCATCCCCGAAGCGGCCGCGGTCACGATCCCGATCTTTCCGGTGAGACGCATGATCGTCCCTCCAGGCAAGTCTTACGTCGTGGTCACCAGCGCCGGGCCACGACGACACTTCCAGCCGTTCGCCCCTTTCGCCAGATCGACTCGCACGGGCGTCGTCGGTCGGTCATCGGAGGCAACTGTCCCTTCTCCGAGTTCCGATTCCGCAAGCCTGCGTCCGAGCCGGGGTGCGCCCAATCTTACCTCGCCACGGGGAATTGCAGGCGGCGGTCGCAGATCGCGTCGGCCGGGTTTCCGGCTCGGCGGTGCGGTCACCAGGATCGCCTCGGATGTGCCGCCGGGCACCCACGATGCCGGCGGCGGTCGCCCGTGCACGGTGTAGGATGGCGACGGCACAATTCTTCCACGGAGGCGAGGCATGGGTCAGACGATCAGCTTCAAGCGGCCGGATGGACAGAGCGTGCAGGGGTACCTCGCGGAGCCCGCGGGCGGGAGCGGGCCGGGCGTGGTGGTGATCCAGGAGTGGTGGGGGCTGAACGCTCAGATTAAAGGAGTGGCCGACCGCATGGCCGCCGCTGGATACCGGGCGCTCGTGCCGGATCTCTACCGCGGGAAAGTCACGGTCGAGGCGAAGGAGGCCGAGCACCTGATGACCAACCTCGACTTCGGCGACGCGGCGGGCCAGGACGTGCGCGGCGGTGTCCAGCACCTGAAGGGTCAGAGCCGCAAGGTCGGCGTCACCGGCTTCTGTCTCGGCGGGGCGCTGACGCTCCTTGCCGCCGTCAACGTCCCGGAGGCGGACGCGGCCGTGGTCTGGTACGGCTTTCCACCGCTCGAGTTCGTCGACGCGACGAAGATCAAGGCTCCGCTCCTCGGCCACTACGCGATCGAGGACGTGCCGTTCCCGATCGCGACCGTCGACCTCCTCGAACAGAAGCTGCGGGCGGCCAACGTGCGGTTCGAGTTCCACCGTTATCAGGCCAAGCACGCCTTTGCCAACGAGACGCTGGTCGGGGAGCGGAAGCTCCCGATGGCCGAGTACAACGCGTCGTCGGCTGACCTGGCGTGGCGGCGGACGCTCGAGTTCTTCGACCGGCACCTCAAGTGAGCGGCCGGCCCGCCGCGACCCGCGGACGAAATCCTCGACAGCGCCGCGCGCTTTTGTCATCGAATCTCTAACCCAGGACACTAGCGCGTATCGCCTTCAAGCTATGCCCTGTTCGTGAACGGAGGTGATTATGAGCACCTCGGACACACTCATGCTCACCATCGCTCACCAGTACGGGAGCGGTGGCAGCCTAATTGCCCGCGACCTTGGCGATCGTTTGCGGTGGTCGGTGTGGGACAAGGAATTCGTGCACAAGATTGCGACTGAGTATCAGCTGGCGGAAACGGCTGTTGAGGCCAAAGACGAACGGGTCGCGTCGTTCATCGAGAGGCTGGTCGAGCTTCTAGGGATGGGCGGGTTCGCAACAGCCTATACTGTCCTCCCACCACGGGGGCTGGATGACGCCCAACTTGTGCGCATAACGCGGACCATCGTCGAAGACATCGCCCAAGAGGGCCGAGCGATCATCGTTGGTAGAGGAGGGAACCATATCCTGGCCAAGCGACCCAGAACACTTCACGTGTTCATTTTTGCTCCGTTGGAGGCGCGCGTACGACGAGTGATACAGATGGAAAAGCTCACGCGCTCCGAAGCCGAACGGCGCGTCGCCGGTATGGACCGGTTACGGACCGACTACGTGCGCACGTTCTACCATGCTGACTGGCGGGATCCGACGCACTATCACCTCACAGTTGACTCGGCGGTGTGGGGCGAAAGCGGGACGGCGGATCTGATTCTTTCGGCGCTCGAGCACATACCACACGGCAGGGCACGGGAGCAGTCACCGTGATGCTCTCCAATAGCCGCGCGCAATTACGGCGACGTATTCATGCGGGCCCAGGAGGAAGTCGAGCGCAAGGCCCGCGAGGACGTCGGCGTCTTCTTGCCGGCCTTCAGCCTCACGTCCTCGTACGGCGCTGAGAATATGTAGCCGGCGACGAGCCCGATTCCTGACTCCTCCACCCTCGGCCCCAGGCCGCTCATGCCGGCGTTCAGCCAGATCGGTGCGACCATCACCTTGTCGTGGACGAGCTGCTGGATGCGGTGCAGCGTCGCCTCGCGCCGCTTCGGGTCGAGCTCGGCCGCCTGTTCCTGGAAGAGCCCGTCGATGTCGGCATAGCTCCCGTAGGCGTACGTGCCGCCCCCGGCCAGGAAGGCCTCGATCCTCGTGGCCGCATTGCCGAAAGCGCCGCTGCCGCCCTGGATGAGACCCTTGTACTTCTTCTCGGCCCACCCCTTGAAATAGGCCGCCCGCTCGAGCGGACGCAGCTTCACCCGGATGCCGGCCGCGTTGAGGTAGTTGACCACAGGTTCGCCGAGGTAGGTGACCGCGGCGTCGCAGAAGTAGTCTCCGGCGTCGAAGCCGTTCCGGTACCCGGCCTCGGCGAGGAGCTGCTTGGCCTTGGCGGGATCGTACGAGTAGCCTGGCCCCTGCCAGTAGAACTCGAAGCTGCTGGGAATGATGCTCCCGGTCAGCCGGGCGAAACCCAGGGCCTCGGCCTGGTTGATCGCCTGACGGTCGATGGCGTAGTTGGCGGCCAGCCGCACGCGCCGGTCGTGCCACGGCGACTTCGGATCCCATTGCTCGGCGAAGTAGACCCAGTTCGTGACCTGGCCCAGAACAGGCTTCAGCGTCAGCCCGGGGGTACGGCGAATCTCCTCGGCCAGCGTGCCGCGGATCGCGTAGGCGATATCCACCTCGCCTCGCTTCAGCGCGACCAGGCGCGTGGTGTCGTCCGGGATCGATTTCAGGATGAGCCGCTTCACGCTCGGCTCCTTCCGCCAGTACTGGTCGAAGGCCTCCACGACGAGCTCCACGCCCGGGTTGAACGAGACGAACCTGTACGGGCCGGCGCCGATCGGCACCTTCTTGAAGCCGTCGTCACCCACCTTCTCGACGTACTTCTTGGGCACGATCCAGCTTGCGCCCGTCGTGGCATAGAAGGTCATGAAGTCGGGCCACGCTCGCTTGAGCCGGATGCGGACGCGCGCCGGATCCGGCGTCTCCACCGCGGCCACGCTCTCTTTGAGCGGCTTGTGTGACGCGCCCCGGTAGCGCTCGAACGAGAACTTGACGTCCTCGGCGCTGACCGTGTCTCCATTGTGGAACCTGACGCCCTTGCGGAGGACGAACTCGTAGACGAGCCCATCCGGCGACACGCTCCACGACTCGGCCAGACCGGGCGCCCCGGGGTTCCCCGGACTCGGTCGCACCATCGCATCATGGAGCGCGTAGAGGACCATGAAGGGCGTGATGATCCCGGAGGTTTCGGCGGGATCGAACCACGTGGGCGCGAGCGAGATGTGGACCGCCCACGTCATCTGACCCTCCGGCGCCGCCGCGCCCGGCGCCGCGGCAACGGTTGAGATCATCAGAACGAGAGACACCGCGAAGAGGCCCCGGACGGATCTCATGGAAGCCTCCCTGACTCGGAGCTGGATGATCGAAGAATTTTGTCCACGTAGGTGGCGGCACGCCGATAATTCTCCGAGAAGCTCGACCCATAGGTCATCAGGCCACCAGCCTCAGCGAACTCTCTATTGATATACATTGCCGGCAACCGGTTCTTGACTGACAGCTCTGCAAGTTGGACCAATATGTTGCCGAACACCGGGTCTCCTATCGCGAGGAGCGCACCCGCACTCTGGGCCGTCGGCGCCGATAACGCGCTCGCCAGGTCCTTCGGCTGGCGGACCTCCAGGACCCGCAGCTCCATCGCCAAGGCCCGGGCCGCATTCCGCGCTCCGTTCAGCGCGGATCTCGCGGCCGAATTGCCGGGGTTGTACAGGACCGTGACGCGGGAGAGCTGTGGCACCGCCGCCTTGAGCAGTTCGAGCTGTTTTTCGCTCAGATCAGCGACGAGGTTCGACAACCCCGTCGCATTCCCACCCAGACGAGCTAGGCTGGCCACGAGTCCCACACCCACCGGGTCCCCGGCCACCGTAAACACGATCGGCACTTTCGTTGTGACAGCCTTGGCCGCCAGCGCAGCTGACGTCCCACCAACCACCAGAACATCGACTTTGAGGCGGTCTCATGTCCTATGGGCCGGACCGTGTCGACCTGGTCCGCCGCGCCGCGACCTACGTAGACAAGCTCCTCAAGGGCGCCAAGCCAGCCGAGCTGCCCGTCGAGCAGCCCACCAAGTTCGAGCTGGTCATCAATCGTGCGTCCAGAGAAAGCTGACGTGTTCAGCGGGAGTCAGTCCCGCCGGGGTAAGAGTCAGAGCCCCGTAACTCGGGTGGCAGGGTGGAGGGAAACCAAGACTCTGAAGCCCACCGACCAAGCCATCGAAAGGATGGTGAGTGAGTCCCCGGGCCGTAACGGAAGTGAACGCACAGGTGGCCCCGAAATACCAAAGCTCCGGAGGCCGAGCCTCACGGTTGAGAGGCGAAGGTTTCGAGATGCCGGTGAGGGCAGAACGTGCACGGCGTCGGCATGTTCGGCCTTTGCGGTTCGGAACGTGCCCTCGAGGTCGGGCACATCGCGGATCTCGAACACGCGTCCCTTGAGACCGAGTGTCCGAGCGGCCCCTTCAGCCGCCTTGAGAGTGTTGGAGTTCACCAAGGAGGTGGGTGCGAGGATGGCGACGCGGGTGGCCTTCGGCACCGTCTCCTTGAGGATCTGCAGCTGCTTGGTGACCAGGTCCTCGAACTGGACGGCCGACCCTGTCACGCTCCCGCCCGGCCGCGCGAGGCTCGCCGCGAAGCCAGTCGCGACCGGATCGCCCATGATCGCCGCGACAATCGGGACAGTGCGGGAGGCCTGTTGGACCGCCCGGACTCCGCCTGTGCTCGCCACCAGCATGACATCAACCGGCTGCTGCTTGAGCAGGTCCGCCGCAAGCGCGGGGAGCCGATCGAGGTTGCCGTCCGCCCATCGGTACTCGATGGAAACGTTCTGCCCTTCGACCCATCCGAGTTCTCGCAGCCCATGCCGGAACGCGTCCAGCGACGCCGACTGCTGCGTCGGAGTCGAGTGGCCGAGGAAACCGATCCGATACACCTTGGCCGCCGGCTGCGTCTCGGCGGCGAGCGGCGCAAGCGTGAGGCTGAGAGCGAGAACGACCGCGAGCCCGATCAGCCGCATGGACACCTCGGTTAAGGACGGCTGACGGGAGTCTAGCCGAACGCCAGGACACGCACCAGCGCCCCAGCCTGGACGAGCACCGGGGCGCGGGGCCAGCACGCGCTATTCGATCACCTGGTTCGCTTGCAGCAGCACCGACGCCGGAATCGTCAGCCCGAGAGCCTTGGCGGTCTTGAGGTTGATCACTAACTCGAACTTCGTGGGCTGCTCGACGGGCAGGTCGGCGGGCTTCGCCCCCTTGAGGATCTTGTCTACGTAGGTGGCCGCACGGCGGAGCCGATCGGGAGCGTATGATGTGTAGCTCATGAGCCCACCAACACGCACAAAATCGGAACTCGTATACATCGCCGGGAAGCGGTTCTTGATGGCGAGATTTACAATCGACTCTGGGTGGTTCTGGACAAATCCAAACGTGACGACGATGACAGCGTCTGCACGCCCTTTGCCTGCCGCTCGGAAGGCATTCTCGAAATCGTCAGGACGTCGCACCTCCAGAGACTGAAGCTGCATCCGCAACGAACGGGCAGCCATTTCCGTCTCTTTGACTTGGGCGGCGGCGCCCGGGCTGCCCGCGTGCCAGAGTATGGCTATGCGCTCGGCCGTAGGAACAACCTCCTTGAGAAATTCCAGCCGTTTTGCGGCTAAGCCGTGGGCGATGTCGACGACGCCCGTAATATTCCCACCAGGTCGCGCAAGGCTGGCGATCAATCCGTGCTGAACAGGATCATCAGACAAGGTCCCCATCACGATAGGGATGGTACTGGTCGCCTGCTTGGCGGCCAGGGTCGGTGCTGTTCCGATGCTAATGATGCAATCGACCTGGAGCCGTACCAGCTCAGTCGCAAGCTCGGGATGCCGATCGAGATTTCCCTTGGCAAAGCGCCACTCAATGACAAGGTTCTGTCCCTCAACGTACCCAAGCTGACGCAAAGCTTGTCGGAATACCTCTTCGGTAGGACCGGTCCCGGATGCATTTGAGAGATAACCAATCCGCCAGACCTTACCCGATTGCTGGCCCTCGGCGGCGAGCGGCGCAAGCGTGAAGCTCAGGGCCATTGTGCTGATGAACGACCGCCGGTTCATCAATGGATGATCTCGTCGGCCCGAACGAGTATCGACTGCGGGATCGTCAGTCCGAGAGCTTTCGCGGTCTTCACGTTGATGACCAGCTCGAACTTGGTGGGTTGCTCGATGGGCAGATCGGCGGGCTTGGCGCCCTTGAGGATCTTGTCCACGAAGGTGGCGGCGCGCCGGTACAGGTCAGGAAGGCTCGGTCCATAGGACATCAGACCGCCGGCCACGGCCCATTCCCTTCCGGTAAACACGCTCGGCAGGTGCTGCTGGGTGACGAACGCAACGATGGGTTGTCGGTGCATAGTGATGAGCGAATCCCCCAGGACGAGGAGCGCATCCGGGCGCGCTTGGGCCGTGCGGGCGAACGCGCCCTCGAAGTCCTGCGGGCCCCGCACTTCCTGCGAGTGGAGCAGGAGGCCCAACGCGCGGGCCGCCGCCTGCGTCTCTTGCCACACCGACGCATTGGCGGGATTCGCCGCATTCCAGAGGACCGCCACCCGGGTCATGGCTGGCACGACCTCTTTCAGCAGCTCCAGCCGTTTCCCACTGAGTTCAGCCCGCTGGCCCTTCCGGGAAGTTGGAGGAGTCGGAGTAAGCATCGGAAGAGATCGACCATGAGACGGTCTAGGTTCAGGGCCACGAATCACTCCCTCGTGACTGCGTCTGGCGCTTTCTGGAAGGGGGGCGATTGTCAGTCCACGATCCACGATCCAATAAATATGTGACGACGTAGCATCCACTGGACCTGGTCCTCGTTGCGCTGGGCTCGCCACCAACTCTCCTGTCCTTTCACCACATTCCTGGCCGTCATTCGAGATCCTGGCACCTGAGGCACCCGCTGGCGCCCCCATTGCATCTACTACAGATCTGGCTCCGGAGAAGCCATCTGATGTGACAGGCGGGCACGCCGGTGCCTTTGCTGACAGATAGGCGTCACGACGAACGATGGACCTGGACAATGCATTTCGTGGACACGTGGTTGCCGCCATCTTCGAAGTCTTGCTCGCGGATGCGGGCTACCAGGTTGTCCCCCACGGGCCTCTCAGAGAAGACGGACTTCGACTTCAGGATCTGTTCGCCCGCTGGCGATCGGTGGGAAGCGTGGTCCATCGCCCAGAACGCTATTCCTGAGCATCGCATTCCGCAAGTGAGTACCCGGACGACGAGCAGCGATGGAGAAGACAGAGGGCATCTTATGAGAACGAGCCTTGTCACACTATCGGAGGCCGCTTTCGGATACCCCCCGTGATGAACGTTCGTCGATCGCCGGCTCGGGGTCGTAGCCGAGTGTCCACAGACCATCAAACCGTACACCTTCCCACTTCGCAACCAGTTGAAATGACGATCAGATAGGCATTTCCTGCCACAGTGGTTACCCAGCATGAACGCA
>JAHFDK010000258.1 GCA_023249095.1 Candidatus Rokuibacteriota bacterium | reverse complement strand
CGGACGTGATCACCGTCCCCGGCGTCCTGGCGGGGCTGGCCGCCAACCTGGCCACCGGGCGCGTCTCGTGGCTCGATTCCGCCGTCGGAGTCGTCCTCGCCGGCGGTCTGTTCCTGGCCGTCATTCTCGTGAGCGGCGGCGGCATGGGCGGCGGGGACCTCAAGCTCGGCGCGATGCTCGGCGCCTTCCTCGGCTGGAAGGTGGTGCTCGTCGCCCTGTTCGTCGGCGTCGTCTGCGGTGGAGCTGTCGCGATCGTGCTGCTGGCCTCAGGCCGGTCGGGCCGCAAGGATCCGATCCCGTTCGGCCCCTTTCTCGCCGCCGGCGGGGCCGTGGCGTTGTTCTGGGGCGACAAGATCGTGGCGTGGTACATGCGCGGGTTCAGCGTGTGAACGCTCCGGTCAACACATTGTCAAACCCTCCGGCAACGCTCGGCAGCTGGGCGACGGACCGCCCCGGATCCTGAAGCAACCGACACCAACTCGCGCAGGTCCTCTTCAACCTGAACTCTCCGCGGATGACCATCGACGGAGCCTTGAAGGCCATGCGAAAGTCCAGCGGCGTCGTCAGCTGGCCCCCGAGCAGTTAGCGCGACCGACGACGACGAGCGGTGCCGCGCCAGCGCGCATAGCGAGCCCCCACTCGCGCCCGTAGAAATACAGCGCCACGAAGGGGTCCCCCGCCAGGACCATAGTGGCCGCGCCCGTCCAGAGTGCAATCCCCTCGGCGCGCTCCCACGCGGCCATTAGCGCGCACTCCAGCGAAGGCTCTGAATACGACCGAGGAGATCGAAGCCGTCGAGTCCAGGCCGGACCGCCCGAGATACAACGTCGCGACGAAGAGCAACGGCGCGGCGCGACCGGAGCGTCGTGGCCCTGTAGATCCCAGGTATCACCTAAAGGTAGTTTATCTCCTGAGAACCCCGCCGCAACATTTTGCGCGCCTTCCTCGGTGACCGTGCCGCTGATTGTCAACTGGTGTCAGCTTGCCGCGTGCGCTGCCTCGGCAGCGAGTGTTGTCACAGGATCGGATGATTTTCCGACAATTTTTTCGATGAATTCCCCTGTGGCTTTGCTCACGCTTGAAACCGAATCGCGTCAGGTGGCAAGCGCCTTGCTTCTCTGGTGGGGTGCAATGTTGAACGCAAGCCAACCGAACTGCCGCGCTGAGGACACGGCCAAGGGCGTCGTCGGCTCGAGGACGCCCAGCACGGGAGCGGGGAACAAAAGGGGGAACACGGAAATGAACCAACCGGCGAACCTGTGCGTGCGTCGGAGAGTCATCGTGCTGATCGTTGCCGCGTGGATCTCCGCGGCCGTCTGGACGCCGGGCATCGCCTCGGCCGCGCCGGGCGACGTTCTCAAATCCTGGGTGGTCTCGGTGCCGGCCACTCCCTTTGGCGTGGGGTACACGGGTCGGCTCTGGATCTCCAACGTGGTCGATCCGGACATAGACTATGAGTTCACCATTGACGGCGCGCCAACAGGCCAACGGGCTGCGGCCTGGGTCGGGAGCTGGATCGCTGACATGACGTACCTGCCCGGCCCGAAGCTTCTGTGTCAAGTGAACGTCGGCGGTGACAAAGGGATCTATTGCTGGAACTCCGAGACCGGCGCTATGGCGGGCTCGATCGTCGGAGCATTTCCGTGGACCCTCAAATCTCAGCGGGGCCTGGCATACCGCGCCGCCGACGACACCTTCTACATCGGTGGATGGACCCAGGGGATCATCTACCGCATCAAGGGCCTCTCGTATCCCGACCGGGGAGCGGTGGTCGGCCAGTGTGTCCCGGGGGACCCCAACATCTCGGGCCTCGCGTACAACGCCGTCTTCAATGTTCTCTGGGTGGCTACGAACAGCCAGAACGACACCGTCTACGCGCTGGACCCCGATACGTGCGCGATCGTCCCGACGCTCGGACTCAACGGGACGGGGACGCTGCCGCACCCGGACCCCGGCTTCAACGGCGCCGGGCTGGAAATGGATGAGAACGGCAATCTCTGGATGTTGAGCCAGGGCTCTGCGAGGGCCTTCCTCATCGCGAGCGGGCTGTCCGCCAGCCCGCCGTCGGTCGCCAGCATCTCAGAGGTGGTCGACGCCATGCCCGATGCAGCGTTCCGCAACCTCGGACTCCGGCGAGCGTTCGAGGCCCGCCTGACTGACATCCTGCGGTCCATCGATGCCGGAAACTCCGTGCCCGCAGTCCAGATGCTCCGAAACCTGCGCATGCGAACGGACGGCTGCGGCGCTGCGGCCGATCGCGATGACTGGATCGTCGACTGTGGCTGTCAGTCGGCCGTTCGCCCGAAGATCAACGACCTCATCAGGAAGCTCGGGGGCTGATGTGTTCCTCGGGGCTGATCTCTTCGGCAGGACAGCCGGGCACCCGATCGGCCGGGAACAGGATCATCGTTCCCTTAGCCTTAGGTCGACGGCCGAGACTGTCCGCTCGGGCCGAGAAGTTTTCAGCCACCCGGCTGTCAGTTTCTCGCCGACGGTGCCGTCCTGTCGCGCACGTGGGTTTTCCCGAAGCCTAAGTACGGATAAGCAAATGCGTGGCGAGGGGGTTCTCCTGGCACGTCGCTTGCCTATAGATTCTGCTGCGCGTGCCCGCGTCGGGCAACGCCACACCACGAGGGAGAGAGGAATATCCATGCGTCAGATTATTTGGAAGAACGAGCGGGGCGTGGCGCTTCCCATGGCCGTGCTCCTTCTGCTCGTACTGACCTCACTGATGCTCGCGTTCGTGTCGCTTGCCCAGACGGAGCCCATGATCGCGAAGAACCACCTGCTGGCGACCCAGGCGCGCGCCCAGGCCGAGGCGGGCTTCGAGCGGGCCGTGTGGGCGCTCTCTCAGGGCTCGATCGCAAAGGCAGCAGTGCCCGCAGCAGCGATTCCGGCGAATGCGATCGACCCCGACCTCCTGCCCATCGACGGGAGCATCGCGCCGGCCCCCTACTGCTGCCTCGACGGGAGCGCGTACGTGAGTTCAGGCACGACCGGCGGCTTCGAGGTGAAGGTCACGAGGACAGGCAAGAACGAGCGGCTGGTCGAGGCGATCGGTTACGCCCCGGGCAACACGGGTCCCACGCGCTCGCGCCGGAGGATCCTGGCGCGCGTCGAGAAGCTGCCGGACGTGGCGTTTGACACCCCCTGCGCGCTGTGCGTGAAGGGGGACGTGGGCGTCGGCGGCAACTCGACAATCGACGCCACGCTCGACACGAGCTGCGGCAACAAGCTCGGCGTGGTCAGCGTCGGGACAACCACACGGAGTGGCAGCGCCAACATCAGTGGCGCGGTGGACGGCAACACCACACCGAACCAGTCGACCGACTACCAGCAGAACGCGCCATCCAGCACCTTCGACTCGATGACCCTGAGCGCGAAGAACTTCAACACCCTCCGCGAGCTGGCCAAGCTCAACGGGACCTACTTCGGGCCTGGCAGCCCGAACGGGACGGTGGCGTCGAGCCCGGCCTACACGGGAAGCGTGCACTTCAGCGCGAGCAACCAGGTCAAGAACGGGATCGTGTTCATCGACACCGTCAGCGGGCAGAACATTCCGACGGTCGTGGCGGACCAAAACCCGTCAGACTTCGCGAACGTCCTGATCGACGGCAACCCGTTCATCGGCGACCAGTCGAGCCCGAACCAGTTCAAGGGCTGGATCGTCGTCAACGGGGCGCTGAATATCAGCGGCAACATGAAGATCAACGGGTTGGTCTACGTGGTGAACGACCTCACGTACAACGGCACCGGGACGGGCGAGATCAACGGGCTGGCCATCTCCCAGAACATCCGCGACACGACGGAAACCGCCATCTCGACGGTCATCGACCCCGACTCGACCACGACCGGTAACTCGCGGGTCAAGTTCAACTGCGCGAACACGCGCAGCTGGGCATTCATCCCGCAGAACTTCCGCCTCAAGCCTGGAACGTACCGCGAGGTGTTCGACTAGCCATGGCACGACGCGCAACGCGTGGTGAGAGCGGGTTTTCGCTCGCCGAGCTCATCGTGCTGCTGGCGGTGATCGGGATCCTCACCGCGTTCTCCGTCCCCATGATGCTCACCTACTGGCGGACGGCGACACTGATGGCAGGCGCCCGCGAGGTCGCGGCCGCCCTCAACAGCGCGCGCGAGCTGGCCATCCGGGAGAACAAAAAGGTCTGCGTGACGACGGACGGCACCCGCTTTCAGTACCGCCTCGGGACCTGCCTCGCCGCGCCGTGGAAGGGACCCGTCACCGACGGCGGCGGCAACATCCGCCTCGACAACCGCGTGACCGTCAGCGCGACCGCGAACGTCATCTTCAACTATCTGGGCGCGGCCACCCAGGCCGGCAGCTACACCGTGCTGAGCCCGAGTGGGGGCGGCACCCTGAGCGTCACCGTTGTTCAAAACGGACGCGTGAGCATAGGACCATGATCGACAACGAACGCGGCTTCTCTCTCACCGAGATCCTCGTCGCGGCGGCCCTGATCGCGATCGGCTTCGTCGCCCTCCTGCGCGTCGTGCCGATGGCCGCGGCAGGCCTGCAGCAGGGCAACCAGCAGTCGACGGCGACCCAGGTCGCCCAGCAACGGCTCGAACAGGCACACGCCGCCGTATGGACGGCCGTCCCGGCGACGGACTGTGTCGGCGTCTCGGCCGGGAATGCGGCCCCCGTTTCGACTGCGTGCGGCCCCGGTACGAACGTCACGTTCCCCGACGAGAGCTCGGTCGCCGGGTTCCCGGGCTACACCCGCACGACGCGCATCACCGACTGCGGAGCCGGAGCTGGCTGCTCGGGCATCGTCTACACGCCAGTGCTGTCGGCGCCGCCGACGGCGGCGCCTCGGCTCGTCACGGTGACCGTGACCTACGAGGGCTCGGGGTCGCCCGGCGCGACGAGTCGGACGCGCACGGTGCGGCTCGAGTGGCTGGTGGCCCAGCGATGATCCGCGACCAGCGCGGCTTCACGCTCGCCGAGATCCTTGTTGCCGCCGCGGTCCTCTCGATGATGATGGCGGCGCTCCTCATCGTCCAGCAGCAGGGACAGTTCGCGTACATCACCGGCGCCGCTCGCGTCGAGACGCAGCAAAACGCCCGCTGGGCCCTCGACGCGCTGACCGGGGACCTTCGCTCCGCGACGGACATCACCACGCTCGGCGCGGGATGCGACACGGGCGGTGGGGCGTCGAGTATCACGGCTATGATTCCGGACCCGGTCGACCCCGTCGGCCTCCCCCCCAAGCCGGTCCAGTACAGCCTGGTCGGCACCAACCTCGTCCGCACGATTGACGGGACACCGACGACTATCACCCCCGGCGTCGAGGCCCTCCGGCTCTGGTGTTTCGACACGACCGGGATCCCCACCACGACCGCCGGCAGCGTCCGGAGCCTGCACATCCGGATCCAGACGCGCAGCGAGCAGGCCACGGCCGGCGCCGGGCCCCACAACCAGCGCGCGGCGCTCGAGGCGCATCTGCGCTTGAGGAACCTGCTGTGAAACCGCTCCGCCTCGCCGTCGCTCTCGCGCTCCTGGCGCTGGCGGGCTGCGGCCGCTCCACGCCGGCGCCAACGGCGGCGCCCGCAGACGTCGACGTTACCGCACTCGCCCGAGCCGCGTTCAAGCGAGGGGACTGGGCGGCCGCGGCTCCACTCCTCCGCCAGGCGCTCGGCAAGGAACCGGCGAGCCTCGAGCTGCACTACCATCTCGCGATCACGGACACGTACCTCGACCTGAGCGACGCCGCGGAGCAAGAGTTCAAGTGGGTCCTCGCGAACGCCCGCGCCGGCTCGGAAGAGGCCGAGACGGCGCGGCGCTGGCTCGCCGAGCGTGGCGGCGTGCGCAACGCGCGGGACGCAGCAGCGGTCGACAACAGCGCAACGGGCACGAGCGGCCTGAGCGGACAGGTGAACTGGCCCGATGGCCCGGTCCAAACGGCACGGCTGCAGCTCTTCCTCAAGGGTATTCAGGGCACGCCGACGGCCGGAAGTCAGTACGTGCGCCGAGCCGACGAGCAGGGGCGCTTCGAGTTCTCGAAGGTCCCCCCGGGCAGCTACAAGCTCACCAACCGCGTCGCCGGCCGTCCGATCTGGCGCCTGCGCGTTCAGATCCCGCCCGACGAGACGGTCAAGCTCGATCTCGGTCCCCAGAACAGCCTCTCCGCGCGCGACGACTTCCCGAAGGACGACACCTGATCCCCTCCTGATCGACCCCCGGAGCCTCCTCGAGCGTCCGCAAGAGCTCGCGGACCGCCAGCCCCATTCACTATAGGTAGCGGGCGCCTCGGGCCGATCCACTCCTGGCGCTGTATCGATCTTCGGGCATTGTCGCCGGCCGCGTCCGGTGCCTCACTGAGGGCTCATGGGCCCGGTGAACGCGGCCGACGGACCTCACGCTGCCAAAATCGACGACACACGGGGGGGCACGCTCGGAGAGCTCTTGCTGGTCGTCGCGTGCATCGGCGTTCTCGCGGTCCTCGCCGCGCCCGCGCTCGTGAGCTACTGGCGCACGTCGTCCCTCCAAGCCGGCGCGCGCGAGCTGGCGAGCGCGATCAATCTCGGTCGGCAGCTGGCGATCTCAAGAAGCACCACGGTGTGCGTCGAGGTCGCCGGCGCGAACGTTCGGCTACGAACCGGCGGCTGTGACGGGACGATCTGGACCGGTCAGGGGACCGACGGTTCGGGCCTGATCCGGACCTCGAATCCGCGCACCTTGCAGGTGACGACTACCGCGAAGGTCGTCTTCACCAATCTCGGCGCCGCCAGCCCGGCCGGGACGTTCACCGTGACACATCCGGTGAACAACAGGACGCGAACGGTGGTCGTCGCTGCCAGTGGCCGCGTCAGCGTGCGGTGAGGCGTCCGATGCGAAATGAGCGGGGCGTGATGTTGGGTGAGATCCTCGTGGCGACGTTCGTCCTCTCCCATCGGGCTCGTCGCCGTCGCCACCGGGTAGATCTCGCCACCGCTCTTCCTGAACTCCTCCGCCTTTTCCCTGAGCCCCTGCGCGATTACGGCCGTTTCCTCGGCGATGCCGTGCTTCGCCGCGTAGTCGCGGACATCCTGGCTGATCTTCATCGAGCAGAAGTGCGGCCCGCACATCGAGCAGAAGTGGGCGATCTTCGGAAGCGATCGAAGCGGCCCTCGACGTCAACGCTCATCTCATCACGGAGCTAGGCGGCGAGGTTCCCGAGGAGTACTACGGCGGCTTCCTTAAGGTCGGGCAGTTCGGAGTTCTCCCGGCCGACCTTGCCAGCGCGCTCGTACCGTCGGCCGGACTGCGGAACCGGCTGGTCCACGAGTACGAGACGATCGACGATGCGAAGGTCCTTGCGTCCGTGGGGGTGCTCTTGCAGCTCTACCCCCGCTACGTCCAGGCCATCGAGTCCCATCTCACGAAGGCCGGCCTATGAGCCCTCCGTGAGTTCCGGGAACGTTGCGAGCCCTCGGATCAGGCGCGGCGATAGATCTCGCCGCTTTTCCTGACTCCTCTGCCTTTTCTCGGAGCCCCTGCGCAAGCGCGGTCGTTTCTTCCGCGATGCCGTGCGTCGCCGCATAGTCACGCACGTCCTGCGTGATCTTCGTAGAGAGAAGTGCGTGAGCTTCAGTCCCTCGGCCACGGCGAAAATCAAATGGAAGTCGCTGCTTGAAATCGGGATTGAAACACGGGTTGGAATCCCGTCCCTCCGGCCTGGTGCAGGAGTGACACTTACTCGTCGTCTTCGTCCTCATCGTCCTCGCCGTCTTTATCTTCGTCGTCCCCACCGAACTCGTCAGCTTCATCGTCTTCGTCCTCGTCATCGTCGCCCAGCTCCTCATCGAGGATGTCGTCGACGACGGCGTCAACATCCTCGTTCGATTCCTCGCCACTCAGCTCCTCCTCCAGCACGGTCTGCACTCGCGCGCGAATGTCCCGGCGCTGCCCCGAGCCCAGGTCCGTGTCAGCGCGGAGTTCCCGGTCCGCCACAGAGATCCCGTGTTCGATGAGGCGGCGCTTTGCCTCCACTCGTTCTCGCGCCGCCTCCTCTGTCCGCCGATGCGCAGCCTCCTCCACGACCTTGGCCTGGCGCCGGCCTCCTCCTCAGCCCGAGCCCGATGGCGGGCCTCCTCTCCCTCGGCTCGGGCTCGCTGACGCGCGGCCTCCTGGGCCTCGAGCACCGGGCGAAAGAGGTGATCCCGAATACCCTCGGCGATCTGGACCAGTTCGCGCTGTGGAAGCTCGTGAACCGGAAGCCTCGCGAGCTTGCACTCGATCTCTTGGAGGGCTTCAGCCTTCACCTCAGCGGGGATGGTCAGGTGCTGCCATGCCCAGTACCCCACCACCTCCTCCCTGACGCTCTGGATCAGCGCCCGCTGTCGTCGAGCGCGCTGATCCGCTGCCGCGCGGCGCAGGACCTTCTCGGTCTCTCTGTGCGCCCGCCGGTCGGCCCGCTCCTGCGCCCGCTGCCGAGCGGCCTCCCGCTGACCAGCGCGGTCGGCTTCCTCGTCAATGAGGTCGTCTCCCGCGCCGGGTGCCTCAGGCACGGTGCCTAACAGCCCGTGGCAAAAGTCCGCCGAGGCGTTTTGCGCCACAAGAAATCCACGGATTCGGCCGATTTCTGAGAGGTCAGCACGACTGAAAAGGGCCTTCAGAGATTTTCACCACGGGTTGCTAAGGCAGCGCCGGGAACTTGGTCGCGCTCGTGGTAGGCAGGACACGCTTTCAAGTGTGCACGCACGGCTTGTGTGTTCGTGAACTGCCGTCCGCAGAACCGACATA
>JAHFDK010000257.1 GCA_023249095.1 Candidatus Rokuibacteriota bacterium | reverse complement strand
CTCGACCGGAGCCTACGAATACCAGCCGCAGGCCGCACAGCGGAGCCGGACAACCCACTCCTTCCGCCGACCTGGGAGCGCCACCACACCGCCTCGTCGGGCTGGGGCGAAGCCCCGTTAGTGACTCGTCGCGTTTGAAGTCTGACGGCAACGCGTCGAGCCCGGTTTGATCGGGGCGGACCCAGCGTCCGTCGCGGGCGGGGAGCCACGCCGAGGTCGCCGCGATCTCGCCCAGGACGGACCGACGCTCCGCGCGAGTCGCCTGGTCAAAGCCTTGACGTGTCGACGTTTCGACCATCCCGGCCACGAGGTGATGGACTGGTGCCAGGAGCTTGTTCCAGACATAGCGAGCTCGCGCGAGCGTCGGATGAGCCAGGGCAAACGCCAGCTCGTCGATTCTGGCGTCCGGGTCGAAGCCGTCCACACCACGCTCATGCCATCCGTGCGAACTCGCGATCGCGACGTACTTGAGCCGATCAGGACGTCGAGCCGAGATTTTCGGATGGTCGCTCACGCCAAGCTCGAGGAGTAGCTGGGTCCACGCCTCGTACTCGACACCCACAACCCAGGCGGCAGGGTTCGCCGCAAAGTAGGCCTCTACGTTCGTCGACCATCGGTAGAGCCCGGGCGCTGCGGACATTCGTGCCTGGCCTGTTGCGAGGTTGCGGGCTCGCACGAGCTTCGCCGACCGCAGCTGTGATCGAAGCTGATCGATTCGGTCAGGCGCAGCGGCCTTCAGCGCTCGTGCGATCCGCTCCAGGTCGTCCTGATGCTGCTGCCAGTCGAGGTCGTCCGGATCGAGGCTTTCGTACCGCGGGAGTACGACCTCGAGCACCTCGGCCGTGACGTCGGGCTCGACCAGTCCAAGCGCCTCGAGAAAGTCACGGGTCGTCCTCTCAGCCGCAAGGACCGCACGGACAGTCGGGAACTCGCTGGCCACCCCACTCGGTAGGTATGCGAGCGGGCGCTTGCCGTGGAACGGGCGAACGTGCGACCCGTCCTCAAGTCGGACAATCGGCTTGGCGCGTGCCGGGGGAAGGGCACCGTAGCGGCCCTGCGACCGCCAGAGAGCAGCGTTGGCGTTCATGAAGGCGTACAGCCGGACAATCCACTCGTCGGCCTGGGACACGAGGAACCCCTCGGTGAGGCGATTGATGATCCCCTCGGGGGTAACCTCCTCGACTTTGAGCACGTCGCGTAGGTATCGCCACAGCACTGGAGTTCGGGCTTCGGTGATCGACTCGGCGACCCAGCGAAGACTCACATCGGTGCCGAAGAGCTGACCGAACTGATCTCCGCTGAGCAGGTCGCGCAAGCCGCCGCCGCGCGCCAGCTTTACGCCCGTGGCGAGACTGAAATCACCGGCAGTCGTCGGAATCAGTGCTTCGATTTGAAAGGTCTCCAGGCTGACGTCGTAGATCGGCCGGAACATCGAACCCGGCTGGAACCGAGTTTCGTCAATGGGCAGCGCACCCAGCACCTCGACGTCCAGGAGTCCCAAGTCGCGAAGGTCAAGAAGGGCGGTTCGGAGTAGCTGTCCCGTCTCCTCGACAAGACGCTGGTTCCAGTCGTCGTGGTGAGGGATGTTGTCGCGTGCTGGAGTGGTTCGATACGGAGCCTGCGCAAGGAAGCCCAGGTACGTTTCCTTCTCTGTTGGGAAAAACACGACAAGCGGCGACTCTTTCAGCCTCACGATTCGTTCACCATCGGGCGCGACAGCGAACGCGACCTGAACCCGGAGTCCGGAAACACCCGCCAGGTCGACGGCCCGAGACCAGACGTACCACTCGCTCGTCTCTATCTCGTCTGCAGCTTCGGTGAGCGTTACCCGATCGCAGCGTTCCGCGTGGGGCTTCGACGAGCGATCGAGAGCAGCGTCCACGACGGGCTCACCGGACAGGTAGATCCGGCTAATGCTCCGCAGGAAGAGCATCGTCCTGAGATCCAGATTGTTCAGCGCCTCACCTATCTCGGCGCAGGCATCCGCTGGTCGCAGGTCCGCATGGTCGAACGGGAGAACGAACAGCGTCTCGCCTGGGGCGACCGGCCGGGCCGGTACCGCGTGAGGCCGAACGTACTTCTCAATATAGAAGTGCTCGCCCTCGCTGTGGATCTCGGGACGCGCCGTGAACGCATACACCGACTTGAAGCCGATCCCGAACTTGCCGATCTTTGTCAGGTCCTCCGTCTTGGTGCTCTCGTCGATGCCGCAGATTCCCCGTACGTCAGCCTCGGTGAACGCCCGGCCGTTGTGCCGAACTTCCAGTCGGTCATCGTGCAGATTGAAGACCAGTTCGGTCGCTCCGGCATCCTCAGCGTTCTGGAGTAGCTCGAAGATAAAGTGCGTTCGGTCGGTGTAGAGGCGGCCAAGGAAGGCGAGGTGACGATCGCCCTGCCCGTACTCGATGAGGTTCTCGTCACGAATGCGGTCGTAGTCAACAGTCACGTCGCGCTGACCTCAAGAAGGCCGGCGGCGACCCGTTCGGAGAGGATCTCCACGCTTCGAGCCCGATCGAGGTCTCTCGCTCGCTCCTCATAGTCCGACTGGACACGAGCCAGCTCCGCCGCTTTCATCCTGACGATTCGAGACTCCGTCGCCGTGTCATGCTCCTCGCGAACCCGACGGAGCCGGTTCTCGTAAAAGCTGCGGAGGCTTGCTAGTCGGCGGTCGATCAGAACGTCGTTCGTCTTGGCAAGGTCCACCAAGGCCGGCAGGCGCCGAGACTCGGAAGCCGCCACGAGTTGGTGAACCCGTTCGACTACGAGGTCCCGTGATTCGCCCAGCGCCTCCGGCTCGATCCGCTGAGCTTGGCGCAAGAGCGTTAGGAGATCGCGGCCTAGTTCGTCCGCTGGTTCGCCATCGTCGAGGTTGACCGCCAGACACTGGAGGCTCACCTCCGGTCGGGCGGAGATCGTCTCCCACCGCTCGCACACAAACAGGTACCGCCCCGCGGTGACCGTGCTGGATCGAATGCGAAGCCCTCCGATCAAATGAGCTGAGGCGGCGTTCCAGTGCTGAGCGGCTAATCGGACGAGCGGATGAACTGGGGTGACGAAGTCCATGGAGCGCCGCGTCGACGCAACGGCTTGATCGAATGTCAGCGTGAGGTCGCCCCCGGCCTCCACCGACCCGATGAAGCCCGTCGTCGCTCGGTCCCGTGGTAACCGGCGCAACAAGGCGGCCAGCGCTTCCCGGCCAGCCTGTGGCAGCCGAAGAGTCCGGGAGTCGTCGAAGTGCCGCTGCAACGTTCCACCATGCATCGGATCTGCCAAGAACGACGCGACGAGGGACTCAACGTCGCTTGCATCGACGAACCGTCCGTGATCGACGACCGATCCGACCTCGGCCGTGAATGCATCGTCAAGCCCGAGCAGTCCAGCGCTTTCAGTGTCGAGGAGGCGCTGCTCTTCGGCCAGCCGGATTGCGTTATCGGCTACCTGTCGAGCCCGTTCCTCCGCCTGCTCAGCACTAAGCGAGCGCTCCAGCGCAATCAGCGTCAGCTCCTGAACCACGGGACCAAGCACTTCTTCGAGGTCCCCGACCGTGTCCCGGAAGACACCGAGCCGCTCGTAGCAACGGAAGAACACTCGCTCCTCAACCGTGCCAGGCGTGACGAAGTTGAAGATCAGCACCTTCTCGCTTTGCTGGCCGAACCGATCAATACGTCCGATGCGTTGTTCGAGACGCATCGGGTTCCAAGGGATGTCGTAGTTGACGAGGCGATCGCAAAACTCGTAGTCGAGGCCTTCGCAACCAACCTCGGATGAAAGCAGCACGTCGATAGCGTTTGGCTCCGACCGCTCGAGCCGAAACCTATTTCGTAGCTCCTCGCGCTCCTCGTCAGGGGTCCGACCGGTTATCACCTCAACGCGAATACCCGCCTCAGCGAGCCGGCGCCGCAGGTAGGCAAGCGTATGGAGGAAAAACGAGAAGACCAAGACCTTCCCGGGCCCATCTGCTTCGTCGATTGTTTCTCGCGCCAGAGCCAGGAGACGATCGAACTTCGGATCCTCTGGCGACAGTGCGCGGGCTTGCGCGAGTAGGGCCGTGGCATCCGTTTGAAGCCCCGAGAAGCCCTCCGAGGGCGTATCGTCCAACTCGGGATCATCCGTGAGGGCCGCGAGTCGAAAGCCGTTCGCGCTGAGCAGACCGTCGATGCCCTGAGCGAGTGCGGTGATGGAACTCGCGGCCTGCCGCTCGAGCGTGTCCAAAATCAGATTGACGACCTGCGGGGGATGCTCTTCGAGTAGCACCCGCCTTCGGAACAACAGCACGCTGTCGTAGAAGGCCTGCTGCTCCGCACTGAACTGGACCGAAACCGTTCGCGGTTCGCGGATCGTAAACCGCCCGATGTCGCGCCGTCTCGTTCGGTTCATGACGTGCGCAAGCGAATGAGCCTCCTCCAGGTCCCGGATGCAGCGAACTCGCTCGGCGTCGTCAAGTTGGCCACTTACGGCGTGACTCCGGGCGCGAGAGAAGGCCATGTCCCGGATGAGGGCGCTCCGCCCCCATGTCGTATCCGCCGCGGCGTCAAGGGCCACCCGAACCTGGTCGAGCCAGTCGACCCCCGCAGCGGGGCCCGCTCGAAGAGCTCGGATCGCAGAAGTGATATGCCTGTTGGGCTCCGTGATCTCGCGGAAGGCGGCTCGGTCGGGAAAGAGATCAGGGCGCAGCAGTGACAAGAGCACGAAGAGGTTGTCGGCTGACACCTGCACAGGAGTCGCCGTCAACATGAGCACCGCCTCAGCGACGTCGCACAGGTACTCCATCAACCGGTGCGAGCCGGTTCCCGGCGTCCGGAGGTGGTGGGCCTCGTCGGCGATGACGAGATCGAAGTGGGGCGCCGGGTCGATTTCGAGGAGACCTGGATGTCGACGGGATCGACCATCGACACCCGTGAGGTAGGGCTCCATCCTCGCCAGCTCGTAGTGGACAATCGTGCGGGAGTACTCACTCGGCCACGTACCTTCGAGTGACGCCTCGTCGAGGCAGTAACGCAGGGAGCGCGCATCGAGGACGCGGAACTCCTCGTCGAAGCGGCGCATCTCGGCGCGCCATTTTACCGTCAACGCCTTCGGGCACATCACGAGAACGCGATCGAGACGCTGCCTCGTGGTGAGTTCTTTGAGAATGAGGCCTGCTTCGATGGTCTTGCCTACACCGACGTCGTCCGCGATCAAGAGACGGGGTCGATCCGAGCGGAGCATGCGCAGGAGAGGCTTGAACTGGAAGGGAATGAATTGAATGCGAGCGGAGTGGAGCGCGTAGATGTGATCGATCTGAGGATTGGCCAACCGTGCGGCGATGAGGCGCGCCCGGAAGGACTCCACATCGACCCAAGGGCCCTCAACCAGGCCATCGGCCCATGGATCCGGCGGTGGTACATCCACCGCGATGAGCTGTTCCTCGGCGTACTCCCTTGTCACCGCGCTCGAGTGGAAGACGCGGTACCTCGCGCGGCCGTTCACGGCGGGCAGCACGGCGATTACTGGACCGCTCCGAGATGGATCGGCGCGAACGGCGACCAGCTGCCCGACTACGAACGGCGTGTCCATTGATGCCGCGTTCGCATCGTCCATCAGGGAGTTGCTCCAACTGGTACGACGAGCTGAGCCGGACGCGGTGGCGTGGGGTTCCTGCTCACGCAACTGCCCCGGATGTCACACCCGTGGGACCGCCCCGAATCCGTAGCACCGGCGTCGCTAACTACCGAGCTTCTGCAACGCTGACCAGGCGTGCTTGGCCTGGATGATGTCGGTCTCGCCCACGAGCAGGTATCGCCACTTCAATTCATGAGCGTCGGAAGCGTTGACATGGTTCGCCCACTTCATCGCAGCTGCTCGCTTACCTTGAACATCAGCGCTGTCCATATCTTTGTCAGACTTCACCTCGACCACCCAGCGTGTGCCGTCTTTACCGACTACTACAAGGTCAGCGTTGTACTCCCGCCCGTCGGAACGCCAAAGAATTGGAAGCTCGCCTGTCTGCAGCCGGACCCAGCACGTCACATCCTCGCTGTCGTCGATGATGTTCGCCACCGCGCGCTCAGGAGACGAGTCGAACCAGTCCGCCCCGTACAGACTCCGCTTCCATCCGCTGTACGCGAGGCTCCGCGAGAACGCTCCGGTGCGGTCCTGGCTAACCGCGCGCTTTGAAGCCCGGATTCGATCGAGCTTCCTGATCTCGACGACGCTCTCGAAATGAGGTGCCGCGAGGGCCCTACGATGCTCGACCGTCACCAAGGCAACAAGTCTCGCGGCTGCCCGGTCCCCAAAGGCAGACAACAACTTCCCAGCATCCGGACCAAGGCCGTCAAGGAAGGCTGCGATGATCGGGCTGACCTGTTTGGCTTGGTCAGCACGCTGCGGCACGACCGGTGCCGAGAGTATTGCGTCAGTGAGCTCCGACACGAGATCCTCGAGGGGCAGGAGTCGACTGGAGGCCTTCAGTCGGTCCACGGCGGTAGACGTGACGAGCTCGGTGCGACGTAGACCGTCCTTGCCGGTGACGACCTTCGCGCTTACCTTCACGCGCTGCAGCTCGGTGTCGGGATTGGCCGCAAGTTGCATGCCGAGCCTTCGGAACGGCTCCAGGTCCACGATGTCGGCTAACGAGAAGCGCGCCTCGACCTTCGTCATCCGAAGGATCGGAACTTCCACAGTAGGCATCCCGTCCCTAGGAGCGAACTCCTGCACCATCGCGAGATCCGCGGTCTCCGTGGCCGCGGACTTCTTCCGATCCTCGATCGACTCGACGGCGGCGGCACCGGTCGACACTGCCTCCTGTACCGTGTCCGAGTCACCCTTCACAAACTCATAGCTGTCCGAGCCGATAACGGGCGTCGCGACACTCTCAGTTTCCGAGACGACAACAACTTCTCCCTGCGCATTCTGGCGAAGGACCGCCCGCGTTCGCTTGTCAACGAACTGCTCGTTCAAGACATTGGCCTTCTTGAGCAGATCGGCGTACTTCTCGTGCGCGACGACCTCTACGGTGTCAAGGAGTTCGATCCCGGTGTGCTTGCCGAAAGGGAGGCGGAGACCTCTGCCCAAAGTCTGCTCGGTGAGCACGTCCGACACCGAAGGGCGCATCGAAGCGATCACGTAGACGTTCTTTACGTCCCAACCTTCCTTTAACATCCCGACCGAGATGATGACGCGGACCTTGGAATCAGGCTCCTCAACGGCCGCCAGGTCGGCGAGGGCCCTCTCCTTCTCCGTCGCCCTTGAGCTTTGAGTGCACCAATAGGATCGTGTCGGCCCACTTGCCGCCATCGAACTCGTGCGACGCGAGGACATCACGGAAGTCGTCCGCCTCAGCCGTGTCCTTCGCGATCAGGAGCATCACAGGATTTACTCGCGGATTCCCCGTCTCGATGCAATATGCCTCGAGTGCATCGTCCTTGTAGCTCAAGAGTGCCAAGCCATCGGTGAGCTTGGTCAAGGTGTCAGCGCGGTCGTCACGCCGGCCAACGATTACCGGCGTCTTCACCCATTTCTCAGCGATAGCCGCCGCGAGGGGGTACCGGTAAATGATTTGATCATCCGGGGTCTTCGGATCCGGCGTTGCAGTGAGCCCGACGATGGCATGCGGGTGCAGTTCCCTGATCGCGGCAGAGAACACTTCACCGAAGTAGCAGTGGTGCTCGTCGGCGAAGACGACGAGGTCTTCGAGGCTGGCGAGATGCTTGTAGAAGCCTGCGCCGAGGCCCTCCCGGAACTCATGGGTCTTCTTGCCTTGCTTCGTCGTCGGCGCCGTTAACGACTGCACGGTGAAGACATACAGCTTCGTCTGAGCGTCATCGTCCATCGCCACCCGTACAGCCGGCGTGCTAAACGTCTCCGCGGTGATCAACTGGGGCGAGGCCATCATCGACCCTAGAAGGCTCTTGGGGTGGCCAGGTGTGAAGTTGGCGATCGTCTTGTTGAGGATGGTGCGCCCAGGTGCGATGACGGCAAAGTCACGGACACCCCGGGCAGCGAGGTACTCGATGGCCGCAGCGATTATGTAGGTCTTTCCAACTCCAGTCGCAGCGTCGATGACCGCCTCGAACGGGGGTGGCTTAGCGTCCACCGAGTAGTGCTGGGCCAGCTCCAGCACCAAGCTCTCAAGCGCCTCTCGATTGGGCTCGCGAAGATCCAGGCGAGACGAGATCTCCTCGATTAGATCCTCGTCGATATCGAGCGCCATCAGGCGTCCTGCTTCGGGTCACTCGCCCCGTTATCGGTCTCGAGCAGCGCAGCGGCGTCCGCCCAATCAAGGGAGTTGGCCAAGCGCAGCCACTCGCGCCGAGATTGGCGATACTCGTCGAGTAGCGCTGCAGGAACCTTACGCATCGTTGAACCGCGGCGCAGGTCCCTCAACGTGGTACGGGCGTCGGGGTCAATAGCGGTGCCGCATATCGCGACCTTCTCACCTGGTGGCAAAGCATCGACCAGCAGTCGGACTACGCCCTCGTTCACAAGGCCGTCGACAACTGCAAGTCTTGTTCGGCCTCGCCGTCCGGCGAATGGCGGGTCGGGTTCGTACGCGTAGCCGTACTGCGCGGCGATGGCTTCGGCGAGCGCGCCATTGGTCGCCCACTCCGCGAGGTAAACGCGGCCCTCGACCTCGACAAACATCGAGCGACCCACTTCGAGGACGCGAAACCCGCCACCCCCCGACCAGATCGTTTCTGTCGTCGTCTTATCGGCCGATCTAAGCGCCATTGCCAATGCCTTAATTGGCTCGGCCTCCAGATCGAGCGCAGCGAGTCCCCCT
>JAHFDK010000256.1 GCA_023249095.1 Candidatus Rokuibacteriota bacterium | reverse complement strand
GAGGACGTACCCGCGGGCGGCGATGGCGAAGGCCTGGACGACGTTCTGCTCGACGAGCAGCACCGCCACGCCGTCGGCGTGGATACCCGCGACCACCTCGAACACCTGATCGACGATTTGAGGCGCGAGGCCGAGCGACGGCTCGTCGAGGAGAAGGAGCCGCGGGCAGGCCATGAGGGCCCGCCCGATCGCCACCATCTGCTGCTGCCCGCCGGAGAGGGAGCCAGCGAGCTGTCTCCGACGCTCGCGCAGGATCGGAAAGGTCGCGTAGACGCGCTCGAGGCTCTGGGTTCGTAGCTTCCGCGCGGGCGAAGCGTAGCAGCCGATCTCGAGATTCTCCTCCACGGTCATGGCGGGAAAGAGGCGGCGACCTTCGGGAACGAGCGCGATGCCGTGGCGGCAGAGCGCGTGGGCCGGAACCGACGCGAGATCGCTCCCATCGAGTCGAACGCTTCCCGCCCGGATCGGCTGGAGGCCGGCGATCGCGTTGATGAGCGTCGTCTTGCCGGCGCCGTTCGGGCCCACCACGGTGACGAGCTCTCGGGGCCGGACGCTGAGCGACACGTCCCAGACGGCCACTGCGTCACCGTGGGCAACCTCGAGATGCTCGATCTCAAGCATAGGCCTTGCCCAGATATGCGCGGACGACGTCCGGGTCGCGCATCACCTGCCGTGGGAGTCCCTCGGCGATGACTTGCCCGTAGCTCAGCACCACGACACGGTCGGCCAGGTCGAGAACCGCGCGCATGATGTGCTCGACGAAGACGACCGTCGTGCCGCGGTCGCGGATCTTGCGGATGAGCTGGAGCGCGTCGGTCATCTGTGCCGGCGTCAGCCCCGAGAGCACCTCGTCCAGGAGCACCAGCCGCGGCTCGGACGCGAGGGCACGGGCGAGATCGAGGAACTTGCGTTCGAGCAGGTTCAGCTCGTCGGGCAGCGCGTCGGCTTTGGCTTCGAGACCGGCGAAGGCGAGCCAGGATCGCGCGAGGCGGCGCCCTCTCTCGCGGCCGTGGCCGCCGCCCCCGAACATCGCCGCGAGGGCGACGTTGTCGACGACGCTGAGCCGGCGGAACGAGCGCGGGATCTGATAGGTGCGGGCGAGGCCGAGCCCGGCGATCCGGTGAGCCCGGACCCGGGCGATGTCCCGGCCGTCGAGCGCGATCCGGCCGCCGTCGGTCTGGTAGTAGCCGCTGACCACGTTGATCAGCGTCGACTTGCCCGAGCCGTTTGGCCCGATGAGACCGAGGATCTCACCGGCCCGAACCTCGAGCGTCACGCCGGCGAGGGCCTGGAGGCCACGGAACGCCTTTTTCACGTCGGTGCAGGCGAGCAGCGGGGCTGCGGCCTGCCATGTCACCGGGGCCCGCGGCAGCTCCACGGTGAGGGGCGTGGCCGTTTCGACGGGCGACACAGCCCCCCGGCGCCCGCGTCGTCCCAGTCCGCCCGCGACCCCGTTCGGCAGGAAGACGATGACGACGATCAGAATCCCGCCGATGAGCGCGCGATTCAGGATCGCGCTCTCACCGCCGGTGAGGGATTGCGTGAGCGTGGTGACGATGGCGGCGCCCAGGACGGGGCCGTACCAGAAGCCCGTGCCGCCCAGGGCGGCCATCATGATCGCGTCCACGGTGAGACCGACGGAGAACGTCTCGGCGACGGTCACGTACGTCACGAACATCGCGTGAATCCCACCGATCAGCCCGGCGATGAAGCAGCTCAGCGCGAAGGCGACGAGCTTGTATCGGTAGGTGGGGACCCCGAGGACCTCGGCGACGTCCTCGTCGTCGCGGATGGCGAAGAGTCCCATGCCCCAGCGCGAGCGATAGATCGCGAGGGCGGCGCAGGCGGAGAGGAACGCGACCGCGAGCGCCAGGTGGTAGAGCGTCGTCGCCGGAGCGCCGAAGAGCGTGGGGATGGGGACCGCGGCCAGGAACACCCCCGGGCCGCCATCGATCTTGGTGTTGAGGGCGATCGTGGACAGCACGAAGGTGACGGCGAGCGTGAGGAGGCCGAAGAGCTCGCCGCGGACACCGCGGACGCGGAAGACCACCGCCGCGATGCCGCTCCCGAGCAGCGCCGCAACCAGGCCGGCCGCCGGCAGCGTCCAGAGGAATGGGACATTGACGGCGGTCGTGAGTGTCGCCGTGGTGTAGACGCCCGCGCCGAAGAACGCGGCGTGGCCGAAGCTGAAGTAGCCGGCGTACCCGCTGAGGATGTTCCAGCTCGTGGCCAGCGACACCCAGAAGAGCACCAGGTAAAGGAACGTCTCGTAGAAGGCCGGGAGCTTGAGCGCTGGCACCAGGGCCAGCGCGACGCCCGCCACGACGAGCGGGAGCGCCGGGGGGAGCCGCGCCGCGATCATAGCTCGGGCCGCAATAACAAGATCACGATCAGCAGCGTGAAGGACACGAGCGGCGCCCAGCCCGGCGCGGTGACCGCCATGGTCAACGCCTCGCTCGAGGCGATGAAGACGGAGGCGGCGAGCAGGCCGAGGGCGTTGCCGAGGCGACCGATGATCACGGCGGCGAAGACGACGCCGATCCACGAGTAGATCTGCGACGGCGCCAGCGTGTGGTTGAGCGCGATGAAGAGTCCCGCGACGGCTGCGTAGGCTGCGCTGAGGCCGGCGAGCAGCAGCGCGAGGCGGCGGCGGTTGACGCCGAACGCGCCGGCCATCGGCCCGTCCTGCGCGCTGGCGCGCGCGGCCTTGCCGAGGTAGCTCCAGCGGAGCCACGCCCAGGTCCCGAATGTCAAGAGCGCGGCGGCGCCGAACGCGAGGAGCCCCGTCAGCCCCACGAAGAGCGTCCCGATCCGGAGCGACACTCGCGTGTACGGCCACTCCAGGCGCCGGAAGTCGGCGGTCCAGATCCACTGGATCAGACTCTCGAGGATCACCGTGAGCCCGAAGGTCACGATCAGCGACGTGAGCTCGTTGATCTTGAAGCGCAAAAATCCCAGCTCCAGCCCGATTCCGACGGCGAAGAACCCCGGCACGATCACCACGAGCGTCAGGATCGGGTCGAGCCGAAAGGCCGTGGCGAGCTGGTAAGTCAGGTACGCGCCGAGAAAGGCCAGCGCGAAGTTGGCGAGGTTGATGACGCGGAGCAGGCCCCAGGTCAGGCTGAGCCCGAGGCCGAGCAAGGCGTAGAGACCACCCGTGAAGAGCCCCGCGAGGAGCGACTGGCCGATCAGGTTCAGGCTGGGCAGGGCGCGGTGCTCCCGTCTGGGGCCAAGGCTCAGGCCGGCGTGGTCATCCTCGGTGGCAGCCGCTGGCCGGGCGGCAGGTTAGCGACGGCGTCCTCCAGGGTGCGCGCTTGTCGCCACTCGCTCGCCGGACGTACGTATCCATTCGTGCCGACCTGGTCGATGCCCCAGTAGATCTCGAGGTTGTTACCATCGGGGTCCTGGAACTCCACGGCGATCTGACAGCCGGCGCGTCGGCGCCCCTCGAAGACGATCGGGACACCGTGCTTGCGCAGCCAGGTCCGCGTGCGGAACACCTCGTCGAGCGTCGCGACCTCGAAGGCGAAGTGGTTCAGGCTGGTCCGGTCACTCTTCTTGGCGCCGCCGACCAGGGCCACCCCGTGGTGGTCGGCGTTGCAGCGCATGAAGACCATGCCACCCGTCACCATGCTCTCGGGGTAGCGGTCGCTGACCTGCAACCCGAGCACGTCCGTGTAGAAACGCACCGACGCCTCGAGATCGGTCACGTTGAGCACGACGTGTCCGAGCCTTCTCAGCTGGAACTGGAGTGGAGTCCCTGACGTCTCTGACATCTTCGTGCCTCCTCGCTGAGCGCCTATTCCGTCGCCAGGGCCTGACGTCGCCCCCGATGGTACTCGGACAGCTTGAGGTTGGCGGCCGCGATCGTCTGGGCCTCCGCGGCCACTCTCGTTACGTCCTTCCCAGGGATCATCACGTAGAGCTCGTCTTCGCCCAGATCCGTGTAGACCCGGTTGCCGACACAGCCCGTGCTCGCGATGACGCCCTGGGCGAGGGAGGCCGGGAGCGCCATGCACGTCGGCCGGCCGAGGAGCGGAGCGGGCGCCGCGACGCCGGCGCGCAGCGCGGCTTCCTGCAGGAGCATCACGCGGCCGGGCCGACCCGCGACGAGCACGACGTCGGGGTCCACGGGCGAGTCGGCGAGCGGCGCGTAAATCACGACGCCGGGCGGCTGGGGCAGGCGTGGAATTCCTGGGACCTCTTCCATCCTGAGATAGCCGAGCTCGGTCATGAGCGCGAGCGTCTGGCCGAGCTCCGGGGCGCGCTCGGGCGGCAGCGGGATGTTGTGGGTGTAGCTGCCGATCGGACAGTTGTGGTGATCCGCGGGAACCGTGTAGAAGGTCCGCTCACTCATGGCGAGCCGCCAGAAGCTGCACCCCGAGGGCTCCGTGCCGGCGAACTTGGGGACGCCGGGAGGTGGGGTCGGTCGGAAGGCGACGGCGACGGGGCGCCGCTGGAGGCCGAGGGCCGCGGAAAGCTGCTGCTCGACAGTGCGATAGTCAGTCATCGTGGCCTCGTGTCTAGAATGGAGTCTTGACGATACGCCCGCTCGCTTCCACGTACCACTTCTCGCTCGGGAACGACTTGCCGGCGAGGCTTGCCGCCATCCAGTCGGCGGCCAGGATCGGCGGAAAGGGGCCGAGGTTCGCGGCCGGCACGTTGCCGACGGAGTGACGCGAGTCCTGGTAGACGACCAGGCGCTTGGGTCCGCCGAGGGCCTTCATCAGCCGTTCGGTGTGCTCGAGCGGGGAGAGCTCGTCGAATTCACCCGCGACGCACAGATACGGCACGCGGATCTTCTCCGCGTGTCCCTCCCAGGTCATGCTGTGGCGGAGTTCATCGAACCTGGCTTCGTCGGTGATGCCGGACATGTACATGAAGCGCATCTTGAAGGTCGGCGACGCCTCTTCGAAGATCGTGTGAAAGCCCGGCTCGTGGCAGACGGCCGATACCGCGACGGAGCGGATGCGAGGCTCGTGGGCGGCGGCGATCGTGCCGAAGAACGAGCCGAAGCTGTTGCCGGCGAGTCCGATGCGGTCCGGATCGATCTCCGCGCGGGCCATCAACCAGTTGACCGCCGCCGGTCCGGTCGCGATCCACGCTGGCATGCTGAAGTAGATGTCGAGCACCGGGCTCTCGTACTGACCGGGCCCGTCCAGCGCCAGCACCGCCATCCCGCGGGACAGCCACCGGTCGCCGTACATGGCGACGCCGATCTCCTTGAAGCTGTCCATGCCGGGGAGCGATACCACCACCGGGATGCGCCCGCCCTGGTAGCCAGGCGGCAGATGGAACCAGGCCGGCAGCGACTTGCCCCCCGGCAACGGAATCCACGCCGCCTCGACGTGGTGGTCGGCGAGTTTGCCGTACTTCATATAACACTCGCGCTTCTTGCCGTTGTAGAACCGGTTCTGCTCGTTGTTCTCGTCGATCGGCCACTGCGCGGCGGCCCAGTGGACGCTCGCCATGAAGTAGTTCTCGCGCGCGGTCACGAAGTCCTGGTTCTGCTCGGCCGCCTGCGCCTTGGTTTCACGCCGGCGGGCGACCGCCTCGAAGGCGGGCGAGGCGTCGGCGAGCTTCGTGATGCGCTGGCGAATCGCGGCGAAGTCGGCGTTGGCCTCGGGGCCGCACGGGACCGAGAGATAGATCGAGCGCGGCTGATCCCAGTCCATCCCGACCGCGCGGATCGTGTTGTCGAGCAGCCAGCGCTGCTCGGTCCAGCGGCGGGTCAGCGGTCCGCCGTGAGTATGCGCAGCCCAGCCGCTTCCGGATCCAGCTCCGGACGGCGGATCGACGGCTTTGGCCTTGTTGACGAGCAGAGAACCGTCGGGCATGGCGTCGCCTCCCTGTCAGTGCGCGACCGGACGGCGGCAATATACTGCGGACCGCTGGCTCTGGCCAGCGCGGCACCGAGCAGGAAGCGACGCCTCGCGCCGTAGTTTGACCCTGCGTTCGCGCCCGCTTCGCGATACCATCCCCGTTACCATCGGGCACAAGGAGGCCTCAATGCTCGCGATCTGGGTGAAAGTGCGCGTGAAGCCGGACCAGCGAAAGCGGTTTCTCGAGGCGATCGAGGTGGACGCGCTCGGTTCCGAGAGGGACGAGCCCGGCTGCCTCAGGTTCAACGTGCTGCAAGATGACCAGGACGAGAACACCTATTACTTCTTCGAGGTCTACAAGGACCAGGCCGCGCTCGAAGCGCATCGTGCCGCGCCGCACTACGCCGTCTGGCGCTCAGCGGCCGACTCGCTGGACGGGCCGACCGCCGCGACGCGCTGCAAGCCCGTCTTCCCCGCCGCCCGCCCCTACTGGGGCAAGGTGTAGGGCTCCCCGCGGGATGCTGGGGGCGCTGGACCTCCACGTCCGGTGTCCACTGGACGTCGCCCCTGTCAGCGTTCGATCACACCCGGGAGGGAGCGCGATCGGCAGAGGTCTTGTCGAATCAGGCGGTTCAATCGTTAAGCGCCGGTGGCGCGGGTCTTGCTAGCCTTGGCGTCGATGCTAGGAGTTCGTCTGCTGGGCCTTTTCTCGTCCGACCTTGCCATCGACCTGGGTACCGCGAACACCCTTGTCTTCGTGCGGCACCAAGGGATCGTGCTCAACGAGCCGTCGATCATTGCCATACGCAAGAACGACAACACCGTCATCGCGGTCGGGCACGAGGCCAAGGCGATGCTCGGTCGTACGCCAGAGAACATCATGGCCCTTCGCCCGCTGAAGGACGGGGTGATCGCGGACTTCGACGTCACCGAGCGGATGCTGCAGTATTTCATCGAGCGGGCGCGGAAGATCTCGACGGGGCGCCGGCGTGGTTGGTTTCTCGACCGTCCGCGGGTCGTCGTCGGGGTGCCTTCGGGGATCACCCAGGTCGAGAAGCGCGCGGTCCGCGACGCGGCGCTCCAGGCCGGCGCGCGCGAGGTCTACCTCATCGAGGAGCCGACCGCCGCCGCGATCGGCGCCGGACTGCCGATCCACGAGCCGGGTGGTCACCTGATCGTCGACATCGGCGGCGGGACGACCGAGGTCGCCGTCATCTCCATGTCGGGCACGGTGTACTGCAACTCCGTCAGGATCGCCGGCGACGAGATGGACGAGGCGATCATCCAGCACATCCGGAAGCACTACCGGCTACTGGTGGGTGAGCGTCGCGCCGAAGAGATCAAGATCGCCCTGGGCTCGGCCCATCCGGATGCCATCGACCGTTGCTCCATCGAGGTCAAGGGGCGCGACCTCGTCGACGGCGTCCCGAAGACCCTCGTCGTCACCGACGAGGAGATCCGGGAGGCGCTCCGCGAGCCCATCATGACGATCGTGGAGACGGTTCGTACGTGTCTCGAGCGCACTCCGCCGGAGCTCGCGGCCGACATCATCGAGAAGGGAGTCGTGCTGACGGGCGGCGGCGCGCTCTTGCGGGGCATCGCCGGGCTACTCCAGAACGTGACGCAGCTACCGGTGCGGGTCGCGGATGATCCGCTGAGCTGCGCTGCTCGAGGGGCCGGGAAAGCGCTCGACGACTTCGAGCTCCTGAAGAAGGTCGCGATTCCCGCCTGAGGGGCTAGTCCGCTCGCCTCACTCCACGCCGAAGTCGAACACCTCGACGAGGTTGATCTGTCCGCGGCTGGCCGCGACTAACCCGTACTCGCCGGGCGCCAGCGGCTCTCCGGGCTTGAGCCGGAGGCCACCGTTCGGCGCGGGCTCGGTCGTGAGCTTTATCGCGTATTTAGGGTCCACGCCATGCCGGTAAGTGGCTCCCCCGTAGGTCCACCAGCCCGAGTGGTCGCTCATCGGCAGGTTCCGGTCACGTTTTCCTGGTTTGAGCCGAACCAGCACCCATTGGTAGGTGGTGTTTGGCGCGAGGAAGACCGGCTCCTTCTCGACGATCCGATACTGCGCGCGCGGCTCCCGCAGGACGACTTCCTGCCGGGAGCCGCCGAAGGGCTCGACCTTGAATTCCATGTTGCCGATGACGGACTTCAGCTTCTTCTGGCTACCAGCCGCCACGTGTGCGATGACGGGCTCGCCCGCGGCCGCCGCGCCGGGAGGCGATGGGGCCGCCGCAGACGGCGGCGCCGCGGCGGGCGCACCCAACATGGCCTCGATGACTTTATCGGGTACACCGGCGCCCTTGAGCTTGATGAGGGCGTCCGCGCTCGTGTCGAACTTCCGCTCCGAAGCCCGGATCTTCTGGATGATGACGGCGTCGGGGAGCCCGGCCTTGACCATCTTGACGACGCTGTCATTCGTGAGCACTTCCTGGGCGACGCCGCGGCCTCCGACGAGGGCGAGGATTCCAAAGAAGACCAGGCCGGCCAAGACGACCACTCGCACGCTCTGCGATCGAGACAGCCGGGACTCCGGAGTCGTGAATGTCATGCGTGAATCCCTCCTCCATGCGCTCGGGGAACCCCGCCGAGGCCGTCGCGCGGGCGTCGTTTCTCGGAGTTATAGAGTGCGATCTCGCTCGGTGTCAAGCGGAGGCGATTCGGCGGCTGCGCGCGCCGCCGCCTTGACCCGACGCCCGACGCATGATACCCGTCCAGCACGTCGCGGAGGGCCCTGGCCCGCAGCCGAGACGCAAAGTCCGTGAACGACGTGATGGGAGGACGAGCCATGCTGGATCTCCTGATTCGCGGAGGCGACGTCGTGACGCCGCAGGGCGTCGGCCGGTGGGACGTGGCCATCGAGGGGGAGCGCATCGTCGCCCTCGGCCTGCCCGAGCTCGGCCTCGAGGCGGGGCGCGTGATCGACGCCACCGGCAAGATCGTCGTGCCCGGGGGCATCGAG
>JAHFDK010000481.1 GCA_023249095.1 Candidatus Rokuibacteriota bacterium | reverse complement strand
GCCGACGGTGAGCGCGACGGCGCCCTGCACGCGATGGACTACATGATGTACGGATATCTACAGACGGCGCAGGATCGTGAAGCCAAGCGCCTGCTCGACGAGGTGGCCAGCGTCACCGGTGCGAGCATGGTGCCGATCGCCGGCTTCTTCGGTGGCGCCGCCATCCCTGCCCGCTACGCGCTCGAGCGGCGCGCGTGGGGCCTCGCCGCCTCGCTCGAGCCTCAGCCGAGCCCCCGCTTCCCGTTCACCGAGGCCATCACGCATTTCGCCCGCGCCCTCGGCGCCGCCCGCGGCGGCGATGCGGCGGCGGCGCAAAAGGATGTTGACCGGCTCGAGGCGCTACGCGACGCGCTGACGCAGGCGAAGGTCGGCTACTGGGCGGAGCAGGTGGAGGTCCAGCGCTTGGCCGCCGCCGCCTGGGTGGCGCTCGTCCAGGGGCGGCGCGACGACGCGCTGAAGCTGATGCGCAGCGCCGCCGACCTCGAGGATTCGACTGAGAAACACCCCGTCACGCCGGGACCACTCGCCCCCGCCCGCGAACTGCTCGGGGAGATGCTGCTCGAGCTAAAGGACGCGCCCGGGGCACTGCGCGAGTTCGAGGCCTCGATGAAGAAGGAGCCCAACCGCTTCAACGGCACGTACGACGCCGCACGGGCGGCTGAGCTGGCAGGGGACCGCGCGAGGGCCGGCGAGCACTACGCGACGCTCCTGACGATCGCCGCAAAGGCCGACACCGAGCGTCCGGAGCTGCGCCAAGCCAAGGCCTTCCTCGGACGGTAGGTGAGGTGCCCCTCGCACCGTCGGCGATGGTGCGGCTTGTCTCGCGTCAGGCGGCGTTCGCGTGCTTGCTTTCCCAGCTCGTCGCGACGCCCGTCGCCGGCCAGGGCGAGCGAACACTCACCGCCTGGCAGCGCGACCTCCGAGACCCCTCGGCGGATGTCCGCGCCCGCGCCGCACAGGCGCTGGTAGCCTTCATCAGCGAGCGGTGGCGGCGCTGACCGGCGCCCTCGGGTCTTCGTCGTCAGGGGAGGAGCCGTTCGGTCAACGGTTTTGTGAGTCACAGCGCGAGCAGCTCGCCCCTGGCCGCTGAGCGTGCGCGGTTAGGTCGCACTCAACAACGTGGAGTCCGCGCATCTGAGGATGAAACTCGGTCTCGTTCACCAGAGACTCCGATTCTCTGCTCACTGGCGGCGGCGTGAGCTGGGGTAGTCAGGAGCTACGACGTCGCCGACAGGAGCCAGCCATGTCTCAGTTCAGCGTCAAGTGGATATTCGTGCTCGACACGAACTATGCGATTGATCTGAAGCCATATCTGCCGTCAAGTCATTCGACCGACATTGCGTTCGAAGATCGCGACGGGAAGCGTTGGCTCGAAATCACCAAGGACGGTCAAGCGACCGTGCTCACGCCATACGCATGGGACGGTTGCACCCCGAAGTATGCCCTGTGGGACATCGTTCTCGGAACGCCGGACGGCGTCCCGAACGTCAAGACCAAGAAGCCTAAGGCCTACTATGCTTCCTTGGTCCATGACGTTCTCTACCAGTTCTTGGATGCAGGCCTCCCAATCTCACGAGCGGGTGCAGATCGCGTGTTCCTCGACATCCTCAGTCGGGACGGGTTCGGCCCACGCTGGATCTACTACGCAGCGGTCCGCGTCTTTGGTGGTGGGTTCCGTCTCTTCACACGCTGGAAGCGGAGCTACCGCGGCAGAATGGTTCCTGCACTGCAAGGGCAACCCACCCCGGCCCGTTCCATGAGCGGTCGGGGTTAACCTGCTCGACACGGCCCCGTTGGAGGGTTCGCAACAGAATGAGCAGCAGCGTGAGGCTGGTCAGGCGTTGCTGCCCGTCGACGATGTAGCTCGTACTTTCCTTCTTGCTGATGATGATCGAGCCGAGGAAGTAATGCGGGTAGTCGACCACCTTCTTGCGCGCGTGACCGGGCTCGTACTCTTCGAGGAACTTGCCGGTCAGGTCGTCAACCAGCTCGCGGATCTGCTTGTCGTGCCACTTGTACTCGCGCTGGTAGTAGTCGATCGAGTACTTCACGCCCTTCAGAAGCTCACGGACGGTTTTCGCCTTGCCGAGGATCTCCCTCACTGTCCATCTCCTCCGATTATCTCGGACAGCAGCCCTTCGGTCTCCTTCTCCAGGGCCAGGATCTCGGCGCGGATCTCCTCCAACGTGCGCAGCGGCTGCGGCTTGTAGAAGTAGCGGGTGAACGAGCGCCGCGCGGCTTTCCGGAGAATATGAAATCCGGCAGCTCGAGCGCCGAAAGCGTATGGCGCTGCTTCATCGACGGCAACACGCGAACGAGAGCCTGCGACCGCCTCGATCATCCTCGGCGCTCCCGACCCAACCTCCATACCACCACCAACACGCATGAATCTACAAGAACTCGACGGCGGCCCAGCGCTTCGCTTCTTCGATGATCGCCCTTTCAAAGAGCGCTCTGTCCTCTGGGTAGCAGTCAGCCTCGCTCACTGAGTAGATACTTCTCGACCGACGAGCAGACCGTCCAATCGTGCGGTGCGCATCATCGCTTCCCCTCCTCAGCGCTCGTTGCTCGCTTCACGCTGATGCGCTCGTGCGCGGCCCAGGTCCGTATCGCGGTGACGGCGGGCTCGCCGACCCTCTGGACGCGAACGCGCGCGGTCTTGCCGCCGTCGTGTACGGTCGGCCGACGATCTCCCAGTCGCCGGTCTCGTCGGCGAGTCGGTCGCCGATCTGAAGCTCCATCGGCAAGACGCGGAGCGTGGCCGGCGGCGCTGGCTCGCGCTTCTTCTCGGGCTTCGGCTTAGCCATCGGCTCGCCTCAGCGCGTTGCGAGCTGCCCCCTGGACTGCGCGCGTCACGGGCGGCCTACTTGGCGAGAAAGATC
>JAHFDK010000255.1 GCA_023249095.1 Candidatus Rokuibacteriota bacterium | reverse complement strand
GCCTCGAGCTCGACCGGCAGCACAAGGGCAGCCTCTACGCGCGGGCGGGGATTGGGGACTACTGGATCGTGAACCTCGTCGACCGCGTCCTCGAGGTCTACCGCGATCCGGGGGCGGATCCATCCGCGGCCTACGCCTGGCGGTATCGATCGGCCGCCTCGCTGCGCCCGCCCGACGCCGTCGTTCCTCTCGCGTTCCCGTCCAGCCGCATCGCCGTGGCCGACCTGCTGCCGTAGCGGCCGCCCGCCGTCCGAGCTACGTCGTCCGGCCCCAGGTTGACGCGCCGCCCGGAGCTGGCCTATGGTCGGTCCATTCGCGGCAGGAACGCCGCGCTCACTGGGGGGTGTCACATGAAAACGGCGATCGTCGGGACGGCGCAGGGCATCTTCGTGGTTGACTCGGCCGGGGGCGGGTCGTCGCGCGGCCTCGCGGGGCCGAGCGTGCGCCACCTTTCACGGGTGAACGGGCACTGCCTGGCCGGCTCTACCGCGGGCGTTTTCCTCTCGCCCGACGGCGGGCGGACATGGCAGGCGAGCGGGATCGGCGACCGCGAGGTGTGGGACGTGGCGGCGGCACCCGGCGACCCCGAGACGCTCTATGCCGTCACCGAGCCCGCCGGCGTCTTCCTCTCGCGCGACGCCGGGGCGTCGTGGACGGAGGTGGCCGCCTTCCGGCGAGCGCCTGGCTTCGAGCAGTGGTGCGTGCCGCTCAATCCGCCGCGGCCCGGACGGGCCCGGGCGATCGTGATCGATCGCGCGAATCCCGACCGCTGGTGCGTCGGCGTCGAGGTGGGCGGGGTGGTGCTCACCGAGGATGGTGGCCGCTCGTGGACGTTCACCCTGCCCGGTGGCAACCCCGACCTCCACATGATCGTGGCCAAGCCTGACGAGCCCGGTGTGCTATTCGCCTCCACCGGGTTCGGACGCATCGACCGCAGCGAGCCGATGGAGAAGCGCATCGCCGGTATGTTCCGCTCCGACGACCACGGCAAGACGTGGCGCTTCCAGTGGGCGGGAATGGCCCCACCGTACACGCGCCCCCTCTGCATCGACCCTCGGCCGCCGCACGCGGTGACGGTGGGCTCGTCACCCACGGCCTTCTCGAGCTTCAAGGACGCCGGCGGCGCCCGAGCCATGCTGTTCCAGTCGACCGACGGTGGCGAGACGTGGCGCTCGCTGGGCGACGCCGATCACTCGCCGTCGGCGGCCCAGATCCACGCCGTCGCCGCCGACCCGGAGACGACGGGCGGCGTGCTCGTGGGCACCGACACCGGCGAGCTGTGGCGGGTGCGCCCGGACGCGCGGTGGACGCGCCTGGCCGAGGGGCTACCCATGGTCCAGACCATCCTGCCCGGGTGAAGCGCTAGAAAAACTCAGCGCGCCGCCACCACGAGCAGCCCTTCGACGGGCTTCTTGAGCTCCAGGCGAAGGTGTACCGGAGTCACGCTGCGGGGCGCCAGGCGCGCGGCGGTCAGCACCTCGCGCACGTAGGCCTCGGTGTGACTGTACCGGCCGTGAGGATTGATGCGGAACCCCTGGGGCACCTCCATCTCGCTCGCGCGTTCCAGGGTGATGACCAGGTGGCCCCCGGGCCGCAAACCTCGCGCTGCCGCCGTCATCACGGGTGCGAGATCTCCGAAATAGACCAGGGTGTCAGCCGCGACCACCAGGTGCCAGGCCGCTGCCACCGCGCCCACGAAGGCGGTCAACTCCCCGAGGATCAGCTCGTCGTAGAGCTTCCGCATCCCCGCTCGCTTGAGCATCTCGAGCGACAGGTCCACGCCGACCAGCCGCCGGGCGAACGGCTTGAAGTGTTCGCCGCAGAGCCCCGTGCCGCACCCGGCGTCGAGGATGTCGAGTCGGCCCGCCGGCGCCCCCATCACCTCGAGGGCGGCCTGGAACACCAACTCCGGCGCGCGGTACTGCAGCGTCTTCAAGATTTCGTCGAAGCTGTCGGCGAAGGGCTCGAAGATGCTCCGCACGGCCGCGTCCGACGCGCGCTCCGACACCTCCTGCCCCGTGCAGGCTGACAGCAGGTGCCGCGCCAGATCGCTCTCCGGGTCCAACGAGAGCCACTTCCTGTACACGTCTGCCGCGTCGTCGATTCGTCCCGACACGTAGAGCGCCGCCCCCAGCCGCAAGTAGGACTTGAAGTTGTACGGCCTCAACAACGACGCCTGTCGGTAGGCGGTCAGCGCTCCTTCTATCTGGTCCAGCGCCTCGTAGGCCTGGCCCAGATTGTGGTAGGCCTCGGCCAAATCGGGCTGCAGCGCGATGGCCCGCTCGTGGGCGCCGACGGCCTCCTGGTAGCGCTTCTGCCGCCGGAGCACGTTACCGAGGTTGTTGTGGGCCTCGGCATAGTCGGGACGGAGCGCGATGGCTCGCTCGTGGCAGCCGATGGCCTCCTCGTAGCGCTTCTGATGCTGGAGCACGTTGCCGAGGTTGTTGTGCGCGTCCGGATAGTCTGGTGCCAGGTCGACCGCCCGCCGGATCAGTGTCTCGGCCTCCTCCGGACGCCCGAGCCGGAACACGACCACGCCACGGAAGTGCCAGGCGTCGGGATAGTCGGGGGCTACCGCCAGGATGCGCTGGTAGAGCTCGGCGGCCGCCTCGAGGCGATCTTGCTTCTGCAGCTCCACGGCGAGCGCCATGGCGTCCGCGATACCGAGCTCCTGCGCCATGAATGGATTCTAGATCATGCGACCGCTTGACTCTGCGCCCCGATCGGGGCAGCCTCGCGTGGATGAAGAGATCGCGCCGATCCAGGGGGCCGTCATGAGTGAGCGAGAGCTGACGTACGGCGAGGCGGTCAAGGAAGCGATCGCCGAGGAGATGCGGCGCGACCCGCGCGTGTTCCTCATCGGGGAAGACGTCGCGGAGGCGGGCCATCCGTTCAAGACGCTGGTCGGGCTCGTGCAGGAGTTCGGCACGCAGCGGATCATCGACACGCCCATCTCCGAGCCCGGCTACGCCGGCATCGGCGTCGGCGCGGCGATGACCGGCATGCGGCCGATCGTCGACGTGATGTTCGGCGACTTCATCACGCTGACCATGGACCAGATGGTGAACCAGGCCGCCAAGGCGCATTACATGTCGGGCGGCAAGATCAAGGTGCCCATCGTCTTCCGGACTACTCTGGGCGCGACACGCCGATCGGCCGCCCAGCACTCGCAGTCGCTCCACGCGTGGGTGAGCCACGTCCCGGGCCTCAAGGTGGCGCTGCCGTCAGGTCCGTACGAGGCCAAGGGGCTGATGAAGACGGCCATTCGCGACGACAGCCCCGTGGTCATCTTCGAGGACAAGATGATGTACCGGGTCAAGGGGCCGGTACCCGCCGAGGACTACACGATCCCCTTCGGCGTGGCCGAGGTGAAGCGCGCCGGCACCGACGTGACCATCGTCGCCACCAGCAGCATGGTGACGGTCGCGCTCGGCGCCGCCAAGATGCTCGAAGAGATCGGCATCAGCGCCGAGGTGATCGACCCGCGGACGACGTGGCCGCTCGACAAGCAGCGGCTGATCGAGTCGGCCAAGAAGACCTCGCGCGCCATCGTGGTGGACGAGGGCTACGAGCGCTACGGCACCACGGCCGAGATCGCGTCGGTGATCGCGGAGGGCGCGTTTTATCATCTCGACGCGCCCGTGAAGCGCATCGGGGCGATGGACGTGCCGGTACCCTTCTCGCCGGTGCTCGAGGACCTCACCGTGCCGACGGAGAAGTCGGTCTTCGAGGCGGCGAAGACGCTCTGCCGCAAGGCGTGATGCGCATCGACGTCGATCTCGCCAGCGACACCGTCACGCGCCCCACGGCCGACATGCGACGCTTCATGTGCGAGGCCGAGGTGGGTGACGAGCAGAAATTCGAGGACCCGACCGTCAACCTGCTCTGCGAGATGGTGGCCGAGCTTCTGGGCAAGGAAGCCGCGGTGTTCCTGCCATCCGGCACCATGTGCAACGAGATCGCGCTGCGCGTGCACGCACGGCCCGGAGAAGAGGTCATCGCCCACCACACGGCTCATCCGATCAACTCCGAGACCGGCGGGCCTGCCGCGCTAGCCGGCGTTAACGTGCGCGCGATCGACGGCCCGTGCGGTCAGTTCGACGCCGCGGCGGTCGAGGCGGCGGTGCGCCCGAGCTCGCGCTACGCGCCTCGGACCCGGCTTCTCTGGGTCGAGCAGACGAGCAATCACGGCGGCGGCTCGGTGTGGTCGCTGGCTCGCCTCGAGGCCGTGACGGCGGTGGCGCGTCGTCATGGCCTCGCCACCCACATGGACGGCGCGCGCCTCATGAACGCGGTCGTCGCGCGCGGCGTCTCGGCGCGGGACTACGCAGCCTTCTTTGACTCGGCGTGGATCGACTTCACGAAAGGCCTCGGCGCTCCGGTCGGCGCCGCCCTGGCGGGCTCCCGCGCGTTCATCGAGGAGGCATGGCGCTGCAAGCAGCAGATGGGTGGCGCCATGCGCCAGGCCGGCATCATCGCCGCCGGCGGCGTGTACGCGCTTCGCCATCACGTCAAGCGCCTGGCCGAGGACCACGCCAACGCTCGGCGCCTCGCCGAGGGCTTGGCCGGCCTGCCCGGTGTGAAGCTCGATCCCTCGTCGATCGAGACCAACATCGTGTTCTTCGAGCTGACGGGCGCGCTCACCGCGCCGGTCGCCGTCGAGCGCCTGCTCGCCCGCGGCGTGCGCATGGGTGCGTCCGGCGCTCGCAGGATTCGCGCCGTCACCCACCTGGACGTCGACGCGGTCGGGATCGAGCGCGCGCTCGCCGTCGCCCGCGGGGTCTTCACGAGCTGAGGCCCTGATGCCGACGAACATCATCATGCCAGCGCTCGAACTGGCCCAGGAGTCCGGCAAGGTCGTCCACTGGCTCAAACGTCCTGGCGATGCCGTGCAGAAGGGCGAGCCGATCGTCGAGATCGAGACCGACAAGGTGACGGTCGAGATCGAGGCGCCGGCGTCCGGCGTGCTGCGAGACGTGACCGCGCGCGAAGGTGACGTGGTGCCGGTGGGACAGACGATCGCGGTCATCCTGGCTGTCGGTGAGGTGGGGGCGGGCGCTTCAGCGCCGGCTGTCATGCCAGCGGCCAATGCAGCCGCCACCGGCGCCGTGCCGACGCCGCCCGTGGCGGTCAACGCGTCGGCCGGGGCGGTGAAGGCGTCGCCGCTGGCCCGGAAGATCGCCGAGCAGCACGGCGTCGATCTCGCGCGGGTGACGACGGCCAGCGGGCGCATCGAGAAGGCCGACGTCCTCGCCTACGTCGAGAGCCAGAAAGCGCCGTCCGCCGGCGACGGGAGGGCGGGGCGGTTGGTGGCGGCGTCGCCGAAAGCGCGCCGATTGGCAGCCGAGCGCGGCCTCGACATCAGCGCGCTCCGCGGGTCGGGCCCGGGCGGCGCTGTTCTAACCGTGGATGTTTCGGCAGCGGGGCGCCCGGCGGCGGCGGCTCCCGCGGCGGCGCAGAGCGTGCGCCCGGTCGGCGCACCCGGCGTCGGCACGGTCTGGCGAATCATGGCCGAGCGCATGACGACCAGCTGGACCACCGCGCCCCACTTCTATCTCGTCCGCGAGGTCAACGTGAGCCGCCTGGTCTCCTGGCTGGACAAGGCGCGCAAGCAGACCGGCGCCCACATCACCTACACGGATCTGCTGGTCAAGCTCGTCGCGGCGGCGCTGCTACAGCACCCGCGCGTGAACGCCTCGTGGAAGGACGGCACGATCCTGCAGAACGCCGACATCAACGTCGGCCTGGCGGTTGCGATCGATGATGGCCTCGTCGTCCCCGTCATCCACCGCGCTGACACGCTGCGCCTGGCGGAGATTGCCGCGCGCCGTGAGGACGTGGTGAGCCGCGCGCAGGCCGGCAAGCTGCGGCCGGCCGACATCCAGGGCGGCGGGTTCACGATCAGCAACCTCGGGATGTACGGCGTCGACGCCTTCAGCGCGATCGTCAACCCGCCGCAGGCTGCGATCCTCGCCGTCGGCCGCATCGCCGACCGCGTCGTCGCGCTCAACGGTCAGCCGGCCGTCCAGCCGACGATGGTGCTGACGCTGTCCTGCGACCATCGCGCCCTGGATGGGGCCCGCGGCGCGCAGTTCCTCGGCGCCCTCGCCGAGCTGATCGAGGAACCGCTGGCGTTGCTCGTGTAAGGTTGAGCAGTCCGCCCCGGGTCATCTCAAAGCCAGAAGCCCAGCGACGTCGGCCATGTCTCCCCCATGTTCAAGTCCGCCGACCGTGTCGATGATGGCCTCTGCCCGCTGCCCGCCGAGGACGGTTGCCGTGTAGCGCCGGAACTTCTCGACCGCCTCCTGCCATGTGAAGGGGTTGGGCGGCGAGCCCTTGTGGGGGCGGGTGCGCAGCGTGTGGCGCTGGCCCGCGCACTCGATGAGGATCTCAGCAGGCCAGACGCCCGGCGCGTCGTGCGGCGTGTCCTCCAGCGGCAACAGCTCGATGCGTCGCGCCAGGTCGCGCACGACCGGATCCGCTACGGCGTCGGCGTTGTAGACGAGCGGATTGGACATGTCCCGCGTCAGCGCCACCGCCGTCGTGAACGGCAAGCTGTACTGCCCGCCCAGGACGTCCTGCGGCGTCCGCGCGGTGTGCCGCTCTTCCATGATCCGCGGGGCCCCGCTGATCACGACGCGTGTGATCGCTTTGGGGTCGAGCGGGTGCTCGCGCTTGAAGCTCTGGATCGCCTCAACCACGGCCTGGTGAGTGACGTGGGTCGCGTACGACTTCAGCGACGGCGGCTCGATGGCCCACTCGGTGCCCAGGCCCTCAACGAGCCTTTCCATGCGCGGGGGCGTCGAGAAGGCGTTGAAGTAGCCGTAACGACCCTCGAGCACCGTCGCCGGGCCGCGCACGCCCTGCCGCGCGAGCAACGCGCTCTCCAGCCCGAGCTGGCTGGCGCGCCCGAGATGAAGCCGCTTGGTGTCGCCGCCGCTCCACGCGAACTCGAGCAGGCCCGCGCTCGACGAGCCCGCGATTCCCAGCGCATTGGTCAGTCGCTCCTCGTCGAAGCCGTAGAGCTTGCCCACCGCCGCGGCTGCGCCGAACGGCCCCTGCGTGCCCGGGTTGTGGAAGCCGCGCACGGTCTCGAGCCCCACGGCCGTGCGCGCGATGCGCGCGGACACCTCGAAGCCCAGGGCCAGCGCGGTGAGGAACGCGGCGCCGTCGAAGTGCTCCCGCTCGCACACCGCCAGCGCGGCCGGCAGCACGGTGCCGCTCGCGTGCGACCCGGTCAGCGGCTCGCACTCGAACGCGCCGATGAGGACCCCGTTGGCCAGGGCGGCGCGGGAGACGTCCGTGCGCCAGCCCTGGTTGATGACGGTCGCCTCGGGCGTGCCGCCAAGAGCCTGGACCACCGCCGCGATGCGCTGGGCCCACGGCTGGACGGACCCCACGAAGGCGGCGCCGAAGGTGTCGAGGACGGTGATCTTGAGGTTGTCGACCAGCCGGCGTGGCAGATCGGTGAACTTGGTCTGCGCCACGAAGCCGGCCAGCGTCCGTGTCTCGTTCATGGCCCTCCTGCTCGGCTTTTATCTTCTCAGCGCAAGCCTTCCTGCTCGCGCAGGCGCTTAACGGCCTCCGGCTGAAGCAGCGAGCACGGCGCAGAAGCGTTCAAGCGGGCTTTGATCGCGCGGCTCGTCCAATCTCCTGCACCCTCAGCGCGGCCCGCCGTGCGCGCTCCGCGCGGCGCGCTCGCTCCGTCGGCGTGACGCGCATGTTGGCACGGATCAGCGAGAGGTCTATACCGCTCTCGTCGTACTGACCCGGCAATCCGAACGGTCGAGGTGGAGGGAAATCGCCGCCGCGGCTCACCATCGCCGTCATTCTACTCCCAGGGACGGGTCGGGAGGCCCTTCGACCACGCGCTATACTGGCGCTGGAGACGAACCCGTGAGCAGCGATCTCTGCTTCCTGACGGCAACGGAGCTGGCTCGTCGCATCCGCGCCCGCAAGGTCTCGGTCACCGAAGTCGTCCAGGCGCATCTGGCCCAGATCGAGCGGGTCAATCCGAGAGTCAACGCGATCGTTACGCTCACGGCCGAGCGCGCGCTCGCCGAGGCGCGGGCGAAGGACGCTGCGCTCGCGCGTGGGGAGGCGGCCGGGCCGCTGTTCGGTCTGCCCGTCGCGCACAAAGACCTGGTGCCCACGCGCGGGATTCGCACGACGTTCGGATCATCGATCTATCGGGACCACGTCCCCGACCAGGACGCGCTCCTCGTCGAACGACTGCGGGCGGCCGGCGCCGTGACCATCGGCAAGAGCAACACGCCGGAGTTCGGAGCCGGCTCGCAGACCTTCAACGAGATCTTCGGGCGCACGCTCAATCCCTACGACCCGACGAAGACGTGCGGGGGATCAAGCGGTGGCGCCGCCGTAGCTTTGGCGTGCGGCATGGTGCCGATCGCCGACGGCAGCGACACCGGCGGCTCCCTGCGCAATCCCGCCAGCTTCTGCAACGTGGTCGGCCTGCGGGGCGCGCCCGGCCGCGTGCCGCCATGGCCGGCGGCCACCGCATGGTCGACGCTGCACGTGCCGGGACCCATGGCGCGCACGGTGGCGGATGTCGCCCTGATGCTGAGCGTGCTGGCGGGCCCGGACCGGCGCTCGCCGATCGCCATCGCCGAACCGGGCGACCGCTTTCGCGCTCCGCTCGGCCGGGACTTCAAGGGCGTGAGCATCGCCTGGAGCCGCGATCTCGGAGGACTGCCGGTGGACCGGCGCGTGACGAACGTGTTGGACGCGCAGCGTGCGACGTTCGAGGCGCTAGGCTGCCGCGTCGAGGACGGGGAGCCCGACTTCGGCGAGGCCCGGCAGGTGTTCCAGGTGCTGCGGGCGCTGAACTTCGCGACCCGCTACGGACCGCTGCTCG
>JAHFDK010000254.1 GCA_023249095.1 Candidatus Rokuibacteriota bacterium | reverse complement strand
CGGTCGTGATGTGCTTCACCGGGTGCAGGCTGAACGTGGTCAACCGCGCGAGGGCCCCTACCGGACGGCCCCGGTACGTCGCGCCGAGGGCGTGTGAAGCGTCCTCGATGAGAGTGAAGCCGTGGCGAGAGGCGAGCGCATCCAGTTCATCCAGGTCCGACGGCTCGCCGGCGTAGTCGACCGTTATGACCGCTTTCGTCCGCGGTGTGATGCACGCCTCGACCTTCGCGGGATCCAGGTTGAGCGTGTCCGGCCGCACGTCGGCGAACACGACCGTCCCCCCGAGATAGCGCACGCAGTTCGCCGTGGCCGCGAAGGTCAGCGGGGTCGTGATCACCTCGGCGCCGGGCCCGATGCCCGCGGCGAACGCGGCGGCGTGGAGCGCGGCCGTCCCGCTGCTCACGGCGACGGCGTGCGGGACACCGACGACCTTGGCGAACGCGGTCTCGAACTCGTCAACGATGGGACCGGTCGTGAGCCAGTCCGAGCGGAGCGCGGCAACCACCGCCTCGATGTCGGCCTCGTCCACGCAGTGCCGCCCGTACGGCAGCATCGAGGCACGGACGGGACGGCCTCCCTCGATCGCGAGCGAGGCCTGAGCCGTCACCCCAGAGGTCCGAGCAGCTGGGTCAGCGCTTCGGGCGTGAGCTGCTGGGGGTTCGTGTCGCTCGCGTAGCGAAAGCCGGGGCGGAGCGGGCGGCTCCCCGTCCAGCGCTGCGCAGCCCGCTCGGGCCGGAGCGGCAGGATCACGAACTTGTCGTCGAGCTCGAGCGTGTGGCGCGCCTCGTCCTCGGACACGAGGATCTCGTGCGTTTTCTCACCAGGCCGGCTGCCGATCACGTCGACCTCGCAATCGGGCGCGACGGTCCGCGACAGCTCGAGGATCGTCATGGACGGGATCTTCGGCACGAAGATCTCGCCCCCATGCATCTCCTCGATGCACCCCACCACGAAGCGCACGCCCTTTTCGAGGGTGATCCAGAAACGGGTCATGGCGGGGTCCGTGATCGTGATGCGTCCGTTGCGGCGCTGCTCGAGGAAGACGGGGATGACGCTGCCGCGGCTGGCGACGACGTTGCCGTAGCGGGCGCACGCGAACCGCGTTCCGCGGTCGCCGGCGTAGGCGTTGCCATCCACGAAGAGCTTCTCCGCGCAGAGCTTGGTCGCCCCGTAGAGGTTGACGGGTTGACAAGCCTTGTCCGTGCTGAGCGCCATCACGCGCTTGACGCCGCAGTCGATCGCGGCGTCGATGACGTTCTTCGCGCCCATCACGTTCGTGAGGATCGCTTCGAACGGGTTGTACTCACAGGCGGGCACCTGCTTCAAGGCGGCCGCGTGTATAACGACATCGACACCGTAGAACGCCCGGTAAAGGCGCTCGCGATCCCGCACGTCGCCGAGGAAATAGCGGACCGGCGAATCACCGGTGTCCGGGAATTGCTGCCGCATCTCGTGCTGCTTCAGCTCGTCGCGGCTGAAGATGATGAGCTTCTTGGGCCGAAGCTCCCGGAGCACGACCTCCACGAATTTGCGGCCGAACGACCCGGTGCCTCCGGTGACCAGAACGCTGAGCTCGTGCCAGTTCACGGCGCGGAACCCTGCGTCCGCTGCGTCCGGTACCACTCGACGGTGCGGCGCAGGCCGTCCTCGAAGCTCGTCCGCGCCCGGAAGCCGAACCAGCGCTCGGCCCGGCTCGTGTCGACACACCGGCGCGGCTGCCCGTTGGGCTGGGTCGTGTCCCACCTGATTTCGCCCTTGAAGCCGGTGAGCTTCGCCACGACGTGGACGAGGTCCCTGATGCTGATCTCCACGCCGGAGCCGAGGTTCACGGGCTCCGGACCGTCATAGCGCTCGGCGGCAAGCACGATCGCCTCCGCGGCGTCCTCCACGTAGAGGAATTCGCGCGTAGGCGTACCGTCGCCCCAGCATACGATCTCCGGCTCCCCCCGCTCCGTCGCCTCGACGCACTTCCCGATGAGAGCCGGAATCACGTGCGAGTTCTCCGGGTCGACGTGATCGCCTGGCCCGTAGAGATTGACCGGCATCACGTGCGTCGCGTTGAAGCCGTACTGCTGCCGGTACGCCTGCGCCTGCACCAGCAGCATCTTCTTGGCGAGACCGTATGGCGCGTTCGTCTCCTCGGGGTAGCCGTTCCAGAGGTCGTCCTCGGCGAATGGGACCGGCGTCAGCTTCGGGTATGCACAGATCGTGCTGACCCCGACAAACTTCGAGACGCCGGCGCGCCAGGACTCGTGAAGAAGCTGCGTGCCCATGAGCAGATTGTCGTAGAAGAATTCGGCGGGATGGGAGCGATTCGCGCCGATCCCGCCAACGCGCGCCGCGAGGTGGATCACCATGTCCGGCCGGGCGTCGCGGAGCACACGCTCGATGTCCTCGCTCCGCCGCAGATCGTAGTCGCGGCTCCGAGGGACGAACGGGCTCCGGCATCCCCGCCCCTTGAGCGCATCCACGACGCGCGAGCCGAGGAAGCCGGCGCCCCCGGTCACCAGCACGCGGCGCTCATCCCAACGGGGATGATCCTTCTCCATGCTCGTCCCCCTCACTTCACGTCCTCCGCGGCGACCACCGACGCCGTGAGCTGCCTGAGCGTGAGGATCTTCTCCCGCGGCACGTTCAGGCGCGCCAGCTCCGCAACGTGCTGCTCGGGACGATCGAACGCCGCCAGGATGAGGCCGTCGAAATCCTCGCCGACGAGCTCCGTGATCGGTCGCACCGGGAAACCGAGGAAATGGCCGTTCGGCTCCCGAGAGAAGACGCCGACGGGCTCGAGCCCGAACTCTTTAAGTGTCAGGTAGGCGAGCTCGGCGGGCTCCCCCGTGCCGTAGAGGACAATGCGCTTCACGCCCGTCCTGACAAGCTGGCTCAACGACTCACGAAGGGTCTGTCGGGAGCGCTGATATAGATGAATCGAGTAGGCCAGGTGGTCGTACGTGAGCCGGCTCTTCTCGGCGATCCCCTTCGGCGTGAGGAGGTACCGGAGGCGCTTGCCCGCCGCGGGCTTCTTCGGAAACTCGACGATCTTGATGGACCCCTTCCGGGCCAGGCGCTTGAGCAGCAGGTTGGTCAAGCCGAGCGCCACGCCAAGACGCTGGGCGAGCGCCCGCTGGCTCAGGTGGCGGCCCTCGCTGATGGCGGTGAGAATCTCGAGGTCGCGCTCGGCGTGGCGTTCCACGGTCACGCGGCCGGTCGCCGGTCGTTGTTCATCATTTGAACGTTCAATACTTGAACATGCTGCCCCGCAGCGTGTCAAGGAAAACCGTGACGGCCGACTAAAACGCTCACGAAGTCAGGAAGTTGCTCCATGGAAGGCGGCTACCCGGTCAAGGACATCAGGGCGCCTGACCGCCTCCGGCCCTATAATCGCCCTCGTGCCTTCGGGTGGGAGCGGGTACGCGATCGAGGACCGGGGAAGCGAGCGCGTCCTCAGAGTCCAGGGGCGCGAGCACCACACCTACTACAGCGAGCGCCTCATCCGGATGCTGATCGAGCGAAAAGGCATCGAGCGCGCCCCCCTCTACTTTCCCTTCAAGGAAACGCGCGGCCGTCACTTCCTCGAGCGCCTCTTCGCCTACCTGGCGGCGCGTGGATCCGCCTCGCTCGCCGTGCTCGAGGTGGGATGCTCCTTCGGTCACATCACGGAATACCTGAACGATCAGCCCCGCGTGGCCGTGATCGACACCTTCGACGTCGACGGGGAGTTCGTGGAAATGACGCGCGCCAAGGTCGAAGATTTCGGTCTCGCCAAGGTGCGGCAAGTCCTCCACCTGACCGATGCGGAGACCACGCGGCTTCCGTTCGCCGATCACGCGTTCGACCTCGTCCTGGCCGTGGGCGTCGTGGAGCACCTCGCGCCGGACGGCCGCCACCGCTACGTCGACGAGTGGTACCGCGTCCTCGCTCCCGGCGGTCACCTCGTGATCCTGGATACGCCGAACCGCGCCTTCCCTCTGGAGACGCACTCCGCTGGCCTCCCCGGCATCCAGTGGTTGCCTCCGCGGATCGCCTTCGCCTACGCGCGTCTGGTGCGACCACGCTTCAGAGGCGTTCGGTTCGAGGACTTCGACCGGCAGGGGGCCTGGCGCAACGCTTCCCTGAGCGAGTGCTTCCCCTCCGTCGGGAGGAGCGCTTTCGTGGATGCGACGGAAGAGGCGGGCTACGGCTGGCGGTTCTTCCGCGACACTGCACGGTCTCGTACCCGAAGGGCCTTGCTGCCGTTGTTCGCGGTCGCCTGCCGCACGCTCAAGATGCTCGGCGGGCCGCCTTCGCTGGCGCTACCGTACTTCAACCTCGTGCTGAGGAAGCGCGAGCCCGGGAGGATCGACCTCACTCACCGATGACTTGGATGCTAATCTCCCGCCTCCGCGGCCCATCGAGCTCCGCGAAGATGATCGACTGGAATCGGCCGAGGATGAGTTCGGTGTTGTTGATCCCGACGGCGATGGACCGCCCGATCAGCGCCGCGCGGAGGTGCGAGTGCGCGTTGCCGCGCTCACAGTCGGACACGCGCGGATCATCGTGGCGGTAGCCGTCCCGCTCCGGGACGAGCCGCTCGATGAGGTGCTTCAGGTCGTCGATCAGCGCGCTCTGGAACTCGTTGATGAACAGGGCGCAGGTCGTGTGCAAGGTGTTGATCAGTGCGATGCCGGCGGAGATGGGGAACTGCTGAATCGCATCGCGCACGCGCTTGGTGACATCCGAGACCTCGGTGCGCTGCTCGGTCGACAGCGTGAACGAGGTGCTGTACACCTTCATCGTCGTGCTCTCTCCGAGGCGCACCACGTGGATTGGCCGGTACACCGCCCTCTGGTTGCGCCTAAACCGAACATTACGATACCGACACATTTCTGGAAAAGTCAATCTCTTTAGGTCTCAGTGCTCGGTCTCGGCGCGGAACGATCGGACAATTTAGTCCATAGTTTCCCGGCGTTGGCATCGGCGCTCCGCCTCACGCCGTCTTGGGGTCCAAGAGATCGCGCAGCCCGTCGCCCAGCAGATTGAGCCCGAGCACGGTCAGGGCGATCGCGCCGCCGGGGAACACGGCGAACCACGGGTTCAGGGACAGAAAGTTCTGCGCCTCCCGGAGCATGAGTCCCCAGGAGGGGTGCGGCGGCTGGGTCCCGAGTCCGAGATACGCCAGGCCCGCCTCGGCGAGGATGGCGATCGGAAAACTGGTGGTGGCCTGGACGATCAGCGGTGGCAGGATGTTCGGCAGGATGTGCCGTGCGATGAGGCGGCGGTCACCCGCGCCCAGCGCCTTGGCCGCGACGACGAACTCGCGTTCCCGGAACGCGAGGAACCCCGCGCGCGTCAGGCGGGCGAAGGCCGGGACGAACGCGATGCCGATGGCGACCATGCTGATCGCGATTCCCGGGGCGAACACGGCCGCGAAGAGCAGCGCGGAGAGAATAGCGGGGAAGCCCTGGATCGCGTCGACCAGCCGCATGAACGCCTCGTCGATCCATCCCCCCACGTAGCCGCTGAGAATTCCGATCAGCATCCCCACGGCGGCACCGATCCCGACTGCGATCACGCCGACCGCGATCGAGGTGACGGTGCCCGTCATCACGCGCGAGAGCACGTCGCGCCCGTACTGGTCGGTCCCGAACGGGTGCGGCCCGGATGGTCCCTGCAGGCGACCGATGATCGACATCGCGAGCGGGTCCTGCGGCGTGTAGACGAGGCTCAGCGCCGCGGTGGCGATCAACAGCGCCGTGATCGCGGTGCCGAGCACGAACGTCACGTGCCGGAGCGGACGCCGCCCGGTCATGGCTGCCCGCGGCTCCCGACGACACCGAGTCGCAAGCCGCACGAGGCCCGAGCGAGGAGCCGAGCGGAGCGGCTAGTCATAGCGGATGCGTGGATCCAGCACCACGTAGAGCAGGTCGACCGCGAAGTTGATGAGCACGATCGACGACGCGACGAAGAGCGTCACGCCCTGCACGACCGGCAGGTCACGAGCGGTGATCGCGCCGAGCGCCAGGCGTCCCAGGCCCGGAAGGGCGAACACCGACTCGAGGATAATGGCGCCCGCCATCAACTGGCCGAGCTGGACCCCGGCCACGGTCACGATCGGGATCAGGGCGTTGCGGAGGGTGTGCTTGCCGATCACCGAGAGCTCGCTCACGCCCTTGGCGCGTGCGGTGCGCACGTAGTCCTCGCGCAGCACGTCGAGCACCGAGGAGCGAGTGGCTCGCACGAGGACCGCCGCCTGGAAGAGCCCGAGCGCGACCGCCGGGAGCAGGAGCGACCGCACGCCCGGCCAGAGCCCGGTCGACCAGCCAGCGAAGCCGCCGGACTGCACCCAGCCCAGGTGAACGGAGAACAGCAAGATCAGGAGCAGCCCGGCCCAGAAGCCCGGAACAGCGACACCAATCTGCGAGACGGCCATTGCAAGATAGTCTCCGGCCCGCCGGTGACGCCGGGCCGCGTAGAGGCCGACGGGCAGCGCCGTGGCGGCCATGAACAGCGCCGCCATGAGTGTGAGCGGAAGCGTCACCGGCAGCCGGCTCGCGATGAGCCGGCCCACCGGCAGGTCGTACTGGAGGGACACGCCCAGGTCCCCCTGCAGCGCGTTGGTGAGCCATTCGACATACTGCAGGGGGATCGGGCGGTTCAGCCCCAGCGCCTCGCGCAGCCGCGCCGCCGCCTCGGGGCTCCCCTCCGGACCGATGATCAGCAGCGCGGGATCGCCGGGCAGCACGCGAACGACGACGAACACGAGGCCCGAGACGAAGAAGAGGGTCGCGACGAACGCCACCACCCTCCTCGCGATGTACCGCCGCACGCCCTTACGCGAGCGGCCGGGCTACTTCGCCCACGCGACCTCTGAGAGATCGAACGCCGGCAGCGGCAGGTCCTGCCAGATGCCCTGCACACCCTTCTTGGTCACGGCCAGCCGCGGATGAATGTAGAGCCACACGACGGGCGCGTCCTCCACGAGCTTCTTCTGCATCCTGACGTACAGCTCGCGGCGCGCCTTGTGGTCGACGGTGATCTCGGACTCCGTGAAGAGCTTCTGGAAGTCCGCGTTGTCGTAGCGGAAGTAGTACTTCGGGTTGGCGTAGTTGGCGATGTCCCAGGCCTCGGCGTGCCCGATGATGGTGAGCTCGTACTCCGCGTCCTTCCACACCCGCGACAGCCACTGGCCCCACTCGACCTGCTCGATCTTGATCCGGACGCCGATCTTCTGGAGCTGGGCGGCGAGGACCTCGCCGGTGCGCACCGTGTAGTAGTACTGCGGCGCGACGCGCAGGACCGCCTCGAATCCGTTCGGGTAGCCCGCCTCGGCGAGCAGCTTCTTCGCCTTCCCGGGGTCGTACGGCATGGCGCCGGACATGTCGACGAAGTAGGGGTTGAGCGGATCGACGTTGGTCCCGAGCACGGTGCCGAGCCCGAACATCGCGCCCTTCACCACCTCGGGCTTGTTGATGCCATGGGTGATCGCCCGGCGCACCCGTACGTCGCTGTACGGCTTGCGCGAGTTGTTCATCGACATGATGACGTCATTCGTCGTCTCGCCGATGATCACCTGGAACCGTGGGTCCTTCTGGAGCTCCGGGACGTGTTCGGGGCCGAGACCGAACATCGCGGCGTCGATATCGCCCGCCTTGAGCGCGGCCAGCGCCGCGTTCGGGTCCGGGATGAAGCGGTACGTCACCCGGTCGAGCTTCGGCAGCCCCTTCACGTGATAGTCCGGATTCTTCACCAGCACGATGCGGTCGCCCCGCACCCACTCCGCGAGCTTGTAGGGCCCGGTGCCGATCGGCTCGCTCTTCAGGGTGTCGACGGCCTCGCGCGGGTACACGACGGAGCCCTGGCGAGCCATGTTGAGGAGGAAATTGGCGGTGGTGCCTTTCAGCGTGAAGGTGATCGTGTAATCGTCCTTGACGATGATGTCGCCGATCGCCGCGTAGTATCCCGGGTAGGGGTGCTTGGTCTCGGGGTTCATCGCGCGATCGATGACGAACTTCACGTCGGCGGCCCGGAGCTCGCGCCCGTTGTGGAAGCGGACGCCGCGCTTGAGGAAAAACGTGTAGTTCTTGTTGTCCGAGGTGTGCCAGCGCTCCGCGAGCCACGGCACGATCTTGCCGTGGCGATCCACCTTCACCAGGCTCTCCTGCACGTTGTAGAAGACGACCACCGCAGTCGCGGAGGCCGGCGTCGCGGTGAGATCCAGGCCCGGCGGCTCCGTCGCGCTCTGCACGACGAGGTTCTGCGCGGCCCCCGCGGCGGGCGACACGAGCAGACCGAGCGCGAGCGCGGCGAGCGGCCGCAGCGATCCGAAGTGGCGCATCGGGGCGACCCTCCTAGCTTTTGAGCGACGACCTGAAATGCTCGACCGTCCGCCGGAACCCCTCGTCGAAGTCCACCAGAGGCGCGTAACCCAGCAGCCGCTTCGCCTTCGAGACGTCCGCGAGCGTGTGTGGCACGTCGCCGGCGCGCGAGGGGGTGTGTCGCCGCTGGAGGCGGCGCCCCACGATCGCCTCGAGCTTCGCGACGATCTCGAGAAGGCTCACGCGGCTTCCGCAGCCGACGTTGAACACCTCGCCCGGCGCCCCGGGCGCCTTGGCCGCCAATATATTCGCCTCGACGACGTTATCGATGAAGGTGAAGTCACGCGATTGGGTGCCGTCGCCGTGAATCTCGAGCGGCCGGCGGGAGAGCCCCCACAGGATGAAGCGGGGGATCACCGCGGCGTACTCCGACTTCGGGTCCTGACGCGGGCCGAACACGTTGAAGTAGCGGAGCCCCACCGTCTCGACGCCGTAGAGACGGGTCCAGATGGCCGCATACTGCTCGCCCGCCGCCTTCGACACCGCATACGGCGAGACCGGCGCCGGCGGCTGATCCTCGCGCTTCGGAAGATCCGGGCGGTCGCCGTAGAC
>JAHFDK010000253.1 GCA_023249095.1 Candidatus Rokuibacteriota bacterium | reverse complement strand
AAGGTGGCCACTGCCACCGTCAGCGTTCCCTCGGGCTTGGCCGCTTGTCCCTGCGTCGTCGCCGTAACCCAAAGAGGCGCCGTCACGATCAACGTGGCGATCCAGAGCCGTAATCTCATGGCCTTCCTCCTCATGACTGAAGGCGATGCCTGAAGCCTGGCTGGAGTCCCGATATCCCTCTCCAAATCGCCGGGAGGCGACGCCAGTTACTCCAGGCCGTAGTCGGCCCACTGCGCGTCCACCCGGTCCAGATCCTCCTGGGGGGGCACGGAGCGGGCAGGGAAGGTGTGCTTTCGCGTCGCGTCGACGCCCACCTTGGAAGAGAGAACCGTCTTCCGCTCGAGTTGGTTCACGTCTTCCTCGGCGACCGAGGGATCCAGTGCCACGCCCGCGGTGTCGCGGTTGACGTAGAGGTCGCGCGCGGGCTGAACGTGCCAGGACATGGCCCACAAGACCTGGAAGTAGTCGCGGACGTCGATGTCCTCGTCGACGACGACCACCCACTTCGAAAACGATGGGTCGAAGGCCCAGGCGGCCCACATGGCCCGCTGGGGCAGGGCCGGATGCTCGCGACGAAGGGAGATGGCCAGGAAGGCCGCGCCGCCTCCGGCCTCGAGGAGATGCACGTCGCGCACGGGGAGCCGGAGATCGCGCTTGAGATGCTTGAGCAGCGCGACGTCGCGCCCGGTGCCGCGGATACAGCTCGACTCGCTCGGCGGCATCTGGCTGAAGAAGGCCTGGTAGATGGGGTCGGTCCTGTGCGTGATGGCGGTGACCTCGATCACGAAGCTCGGGCCCGACGACCCCATATAGCCCGTGTACTCGCCAAACGGCCCCTCGTGCTCCCGAACGCCGGCCGGCACGTACCCTTCGATCACGATCTCGGCGTGGGCCGGAACTTCCAGGTCGTTCGTCTCGCAGCGCACGACCTCCAGCGGCGCGCCGCGGAGCGCGCCCGCCACGCCGAGCTCGTCCCCCCGAATCCGCGCGACCGAGGTCAGCGGAACGGACGGATCGCAGCCGATCACCACGGCGCACGGGGTGGGTTTCCCCTGTCGCTCGTTCTTCATGATGTGGGCGTACATGTCGCGCCAGGTCGTGCTCAGAAACAGGCCGAACCGGCGCGGCCCCTTGAGCATGAGACGGTAGGTGCCCATGTTGCGCTCCCCCGTCTCCGGATCGTTGGAGATCACGCACGGACCGGTGACGTAGGGCGCCGGGTCCTGGTCGCGGGTCCACCGGCACAGGGGAAGCGCCGTCGCATCGATCCGGTCGCCGGTCAGGATCACGTCCTTCACGGGTCCCGTGCCCACCCGAACCGGGGGGATCGGGTGGGTCTGTGCGTGAGCCCACTTGTCGGCGATCTGGTCCACGGTGGTCTCGAGGGCCAGCGCGTACACTTCCGGCGAGGCGCCGAGGATGCCGGCCACGAGTGGCATTCGATGACCCTTGATGTGTTCGAACATCACCGCCGGCCGGCGTGCCGGTGGAATTCGCTGGAAAACTCGGCGGATGACGGCGGCAACCTCCCAGTCCGGATCAACTTGCTTTTTCACATGGTGGAGTTTGCCCCGGATTTCTAGAGCGGCCAGATAGTCGCGGAGGTCCTTGTAGGCCAAGTCGCGTCACCTCCCGCCGGTAAGTTGCGCGACTATAGCACGGACGCCCGGACACAGCGCCGGTGGCCTTGCGGCGTGGCGCTCGGCCGGAGTACGCTGGGCTCGCGGCGCCGGACCATCGGCGCTACGAGGACGTGAACGCGCGCCGGCACTGCTCCGAGCGGACGACGGCGAGACAGGCGGACATCGAGCGATGAAGCCGACGATCCTTCCCGAGACCCCGCTGCCATCGACTGCCCGGGATGAGCTCTGGTCGAGCGACGCGATCGCGCGCATGCTGCAGGCGCTCGACGTGCCCTGGGTCGCCCTGGTGCCCGGGGCGAGCTTTCGCGGACTCCACGACAGCCTCGTGAATCACATCGGCAACCAGCATCCTCAGATGCTGCTGTGCCTGCACGAGGAGAACGCCGTGGCGATGGCGCACGGCTACGCCAAGGCCAGCGGCCGCATGATGGGCGCTATCCTGCACTCGAACGTCGGCCTGCTCCACGCCACCATGGCGATCTTCAACGCCTGGTGCGACCGGGTGCCGATGCTCATCCTCGGCGCGACGGGACCGTGGGATGCCGCGAAGCGTCGGCCGTGGATCGATTGGATCCACACCGCGTCCGACCAGGGCGCGCTCGTCCGCGGCTACACGAAGTGGGACAACCAGCCCGGGTCCGTCCCCGCAGCGTACGACGCCCTCTTGAGAGCGGCGCAGATGGCGACGACGGCCCCGTGCGGCCCCACGTACGTGAACCTCGATGCGGCGCTTCAAGAGTCGAAGCTCGGGGACCTGCCGCCGTTGCCGGACCCATCGCGGTTCCGTGCCCCGGAGCCGCCTCGCCCCGCGCCGGAACTGGTCGCACGGGCAGCGGCGCTCCTGTCGGGCGCGGCCGCACCCGTCATCCTCATCGGCCGCGGCCACCGCACGACGGAGAGCTGGCGCGCCCGGGTGGCGCTCGCCGAGAAGCTGGGCGCTCGAGTGATCACCGACCTCAAAGTGGGGGCGAGTTTCCCAACCGGCCACCCACTCCACATCGGGCCGCCGGGCACATTTTTGTCCGAGGGCGCCACGCGCGCGGCTCGCGAGGCCGACGTCATCCTGGCGCTCGACTGGGTCGATCTGGCGGGAACGCTCAAGCAGGTCTATGCCGACCGGCCCATCACGGCCAAGATCATCTCGGCATCGTGCGACGTGCACCTGCACCGCGGCTTCAGCATGGACTACTTCGGCTTGCCACCGGTGGATGTCCACCTCCTCGTCGAGCCAGACGTCGCGGTGCCGCTGCTCCTCGAGGCCTGCCGCGCCCGGGGCCAGGCGCCGGCGCCCCGTGGGGCGTCAGAGCCGGGACGAGGCGCAGGCGACGTGCTGAGCCTCCGGACTGTGGCCGCGGCCCTCAACGACGCCACCGATGGCGTGGATGTCTGCCTGACGGGGCTCCCGCTCGGCTGGCCCGGAGAATGTCGCCACTTTTCGCATCCGCTCGATTACCTCGGCGGTAACGGTGGCGGTGGCGTCGGAGCGGGACCCGGAATCACCGTGGGCGCCGCGCTGGCGCTGAAGGGCTCGGGGCGTGTTCCGATCGGCCTGGTGGGAGACGGCGACTATCTGATGGGTGTCACGGCGCTCTGGACGGCGACGCACTACCGCATCCCCTGTCTCCTCGTCGTGTGCAACAACCGGTCCTTCTACAACGACGAGGCGCACCAGGAGCGCGTCGCCCGCATGCGGGGCCGGCCGGTCGAGAACAAGTGGATCGGCCAGCGGATCAACGAGCCGGACATCGACCTGGCCATGCTGGCGGTGGCGCAAGGGGCGAAGGGCATCGGCCCGGTCACCGCGCCCGAGCAGCTCCGGAGCGCCATCGCGCAGGGCGTGCGCGCGGTGATGGACGGCGAGGTGTGCGTGATCGACGCACGAGTGCGGCCGGGCTACGATGCCGAGATCAGCGGCGAGCGCGCGGCGCGGCCGGAACCCGTGGGGAGGACCTGAGTCCGATCAGCTCAGAGTCCGGCGCGGGTCTTTCCCCGCACCGTCGGGTTGACGACGTTGACGGGCCACTCGCCCGTCAGGACTCGCCGCACCTCATTGGGCGCACCTGACTGGAGCCCCACCATCGCTTGCTCGCTGTACCAGGCAACGTGCGGAGTGATCGTCACGTTCTCGCGGCCGCGTAGCGGGTGCGGGTCGGGGACCGGTTCGGGATCCGTCGTATCGAGCGCGCAGCCCGCGATCCGACCCGCGTCCAGAGCCCTGACGAGCGCTGGGGTGTCCACGATGGGCCGCGCGAGCAGTTAATGAGAAAGGCTGTGGGCTTCATCCGGGCGAACGCCTGATCGTCGATCAGACCCCGCGTCTCCGGAGTGAGCGGGGGATGGACCGAGACGAAGTCCGACTCTCGGAGCAGCGCGTCGAGCTCGCCCTTCTCGCCGGGGACCTGCGGCGGTTCGTCCGGCATGAAGGGATGGCAGTAGAGGACACGCATCCCGAACCCGGCCGCGCGCACCGCCACGGCGCTAGCGATCGCCCGGCAGATCGTAGAACGCCGCCTTGCGCGCACAGGCGAGCAGCAGGGCCATCGTGTGCTCCGCCACCTCCTCGACACAGTACGTGGGGTTGTTGGTGACGATGATGCCGGCCTCGGTCGGCGCCTGGAGGTCGATGGTGTCCACGCCGATGCCGTAGCAGGCGATGATCTTGCACCGGCCCATCCGCGCCATGACCTCGGCGGTGATGGGCCTCGCATAGGTGTTGAGCAACGCATCCCAGTCTTCCGCCGCCGGCAGGAACTCGCCGGGGTTCTTCGTCTGGAGAGCCACGAGGTCGGCCATGCCCTCGAGCGTCTTCCTCTCGACCTCCAGAGAGTCCCAGATGTAATCGGTCAGGACCCACCTTCGCCTTCCCGACCATCGCGTCCTCCTCGCTCGACTCGACGGACCAGCGCCATGGTAGCGAGACTCTCGCGTCTCGCGAGACGGGCGAATGGCCTCGCCGACCCTCGATCGTGTTGCGCGTCGCGAGCTGGCGATTGTATGGTAGGCCGCGATGCACGCCGCAGGTCTCCGTGTCCCGATGATCGTGCGGCAACGGATCTTGCGCTCCTCTCGATCCCGGCCCTCGGTGCGATCCCGGCCGACCTGAGCGTATCCGGCATATCCGGCATAGACCGAGCCGTCGGCGACCGTATCCGTTCGCGCTCGTATCGGAATTGGGACATTGCGCGGCCAAGGCTCGTCCTTTACCCTGCTGGGCGAGCGGCATGACCGGAGTTCTCAGGCGGCTTCCGTTCTCGTACACGATGCTGTCGGAGCGCCGCGGATTCGCGTCCGCCCTCAATGAGCCGAGCCCCACAGGCTCGCCTTATCGTGTCTCATCGACCACGCTCCGCAAGCCCTCAGCCCGCGCCGTCCCCTCCCAGCGTGGAGCTTGTCGTCGCCGAACGCGATTGGGAGCTGCCACGGCCTCGCTTCGCCAACGACCAGATCGTCGGCTTACACGTTACCTATGCTGACGTGGCAGTCCGCGGCCGGGTGAAGCAGGCCGGTGGGACGTGGAATCCTCAACGAAGAGTCTGGCAGTTGCGCTACGATCGCGTGGTCGCGCTCGGCCTGCAGAGCCGTATCGTCGGCGAACCTGCATCCAATACTGGATGCCCGGCGTCGAGCGGAGAGAATCTCTATGCAGATGCTCAGCCGCCATCCAGGTAAAGATGCTTGCATCTATTGCTCGATGCCGGCATCCCGTGGCAGATGACGGCGTTGCAGCCGAATTATAGTTCGCCGACTCCAATAGGCCGATGGGACCAGATGTCCTCGGACCCAGTGCCGATCATCGACATCGAGAGGCTGCTATCGTTGGCCTGACCGAAGGCCGCCGCCTGCATGGAGGTGGAGAGATGCGGAGCAACCTCTACCGGATCACTGTATCCGTTCTGGTCGCCTGGATCATCGGTGGGCTGGCCACGCGCGCAGTTGGACAGGCGCCGCCCCCGACACCAGTCCGGGTGTCGCTGATGTCGTTCCCGATCACCGTCGCGACTGGTGACTACGCCCTGGTCAATCAAGTCCTCGACTTGCCGCCCGGCAGTGGCGTCCCGCTGCACTACCACAGTGGACCAGTCGTGGTCACGGTGGTTACAGGTGAGCTGACGCTGGTTGACGACGCGGGCGAACGGATCGTGAGGGCCGGTGAAAGCTGGACGGAGAAGGCTGGCGACAAGCACGCGATTATGAACAAGAGCGCCGGAACGGTCCGCGTCGTCTCAAGCGCTCTGTTCCCGCAGGGCGTCGCCCGGACAACGGTTGTCAAATAGCGGGATCACGGCATCGCCGAGTTCTTGCCACGGGCGTGGGCGATGACACGATGGCCCCACATGTCGCCGAGATCGTCGAACATCACGTTCGACCGGACCGCTGGCTCGCATTCGCTCGCCGCGGCCGGTCAACGTGTGCGTTATACATCCGGGAAAAGCTGATGCCGAAGATTCGCCAGAAGGCGCGGTCAGGCGAAAGGGCGCGATCGATCTACGAGCTGAAGGTCACCCTGATCGATTCTCGGCCGCCGATCTGGCGGCGAGTTCAAGTCGAGAGCGGCGTGACGCTCGATCGCTTGCACCACACGCTGCAGACCGTCATGGGCTGGAGCGATAGCCACATGCACGGGTTCCGAGTGCGCCAACTCTCCCAGCCAGGATCCCGTCCCCGTTGGCTTTCCGTCGAGAGCGCCGACGAGAAGACGACGCGTCTGAGTGACCTACTTCGCCGGGCTCGCGACTGGTGCGTCTACGACTACGATTTCGGCGACGGATGGGAGCACCAACTCCTCCTTGAGGAGATCCTCGCCCGCGTGCCATCTGCGCGCTATCCGGCGGTTCGGGCCGGTCGTGGTGCGTGCCCGCCGGAGGATGTCGGCGGCCTGCCTGGCTACTACCATTTCCTCGAGGTGATGAACGATACCAGGCATCCCGAGCATGAGGACATGCGCGAATGGGCCGGCGGGAAGTTCGACCCGTCCGCCTTCGATGCCCACGAAATCAACCGTGCGTTCCACGGTGGGTGGGCGCCGAGGAGGCCGGATGCATAACTTCGCAGTCGAGCAGGCCGTGGGCTCGCGTTCGCTCGCCCACGGCTGCTCACCGCGGCGTTATGCGCACTGACGGTTGGCTCCGCTGAGCTAAGCTGGGCGGACACCGAACTGGAGAGCGGACGAGCCACGCAATGAAATGCGGGCGGTGCCAGCACGAAAACGCTCCAAGCCAGAAGTTCTGCGGCGAGTGCGGCGCTCGCCTCGCGGCCGTCTGCAGCTCATGTGGCGCATCGAATCCTCCGGCCCAGAAGTTCTGCGGCGAGTGCGGAGCATCGCTGACCCAGGGCGTCTCGGCGACCGCGGCCCGCCTGCCAGAGTCCTACACCCCCAAGCACTTGGCGGAGAAGATCCTTACCTCCAGGGTCGCCCTGGAGGGCGAGCGAAAGCAGGTGACGGTCCTCTTCGCTGACCTCAAAGGCTCGATGGAACTGCTCTCCGACCGCGATCCGGAGGAGGCGCGCAAGCTCCTCGACCCCGTGCTCGAACGCATGATGGACGCCGTCCACCGCTACGAGGGCACCGTCAACCAGGTCATGGGCGACGGGATCATGGCGCTGTTCGGCGCGCCGCTCGCCCACGAGGATCACGCGGTACGGGCGTGCTACGCGGCGCTACGGATGCAGGAGTCGGTCGCACAATACGCCGAGGGGATCTTCCGCTCGCACGGGGTACCCATCCAGATCCGCGTCGGCCTCAACTCGGGCGACGTCGTTGTCCGCGCGATCGGCTCCGATCTACACATGGACTACACGGCGGTCGGACAGACGACCCATCTGGCCGCCCGCATGGAGCAGATGGCGACGCCCGGCACCATCCTGCTCGCGCCCGCTACGCTGCAACTCGCCGAAGGCTACGTGCAGGTCGCGGCCCGGGGACCGGTCGCAGTCAAGGGCCTGCCCGACCCGGTCGAGATCTACGCGCTCACCGGAGCCAGCACCCAGCGAAGCCGGCTCCATGTGGCCGCCGCCCGCGGGCTGACGCGCTTCGTCGGCCGCGACGCCGAGATCGAACAGATACGCCGCGCGCTCGCCCTCACGCATGGAGGCCGCGGCCAGGTCGTGGCCGTCGTGGGAGAGCCCGGCGTCGGTAAGTCTCGACTCGTGTACGAGTTCACCCACTCTCACCGGACCCAGGACTGGCTCGTCCTGGAGGCGGGCTCCCTGTCCTACGGCAAGGCCACCAGCTACCTGCCCGTCATCGACCTCCTCCGGGCCTACTTCAAGGTGACCGAGCGCGAGACCCACCGCGAGATCCGCGAGAAGGTGACCGGCAAGCTTCTCACTCTGGATCGCTCCCTGGAACCGACCCTGCCCGCTCTGCTGGCCCTGCTCGACATCCCCGTCGAGGACGCTCATTGGCAGGCGCTCGACCCGGCTCAGCGGCGCCAGCGTACCCTCGACGCGGTCAAGAGCCTCCTGCTCCAAGAGAGTCAAAAGCAACCGTTCCTCGTTGTCTTCGAGGACCTGCACTGGATCGACGCCGAGACTCAGGCCCTGCTTGACAGCCTAGTCGAGAGCCTGCCCACGGCTCGGCTCCTCCTGCTGGTCAATTACCGGCCCGAGTACCAGCACGGCTGGGCGGGCAAGACCTACTACACCCAACTCCGACTCGACGCGCTGCCCCCCGAGAGCGTGGATAATCTGCTGCAGGCCCTCCTCGGAGAAGACCCCTCGCTGGAGCCCCTCAAGCGATTGCTGGTTCGGCGCGGGAACCCCCTCTTCATCGAGGAGAGCATCCGGACGCTGGTGGAGACCGGTGCGCTCGCCGGCGAGCGCGGTGCCTATCGGCCGACCCGGCCAATCCAGGCCATCGAGGTCCCCGCGACCGTGCAGGTGATTCTGGCCGCCCGGATCGACCGGCTCTCCGCGGATGACAAGCAACTGCTGCAGAGCGCCTCGGCCATTGGCAAGGACGTGCCCTTCGTGCTGCTCCACGCCGTGGCGGAGGCGGCGGAGGATGCGGTGCAACGGGGGCTCGCGCATCTGCAGGCGGCCGAGTTCCTGTACGAGACGCGGCTCTTCCCCGATCCCGAATACACCTTTAAACATGCGCTCACCCACGAAGTCACGTATGGCACCCTGCTCCTGGACCGGCGCAAGACGCTCCACGCCCGCATCGTAGGCGCTATCGAACGCTCCTATATGGACCGTCTCACCGAGCACGTCGAGCGGCTGGCCCATCATGCCGTGCGAGGGGAGATGTGGGAGCGGGCTCTCCGGTACCTCAGCCAGGCGGG
>JAHFDK010000252.1 GCA_023249095.1 Candidatus Rokuibacteriota bacterium | reverse complement strand
GGGCTGGGAGTCCAAGGCCGCCGAGCGCTCGAAGCTTTCACCGATCGTGTTCGCCGGCGGCGTCGAGTTCGGCCGCGCCAACGGCTTCGTCCACATCTGGGCCTACTCGAGCATGGACAACCGCATGCAGGTCCGTGAGGACGCGAGGAAGAAGGGCGTGTGGCCACCGCCGGGCGGAGGCGATCGGCTGATCACGCAGGAAAACAAGATCCTCCTGCCCGCCGCTTTCTCGCCGCTCCAGTAGACGAAACTCCGCGCGGTGCTTTCGCCGCGAGGGCGCCGTACGGGCCCTCGCGGCGACCGGCCCGCCCAAGGTGGACGTTCGCTGGAGAGGCGGGAGGTGTGACCATGTTCGACAGGGAGAGGATCGACGAGACCCGTCGGGCTCAGCACGCCTGGGAGGCCGGGGGGCCTGCCCGTTCGACCAGCGTCTACACCCCGGCCGACCTCGCCGATCGGGGGTTCGATTACCTGCGTGACCTCGGGTTTCCCGGCGAGTATCCGTTCACGCGGGGCGTCTATCCCTCGATGTACCGGGGCCAGCTCTGGACGATGCGGCAGTATGCGGGCTTCGGCACGGCCCAGGAGACCAACCGGCGGTTCCGCTACATGATCGAGCAAGGTTTGGCCGGCATCAACATTGCCTTCGACCTGCCGACGCAGCACGGGTACAACTCGGATCATCCGCGGGCAAGGGGCGAAGTGGGGAAGGTCGGCGTCCCGATCAACTCGCTGCGGGACATGGAAATCCTGTTCAACGGGATCCCGCTCGAGCAGGCGAGCCCGGCCAACGCCATCAACGCGCCGGCGGCGGTGATCCTCGCGATGTACGTGGCGCTGGCCGAGCGGCAGGGCCTCCCGCTGGAGCGCCTCTCGGGCAGTACGCAGAACGACATCCTGAAGGAGTTCATCGCCCGGGGTACATACATCTTCCCGCCGGCGCCTTCGCTCCGGCTCGTCACCGACGTGATCGAGTTCTGCGCCGACCGTTTGCCGCGATGGAACTTCATCAACGTGTGCGGCTACCACATGCGCGAGGCCGGGTCCTCGCTCGAGCAGGAGGTGGCGTTCGCGCTGGCGGATGCCATGACATACGTGGAGGCCGCGCTCGAGCGCGGCCTCCCCGTGGACCGGTTCGCGCCGAGGTTCGCCTTCAACTTCACCGCTGGCACGGACATTCTCCAGGAGGCGGCGAAGTTCCGCGCGATGCGAAGGCTCTGGGCCCGACTGATGCGTGAGCACTTCGGCGCGACGAAGCCGGCGAGCTGGGCATTCCGCACCGGCGCCGGGTCTGGCGCGAGCCAGCTGACGGCCCAGCAGCCCGAGAACAATATCATCCGGGTCACGCTGAACGCGCTGGCGGCGATCCTCGGCGGCGCCCAGTCGCTCCACACGGCCGCGTACGACGAGGCGCTGGCGCTGCCCACGGCGGAGTCGGTCAAGCTCGCCCTGCGGACCCAGCAGGTGCTGGCGTACGAGGCCGGTGTGACGGAAGTGATCGATCCGCTCGCCGGCTCCTACTACGTAGAGTCGCTCACCACCAAGATCGAGGAAGCCGCGCGGGCGCTCATCGCCGAGGTCGAGCGACAGGGGGGAATGGTCAAGGCCATCGAGTCCGGCTGGGTGCAGCGACAGATCGCCGACGCTTCCTGGGAATACCAGCGGGAGGTCGAGGCGGGCACCCGCGTCATCGTCGGGGTCAACCGGTTCGTTGAAGCGGAGCCGCGGCACGCCGACATCCATCGCCACGCGGAGGCGGTGGCCGAGGAGCAGAGCGCCGCCCTCGGCGCTCTGCGGAGAGAGCGGGACGGCGCACGGGTGGCCGGAGCCCTGGAGAGCCTGGAAGTCGCGGCTCGCGGCGGCGCGAATCTCTTGCCCGTTCTCGTCGAGACGGTCAAGACATACGCCACGATCGGCGAGATCTGCGACGTGCTTCGCGAAGTGTTTGGCGAGTACCAGGCCATGCAGGTGTACTGACCGCTTCGGCCGGCAGGTCGCCGGTTTATCCGTAACAGGATTTCGAACTGTTCTTCGATGTACTTCGACGATTCCGGCCACAGCGTCTTGACGCCCATGTCCTCGATCAGGTTGGTGCCGATGCGGTCGAAGCTCCTCGTTATGGCCGCTTGAGCCGGACGTCCTCGTACGGCGCCGAATAGGGGAAGGACGGGATCAGGGTGAGAGCCGGCTCCTCGACCTTTGGTCCCACGCCTCGAATGAATCCATTTTCCCAGATCGGGGCGAACACGACGCGGTCGTGGAGGATCCGCTGGATCTGGTGAAGCATCTCCTCGCGCTTCTTCCGGTCGATCTCTCGCGCCTGGCGCTGGAACAGGTCCTCGACCTCCGGAAGCACGCCGTACGCGTACCGGCCGTTCTTCGTCGCGAGCCCCTCGATTCGAGTCGCCGCGTTGCCGCCCGCGCCCTGGACGCCCAGGACGACGCCGCGCAGCTTCTTCTCGCCCCAGGTCGACAGGAACGCGGCGCGCTCCATCGTCCTGACCCGCGTCCGGATCCCGATGGCGGCGAGGTTACCGGTGATCGCTTCCGCCATCGAGAAGTAGGGCGGGTTGGGGGTGAGGTCGCCGGCATCGAATCCGTTCGGGTAGCCGGCCTCGACCATGAGCTGTTTGGCGCGCTTGGGATCGTAGGGATGCGGGTCGATGGGCAGCGCGAACTCCATGTGCCGCGGGACGATGTTCCCGGTGATGCCGGCGAATCCGAGCTGCTCGGCCTCGTTGATCGTCTTGCGATCGATGGCCAGGCTGGCGGCGAGCCTCACCCGCCGGTCGTGCCACGGCGACTTCGGGTCCCACTGCTCGGTGAACTCGAGGAAGAAGACGGCGTTGCTCCGAACGGCGGTGAGCCTGAGCCCGGGAGTCCGCTGGATGTCCTCGGCCACGGGGCCGCCCAGGAAGTACACGATGTCGAACTCGCCCCGCTTGAGCCCGGCCGCGCGCGTCGTCTCGTCCGGGACGCTCTTGAAGACCAGGCGCTTCACGCTCGGCGTCTTCCGCCAGTAGCCCTCGAAGGCTTCGACGACGATCTCGACCCCCGGCGTGGAGCTCACGAACCGGTAGGGGCCGGCGCCGATCGGCGCTTTCCTGAAGCCGTCCTCGCCGACTTTCTCGACGTACTTCTTCGGCACGACCCAGCCGGCTCCGGTCGCGGTGGTCCCGTAAAACGTCATGAAGTCCGGCCACGGCTCCTTCATCAGGAATCTGACCCGGCGCGCGTCGACGAGCTGCACGTCCTTGACCTTGTCCTTGAGGAGCTTCGCCGCCCCGCCGCGATAGCGATCGAAGGAGAACTTGACGTCCTCGGGGGTGACGGGATCCCCGTTGTGGAACTTGATCCCCTGGCGCAGCAGGAACTCGTAACTGGTGCCATCGGGCGAGACCGACCAGGACTCCGCGAGGCTCGGCGTGGTCGGGCTCTGGGGCATGGGCTTCACCAGTGCGTCGTGGATCGCGTAGAGAACCTTGAACGGACTGATGGCGGACTCCGTCTCGCCGGGATCGAGCCAGCGGGGTGCCAGCGTGACGTGGAAGGCGTACGTCACCTGGCCCTCGGGTCCGGCCGCCTCCGCGGTCCTCACGGGCACGCCGAGCGCCCAGATCGCGGAGAGCAGCACGGCTGCGGCGACCGGTCGAGCCAGGAATCTCACCTTTGGCCTCCTTGGGGGATCATCGCGGCTTGAGCCGAACGTCCTCGTACGGCGCCGAGTACGGGTAGTAGGGGATCAGGGTGAGGGCCGGCTCGTCAACCTTCGGTCCTACACCCCGAATGAATCCGTTTTCCCAGATCGGAGCGAACACGACGCGATCGTGGAGGATCCGCTGGATCTGATGGAGCAACGCCTCGCGCTTCTTGCGGTCGAGCTCTCTCGCCTGCTGCTGGAAGAGGTCTTCGACTTCGGGGAGGACGCCGTACGCGTACCGGCCGCCCCGCGTCGCGAGCAACTCGATTCGAGTCGCCGCGTTGCCGCCCGCGCCCGTTCCGCCCAGCACGACACCGCGGAGCTTCTTCTCCCCCCAGCTCGAAAGGAAGGCGGCGCGCTCCAGCGTCCTCACCCGCGTCCGGATCCCGATCACGCCCAGGTAGTTAGAGACGGCCTCCGCCATGGAGTAGTAGGGCGGTTGAGGCGTGAGCTCGCCACCGTCGAAGCCGCTCGGGTAGCCGGCCTCGGTCAGGAGCTGCTTGGCGCGTTTCGGGTCGTAGGGGTGCGGATCGATGGGGATCGCGAACTCCATCGCCCGCGGGACAATGTTGCCGGTGATACCCGCGAAGCCGAGCTGCTCGGCTTCGTTGACCGTCTTCCGATCGATGGCGAGGCTCGCGGCGAGTCGCACCCGCTGGTCGTACCACGGCGACTTCGGGTCCCACTGCTCGATGAAGTCGAGGAAGAAGACCCCGTTGGTCCGCGTGGCGACGAGCTTCAGCCCGGGCGTCCGCCGGACCTCCTCGGCCACCGGGCCCGTCAGGAAGTACGCCACGTCCACCTCGCCGCGCTTGAGCGCGGCCGCACGCGTCGTCTCGTCGGGGACACTCCTGAAGACCAGGCGCTTGACGCTCGGCGCCTTGCGCCAGTAGCCGTCGAACGCCTCGAGGACCAGCTCCACGCCCGGGGTGAAGCTAACGAACCGGTAGGGTCCGGCGCCGATCGGGGCCTTCTTGAAGCCTTCCTCGCCGACACTCTCGACGTACTTCTTGGGCACGATCCAGCCGGCGCCCGCCGCCGTCGTCCCGTAGAACGTCATGAAGTCGGGCCACGGCTCCTTGAGGAGGAACCTGACCCGGCGCGCGTCGACGACCTGCAGCTCCTTGACCTTGTCCTTGAGGAGCTTCGCCGCCCCGCCGCGGTAGCGCTCGAAGGAGAACTTCACGTCCTCGGCGGTGACGGGGTCTCCGTTGTGGAACTTGGCCCCCTGGCGCAGCGCGAACTCGTAGCTGGTGCCGTCGGGAGACACCGACCACGACTCCGCGAGGCACGGCGTGTTCAGGCCCGCGGGCATCGGCTTCACCAGCGCGTCGTGGAGCGCGTAGAGGATCTTGAACGGCGTGGCGACGGACTCCGTCTCCGCGGGGTCGAGCCAGCGCGGAGCGAGGGTGACGTGGAACGCCCACACCATCTGGCCTTCCGGGGCCGCCTCCGCGGCTCCCACGTGAGCGCCGAACGCCCAGGTCGAGAAAAGCAGCGCGGCGGCGATAGTCGATCGTGCCAGTAATCTCATGATCGGCCTCCTCGTGCGCAGGTCAGACACCCGCACGGCGCAGGACCGCCCCGATGTTCTGCGGCTCTGGCTTGCGCGTGCCGGCATCGATCTCGCGGACGACTTCGACGGTCGCCGCGGAGACGGGCGTGGGTACGCCCGCTTCGCGACCCTGCCGCACGACGTGGCCGTTCATGAAGTCGATCTCGGTGGGGCGCGCCTTGGTCACGTCTTGCCCCATGGAGGAGCGCCAGTTGCGCCCGCCCGCCGAGGTCGGCGTCAGCATCCGATCCAGGGAATCCCGAATGTCGCGACGATCCGCAGCCGCCCACTGCTCGGCGGTGGTGCCGTTGAACTTGGGCACGCGATAACCGAGCGCCAGCCCGACCCGCGCGGACTCCGCCCCGAGGTGGATCGTGATCGCGCGGCCCACCTCGCTCGAGGCGATCTCGGAGGAGCCGAGGCCGGACATGGCCTGCACGGGGTTGCCCGTGGAGTTGGCGCAGAGCTTCGACCAGCGCTCGCCCCAGAGGTTGTCCGTCACCAGAGCGCCGTCGATCACCTTGAGCATCTCCGCCACCTCGGTGGCGCGCGCGGTGATCCGCCCATCGTGCTCGCCAACCCGGAAGACGTCGTGCCCCGTGCCCTGGCCCTTTTCGGCGCCGCGCTCCACCTGGCCGGGCTTCCACAGCGCCACGCCGATCTTCGACATGACCAGTCCGAGCGAGCGTGAGGCGCCCGCGACGGAGGCGACGATCGGGTCGGGCCAGCAGTTCTCGGAGGCGACGATGAAGCCGTCGGCCTTGAGGTGCCGCAGTGCCACCTGGGCCGCCCACGCCGTGTCGTAGACCTTCATGGCGACGAACGCGAGGTCGAAGTCGCGCGGCATGCGCTGCGATTCACCTAGGTGCACCGCCTTCGGGTGGGCCTCGAACGGATCGTGCGGCCCGGTCACCGAGATGCCTTTCTTGCGGATCATCTCGACCTGCTCGGCCCACGGATCGACGAGCGTCACGTCGTGGCCGGCGCGCGAGAGGAATGCACCGATGTAGCTTCCAATGGCTCCGGCACCGACGAACAGGATCTTCTTGGCCATACCGTCCTCCCAGTGTGGTTCGAGTGCCCGGCATTATCGCGCGTCCCGCGCTCCGAGGCGATGGGCAAATGACCCGAGATTTGCGCTCCGGTCGCCCCATCGCTAGAATCGGCCCGGCGATCGCTGGCCCACCACCCCCTCAAAGGAGACGGCCATGAACCTGCTCGACCCCAAGGAACTCAAGCAGCTCTTACCCGCGGAGACGCATTCGTACGCAGCACCGATCCCGACGCAAAGCGTCTCCAGCGACGAGTTCATGCCGCGACCGCAGACTCAGGCGCAGCGCAGGGTCGAGGCCCGCATCAAGGAGCTGGGCGGCGAGCTGGCCAAGAAGCAGGGAATGACCCGCCGCCGGTTCTTCCAGACCGCGTCCGGCATGGCCGCCGCCTTCGTGGTCATGAACGAGGTGTACGGCCCGCTGTACGAGGTGAGCCGGGCCGAGGCCCAGACGCCTGACATGGCCAAAGAACGGGCGCAGGCGCTCTCGAAGCAGTTCGTCATGGACTGCCACACGCACTTCCTGCGCGACGACACCCGCATCATGAACTTCGTCCGCGCGCGGGAGGCGGTTGGCAAGGCCGGCTGGAACCCCGCGCTGGCCGGCAAGCCGCAGACGATCGAGGACCTCAAGTTCCCCAACTACTTCAAGGAGATCTTCCTCGACAGTGACACTAAGGTCGCGCTGATCTCCGGCTCGCCCTCGGACATCCCGCAAGACTGGTTCCTGACCAACGAGATGAAGGCCGAGGCCCGCGCCAAGGTCAACAAGGAGGCGGGCTCGCGGCGAATGTTGAGTCACGCCATCTTCACGCCGGGCCAGCCCGGGTGGCTGGAGGCGGTCGACCGCGCCATCAGCGAGTTGAAGCCCGACTCGTTCAAGGGCTACACCGTCGGCGATAACACGAACAAGAAGGTCGGTAAGTATCCCTGGCGGATGGACGACGAGAAGGTCGCCTACAAGGCCTACGAGAAGTTCGCCAAGGCCGGGCTGGTCAACGTGTGTGTGCACAAGGGGCTCTTCCCGCCGAGCACCGAGCAGGAGTTCCCGCACCTGCTGGCGTACTCGGACGTGCGGGACGTCGCCAAGGCGGCCAAAGATTGGCCGCAGCTCAACTTCATCATCTATCACTCGGCGTATCGCTTTGCCGCGGGCGGCAAGGTCGAGGACGCATGGGCCCAGTTCGAGAGGACCGGCCGCATCGAGTGGGTGACCGACCTCGCCGAGATCCCGGCCAAGCACGGCGTCAAGAACGTGTACGGCGACCTCGGCCAGATCTTCGCTCAGACCACGGTGGTCGATCCCCGGGTGTGCGCGGCCATGATGGCTCAGCTGGTGCAGGGGCTCGGCGCCGATCACGTGGTGTGGGGCAGCGACGCGGTCTGGACCGGCTCGCCCCAGTGGCAGATCGAGGCGCTCCGGCGGCTGGAAGTGCCGGACGACATGCAGAAGAGGCACGGCTTCAAGCCGCTCGGGCCGGCCGACGGCCTGATCAAGAGCGCGATCCTCGGTGAGAACAACGCGCGACTGTACAAGTACGAGCGGCGGGCAGCGCTCGCCACCGACCGCATCGCGGCGATGAAGGAGGAGTACGAGAACGCCGGCGCCGCCCGTAGCAATCTACGCTACGGGTACGTCATCCCGTCTCGAGCCTGACGCCGTAGCACTCGTAACGCCCGGGGGCAGCGGTGTACCGCTGCCCCCGGGCGATTCACCGCGGCCCCTTAGGGACCCGATCGCCAATCCCAGCCGGCCGCTTCCAGCTCCAGCAGCGCAGCAAACCGTCCTCCGCGATTGGCGAGATCGCCGGGGGTGCCTTCTTCCACGACGTAACCCTTGTCGAGGACGATCACCCTGTCGGCTTCGACCGCGGTCGAGAGCCGGTGCGCGACGGTCAGGACGGCGCATCCGCCCGGCAAGACAGACTCTCGCAGCGCCGCGCGAAATGCTGCGTCGCTAACACTGTCGATCGCGGCGGTCGCCTCGTCCAACAACAGAACCGCCGGTTCATGCACCAGTGCTCGGGCCAAGGCGAGCAGCTGCTGCTGACCCGCGGATAGCGGCGTTCCGCTGCCGCCGCTACTGCCAACGAGCAGGGTCTGATAGCCCTGCGGGAGCGCTCGAACAAACGCGTCGGCACCGGCAACCCTTGCCGCCTCGAACACGGCGCCCTCGGGTACCGAGGCATCCCTGAGCGTGAGATTCTCGAAGACCGTCCCGGAGAACAACTGCACGACTTGCGGCACGACGCCCAGGACCCGTCTGCGTTCCGATTCCTTCAGCGAACGAGGGTCGCGACTTGCGACACGGACGGTGCCCGCCCACGGAGCGTAGAGGCCCGCGAGGAGATGGAGGGCGCTGGTCTTCCCGGCGCCGGTGCGTCCCACCAGTGCCACGTGTTCGCCGGCGTTGACCACCAGAGAGGTGCGATGCAGGACCGGCCACCCTTCCGCGTATCCGAAGACGACGTCGCCGAGGTGAATCGGCGGTAGCCCGCTACTGCGTTCCGTCGGCACCTCGGCGGGCGCTGCGGATTCGGGAGTCAGGGCCAAAGTCGCGAAGATGCGTTCGGCGCCGGCCAGGGCACCTTGGACCGTTTGCCATTCTTCGCCAAGGGCGGTGATCGGCTGGAAGAAGCGTTGCAGGAGA
>JAHFDK010000480.1 GCA_023249095.1 Candidatus Rokuibacteriota bacterium | reverse complement strand
CCAGGGCCGACCAGCGCCGGTCGGGGCCTTCCTAGGCCTCGAGGCCGCCGGGGTCGATCCCGTGCTCGACGAGCTTCTTGCGAAGGGTGTTCCGGTTGATCCCGAGGATCTGCGTTGCCCGCACCTGGTTTCCGCCCGTCTCCCAGAGCACCGCGCGCAGGAGCGGCTTCTCGACGAGGCCGATCATCAGGTCGTAGAGGTTCGCGCTCGCGTGCTCGCGGAGGCCCCTGACGCACTCGACGAGCTTCTTCTCGATGATCTCCTCGAGTGTCCCGTCCACGGCGACCGACGCCGCGGCGGAGACAGGGCCGATCGACAGGTGCTCGGGCAGGATCACGCCGCCGGTCGCCATGACCATCGCGCGTTGGATCACGTTCTCGAGCTCGCGCACGTTGCCGGGCCAATCGTGGCCCACAAGACGATCGAGCGCCTCGGGGGCGACGACGCGCAAGCGGTAGTAGAGGTCCTCGCGGAAGCGCCCCGATGCGAAGGGCCCCCGCGCGGTCAGCCGGCGTGCTGCGCCAGCCAGTCGCGCACGGCGCGCGCGAACCGCGAGAAGCGGACCGGCGCCGTACCCAGGTGGTCGGCGACACGCACCGCTCAGCGGCCGGAGCGAGCAACGCGAGCCCCGGCCCGCTGAAGCGGGAAGTTGGACCGCTCACGCGGGCGCAGCGCCGACTGTCGCACCATAGGGCTCGTTAGGACGCACGACAAGTGGTTCCTCGGAAAGGAGTACAAGATTCTCGGACCATCCCGACCAAAGCGCGACAGCGCCGAGCAAGGACAGCCGCGGACTACATGAGACCGCCTGAATGGTGGCAAGACGGGTCTCGTTCTGTAGGAATGCATGGGCAGCCGTCGCAGCATCGTGGATCGGGTCATTCCCCGGACTGTGCGCAGACTTGCTGACAAACGCCTCCCAGAGCAAGACGACCGGTCGCGAATCCTCGGAGGGAGGCCAGGAACGCCACGCCGTATGGAGCAGTGAGCCGGCGACGTGAACGAAATCATCGACGCGGGGCGGCAACTGACATGAGAGTCATCTCCTTATGTTCGGTGGCGACGCGACTATATCCTGCCCACGATTGCCAGTGCAGGATCGCCCATCCTCAGCCGTCGCCGATCCCGGCCGCCGAGCGGCTCTGCCACGAGTGATCCTACCGCTTTCCTGCACTGATTGGTGGTCCGAAAACAGGTCGGACGACCACGGCGGCGCCTCGGGCGCTTCCGTGTTGTCATGGTACGCGCGCCAGCGCTCGACGGATGGTCGTGCGAGGGAGAGCTGGAGATTCCGCGCGATCGCGCGGAGCGGCTGACCAGCAGCGCGGAGCGCCTTCACGCGCGCCAGCGTCGCATCGTCGAGGCTCCAGCGGCGCCCCCACGTGCCGTTCCGCTCCCGATAGGCAGCGACGCCCGCCTGAATCTCGAGCGGCGGCCGGGCCGTCGGGACCACGGGCCCCGCCGTGGTGTAAGTGGACCGTCGAAATTGAATCGTTCGGGATGTCGGTTTGGCGGGCATTTGGCGCGCACCCCACGAGGAGGGTAATCGGACCGCCTCTGAGCGGGCGCGGCGGGATGGCATTATTCCGTTCATCCCTATGTCTACGAAGGCTACCCTCGATCGCGATGAGCTTCCGCCGCGCGCGTCTGCGGCGAGGACCAGACTGCTGCTCCTTCTGCATCAAGACCTAGGCATCGCGGATGTTCTCCTCAAGCTCCCTGACCGTCCGACCCTGGCTGAAAACGCTGGGAATCTCGTGGAGCTCTAGCCGACGACGTACCGGTGGCCGTCTCGCCGGTATTCGAGGGTGAATTTCATCATCGTCCGCGTCTGGCCCTCAGGCGCTCGCCGGTGTATCGTGCCGATACGTCTCCGTGTGGGTACCCGCGCTGCCGTCGGACCCACCGCAGGATCTGATAGATCTCCGATCGCCCAGGCACGCGCCCGTCCAATCGCCTGCGCGCGGCTTCTCCGAGCGCATTCAACTCCTCCCCTTTGAGTCCGCCGTAGGGTTGGCGCGGCTGCCTGCGTGGCGTCCGGTCTCGTCGGTCGGGAGCCTCGCGCGTGACTGGCCCGTCAGGAAACGTCCGCCCTGAGAGCACTTCGATCGCTTCTTCCTTGGTGAGCCCGAGGCCGCATTCGGAGCGGACCCATTCACCGTCCTTCGCTGGCCGGACCTGGCCGTTGTCGAGAACGGGCTCGCCGGGCTCTCCTGGTCCCTCGTAGATCGTTCGCGTTAGTATTCTCATCTCGGCATCGATCCAGTAGGTTCGTCGCTCGTCAATGGGCGGTCGCCCCCGAGGCTTCGACGCGCGACGCCACAGGTCCTGCAGCCATTCTAGCGGCCCGCGGAACGAGACTTCCGGCCGCACCCAGGGGAGCTTGGCTTTCACACGCGCGACCAGGTTCGGATCGCGCTTCACCGCGCGCTGGATCATCCTGCTGATCTTCTTCCAATACGCGAAGTCCAGAGGCACGGTCGGCATCCCGCACCATGAGCACGTTCCCGCCGAACCCGGGCCCGGTGCGCTCAAGCCACGACACTTGCGGCAGTAGGCCCACGGAGCCTCGCCTGCCCCAGTACAGATTGGCTCTTCGCCCAGAAAGTGAAACCAGGATTCGGCCAGCTCGTTCCGCAGATTTTTCACGTCCTTTATAAAGCCTATTTTGTCGGACTAGCAGCCTAACACGGGGTTCATACCCTCGTATGCATGACCGAACGTCGAACGGTCACGATCCGGCGGGTAGTCGCCCCTCGGCAGGATGACTTCCCGTCGTCGTCTCCGTCGTCCAAACCTCCTGGCGAGGCCGCCGGATGACACGGCCGAACCACGAAGACGACGGCTCCAGGTCGAGCGCCGAATCCGCTCGGCAGGCCCGCCCAACGTCCGACCCGGTCGGGCAGCCGGAA
>JAHFDK010000039.1 GCA_023249095.1 Candidatus Rokuibacteriota bacterium | reverse complement strand
ATTAAAGCGGTACGTGAGCTGGGTTTAGAACGTCGTGAGACAGTTCGGTCCCTATCTGTCGCGGGCGGAGGAGGTTTGACGGGAGCTGCCCCTAGTACGAGAGGACCGGGGTGGACGGACCTCTGGTGTGCGAGCTGTTCCGCCAGGAGCATCGCTCGGTAGCTATGTCCGGCAGGGATAAGCGCTGAAGGCATCTAAGCGCGAAACCCGCCTGAAGATGAGACCTCCCAGGGCGTAAGCCCTCTGAAGGGCCCTCGTAGATTACGAGGTTGATAGGCCGGAGGTGTAAGCGCCGTAAGGCGTTCAGCTGACCGGTACTAATCGCCCGTGCGGCTTGACCACGATTATTTCTCAGTCATCCCTGAAACGTGCGAGATGCAGCGCTTGGCTATACTCGAGGGTCTCCGTATTCGGCGGCGGCATTGCCGCCGCGAGAGTTCCCGGTGGCGTTGCCGGAGGGGCCACACCCGTTCCCATCCCGAACACGGAAGTTAAGCCCTCCTGGGCCGATGGTACTGCGCTGGCAACGGCGTGGGAGAGTAGGTCGCTGCCGGGGTAAATTCGAAGGGGGCCGCCGCGGCCCCCTTCGTGCATTCCAGCTTCGGCCGACCTCTCTACCCCGGGAACACGGGACGTCTCCTCCCGCGGGCGCTCAGCGCGCGAACGCAGTGAAGAGCGCCATGGCGAAGCCGACGCCGGTGAGGGCAGTCGCGGCGCCGGCGAGAAGCCAGTCGAACAACGTCTCGGCGCGCCGCTCGGCGAGGGACAGGACGAGGCCGGCGGCGAAGCCTCCGGCGAAGCCCCCGGCGTGGGCCAGATTGTTCACGCCCGCCAGGAAGAATCCCGAGATGAAGAGGATCAGAGCCCACTGCCCGTATTGCTGCAGCACCAGCCGACCGAAGGCGCCGCCGCGCTTGCGCGCGTACGCGATGATCGCGCCGAGGAGACCGAAGATGGAGCCCGAGGCGCCGACGGTGAACAGCACGCTGAACGTGTTCGACAAAACGAACCCGGCCGCGCCCGAGACGGTAAAGATCACGACCAGCCGCGCCGGGCCGTAGATTTCCTCGACCGCGGGCCCGAGCTGGCGGATCCACAACACGTTGAAGATGATGTGCAGCAGACCTCCGTGCAGGTAGATCGCCGTGAAGATCGTCCACCAGTGGCCAGCCTGCCACGGGATGGCGCCGGCCGCGCCGAACGCCCACAACGCCCGGTCGCTCGGCGAGAAGACGTCGAAGATGCCACGCGGACGGAGCGCTGCGTGCGGATCGAAGACGAGCGTGGCGACGTAGAGCGCCACGCACACGCCAGTCACGGTGTTCGTGAAGTTCAACGAGCGAAAGACTGCGCGCAGCGGGCCGGCGAACCCCCACATGCCCGGATTGCGTCGTCCGCACACGAGGCACACGAGCGCGTCGGCGTTCGTCAGCCTCCCGCAGGACGGGCAGAGAATCGACCCCGACGTCTTACGGAACATCGCGCTCGTCGGCGGGGACGCGGTAGCCCTCGTCGAGCCACACGCCGAGGTCGACGAGGTGGCACGTGAGGGAACAGAGTGGTCGGTGCGGGTTCTGCTGCCAGGGGGCCGAGGCGCCACATGCTGGGCAGGTCACGCCCGGCTCGAGCGGCTCGAGATCAGCCCTATCCGCGTTCGACATTATTGCCGTCGACGGACTCGTCGTCCATCCCACCTGAATCCTACGAGTGCCCGCAAAGCGTGTCAACTCGGGTACTTGGCGCCCGCGCGGGGACGGTTTTCGTTGACACTCGTCGAGGGCGTCGCGTAGAGTTGCGGGGATCTCTCCACCGAAGGAGCCCACCGCATGAACCGGATGCACTCGGCGACTGTTCGCTCGACCCTCAGGATCGTATCGGTGCTGCTGCTCGCGCTGACGGTGAGCGCTGCCGCGGCCGCTCCCGAGGCCCTGGCCGCGGCGCCGGCGGGGCCGGCCGGCGCGGGCCAGCACGCGGGCGGGGGCGAAGCGAATCTCAAGGTCCCCGATCTCGGGCAGGTCGCGGTCGGCGGGATGAACGGCCGCACACTGCTCCTGCTCGGCCTGGTCGTCTGCGCGCTCGGGCTCCTCTTCGGGATCGTGATCTTCAAGCAGTTGAGGGGCTTACCCGTCCACCCCGCGATGCGCGAGATCTCGGAGCTGATCTACGAGACCTGCAAGACCTACCTGATCACGCAAGGCAAGTTCCTGCTCGTCCTCGAAGCGTTCATCGGCGTCATCATCGTGCTGTACTTCGGCATCCTCCTGAAGTTCGATGCGTCGAAAGTGCTGATCATCCTCGCCTTCAGCCTGATCGGCATCGGGGGGAGCTACGGCGTCGCCTGGTTCGGGATGAGGATCAACACGTTCGCGAACTCGCGCACCGCCTTCGCGAGCCTCGCAGGCAAGCCATTCCCAGTGTACGCGATTCCGCTCAAGGCCGGCATGAGCGTGGGGATGCTCCTCATCAGCGTCGAGCTGTTCCTGATGCTCTGTATCCTGCTTTTCATTCCCGGCGACTACGCGGGCCCGTGCTTCATCGGCTTCGCCATCGGCGAGTCGCTCGGCGCGGCCGCGCTCCGGATCGCGGGCGGTATCTTCACGAAGATCGCCGATATCGGCTCCGACCTCATGAAGATCGTGTTCAACATCAAGGAAGACGATGCGCGCAACCCGGGCGTCATCGCCGACTGCACCGGCGATAACGCGGGCGACTCGGTGGGCCCGAGCGCCGACGGCTTCGAGACGTACGGCGTCACCGGGGTGGCCCTCATCTCGTTCATCCTGCTCGCGGTGAAGGAGCCGGCCGTGCAGGGGCAGCTCCTGGTGTGGATCTTCACGATGCGCGTTCTCATGATCGTCGCGAGCGGGGTGTCGTACCTCCTCAACGAGGTGGTGGCCCGCGCGAGGTACGGCGCCGCGACGCGGATGAACTTCGAAGCCCCGCTCACCTCGCTCGTGTGGATCACGTCGATCCTCTCCGTGCTCATGACGTACTTCGCGTCATGGGAGCTGATCCCCGATCTGGGCGACGGCACCCTCTGGTGGAAGCTCTCGACCGTGATCACCTGTGGAACGCTGGCGGGCGCGATCATCCCCGAGCTGGTCAAGATCTTCACCTCGACCGAGTCGGGCCACGTCCGTGAAGTGGTGACGTCGGCGCGGGAAGGCGGCGCCTCGCTCGGCATCCTGTCGGGACTCGTGGCCGGGAACTTCAGCGCGTACTGGCTCGGCATGGTCATCGTCGTGCTGATGGGGATCGCGTACATGGTCAGCACGCTCGGGCTGGGGGCGCTGATGGTCGCGCCGGCGGTCTTCGCGTTCGGCCTGGTCGCGTTCGGCTTCCTCGGCATGGGGCCGGTGACGATCGCGGTGGATTCCTACGGCCCCGTCACCGATAACGCCCAGTCGGTCTTCGAGCTGTCCCTCATCGAGCAGATTCCGAACGTGAAGCAGGCGCTCAAGCGCGACCACGGCATCGACGTGAATTTCGAGTCGGCCAAGCACCTGCTCGAGGAGAACGACGGCGCCGGCAACACCTTCAAGGCGACGGCCAAGCCCGTGCTGATCGGCACGGCGGTCGTCGGGGCCACCACGATGATCTTCTCGATCATCGTCGTGCTCACGCACGGCCTGACGCAGAACCTCGACAAACTCTCACTCCTCCATCCGCCGTTCCTCCTGGGGCTCGTCACCGGTGGGGCGGTGATCTACTGGTTCACCGGCGCGTCGATGCAGGCGGTGACGACCGGCGCCTATCGGGCCGTGGAGTTCATCAAGGCCAACATCAGGCTCGAGGGCGTGACCAAGGCCTCGGTGACCGATAGCAAGCGGGTCGTCGAGATCTGCACGCAGTACGCGCAGAAGGGCATGTTCAACATCTTCCTCACCGTGTTCTTCTCGACCCTGGCCTTCGCGTTTCTGGAGCCGTACTTCTTCATCGGCTACCTGATGTCGATCGCGCTCTTCGGGCTCTACCAGGCGGTGTTCATGGCCAACGCGGGCGGGGCGTGGGACAACGCCAAGAAAATCGTCGAGGTGGACCTGAAAGAAAAGGGCACGGCGCTCCATGCGGCCACCGTCATCGGCGATACGGTCGGCGACCCGTTCAAGGACACCTCATCGGTGGCAATGAACCCGGTCATCAAGTTCACGACGCTGTTCGGTCTCCTGGCGGTCGAGCTTGCGGTCACGCTGACGGCCGAGAGCGGGCCCTGGCTGAGCCGCGGGCTGGCCGCCGTTTTCTTCGCGCTGTCGGTCGTGTTCGTCTGGCGCTCGTTCTATGCCATGCGCATTCGGAGCGGCGGGCCGGAAGCGAATGCACCGGCGGCGCGCATGGGCGCGGTCGCGCGAGGCAAGTAGCGTCTGGTGGAGTTCCTCTCCGGCGTCCTCAGCGGGGTGTACTCGCTCGACGACCTGATCCGCTGGGGTGGCTATCTCGTCCTCGTCGGGATCGTCTTCGCCGAGACCGGTCTCCTCGTCGGCTTCTTCCTTCCTGGCGATTCGCTCCTGATCACGGCGGGCCTTGTCGCGGCGGCGGGCGGGCTCAACGTCTGGTGGCTCAACGCCCTCCTCATCCTCGCCGCGGTCACGGGCGACAGCGTCGGCTACGCGATCGGCGTCCGCCTCGGCCCTCGGCTCTTCACGCGGCCGAAGTCGCTCCTGTTCAACCCGCGCCACATAGAGCGGACGCGAGCGTTCTACGCGCGGCACGGGGCGAAGACGATCGTCATCGCCCGATTCGTGCCGATCATCCGGACATTCGCGCCGGTCGTCGCCGGCGTGGGCCGGATGGAGTATCGCCGGTTCCTTTTCTACAATGTGGCCGGCGGCGTCGGATGGGTGACCAGCATGACGTGGGCGGGCTATTTCCTCGGTCGGGCGATCCCGAATATCGCTGATTACGTTCACCTCGTCGTCGTCATCGTGATCGTCTTGTCCGTCATTCCTATCGTGGTCGAGATCGTCCGGGAGCGTCGGCGGCGGTCCGTCTGATTCCTCTGGCTCTCGCTGGCGCGGTCGCGTGGCTGCCTCGGCGGCCTGGGGCATGGCTGGGTCGCCGGCTCGGGGATCTTGTATTTCTCACCCTTGCCGGGCGCCGCCGTGTGGCGCTCGCGAACATCGCGCTGGCCTTCCCAGGCGTCACGGCGACCGATCGCCGCCGAGTCTGCCGGGCGTCGTTTCAGCACCTCGGGCTGATGTTCATCGAGTTGTGCACGGTGTTGAGCGAGCCCCCAGAACGGACGCTCGATGGCATCGCCCTCGACGGTCTGGATCATCTGAAGAACACGATGGAGACGCACGGTCGAGCACTCGTCCTCACAGCTCATCTGGGGAATTGGGAGCTTCTGGCTGCGGCAACCCGACTCATGGGCTTCCCGGCGACCGTCGTCGTGCGATCGCTCGACGCACCGTGGCTCGACGTGGTGGCGGAGCGGCTGCGCCGGAAAGCCGGGATCGAGCTGATCGACAAGCGCGGCGCGCTCAGGCCGGTGCTGAGAGCCCTCCAGCGTGGCCGGCTCGTCGCCCTGCTCCTAGATCAGAATGCCTCCCGGCGTGAGGGCGTGTTTGTCTCCTTCTTCGGGCGGCCGGCGTCGACGTCGAAGAGCCTGGCGGTGCTGGCCATGCGGACCCGGGCGCCGGTGGTTCCGATGTTTATCTACCGCACCGACGTCGGGCGGCATCGCGTCGTGATCCATCCACCTCTGCCTGTGGACGCAGCGCCCGACAACGAGCGGGCTGTCACCGAGCTCACGCAACGCTGCACGGCCGCGATCGAGGCGGCGATCGGCGTCGCCCCGGATCAGTGGCTGTGGATTCATGATCGTTGGCGTACGCAGCCGGTGCCACCGAAGGGGCCGGGCGCGTGATCAGCCGGTTGCTGGTCCTCGCGCTGCTCTTCGCGGGCTCCCCAGCAGTCGAGGCCTTCGACGTCCTCGCCGACCCATACCGCGCCGCCGCCGCGGCGGGGGCCGTCGGGAACGTGACGGGGCGCGTGTACGAGGAACGCCGACGGCCGGAGGGCGCCGACCAGCCGCTCGCCGGGGCCGCGGTGACACTGTTGCCTCGCTCAGCGGAGTTCCTCCGGAAATTCGAGGAGGTCAAGCGGACGGCGCGGAACTCAGTCAGCGACTACCGCGCCGCGGCCTCGGCAATCCTGACGCTCAGGCGGGCATACGAGAAGGCGCTCTGGGAATCCGGCGCGGTCGATCTAGTCATGGCCACGGTCGTCGAGGCCGACGGACGTTTCTTGGTGGAGAATCTACCCGCCGGGGACTGGCTGCTCATCGTGACCCGTTCGGTCGCGACCGACAAGCGTCCGGCCGGGACCCCCTCTAAGCAGCAGCGCGGGGTCTATGCGCCGGGAACCCATCTGACGGGCTACCAGCGTCTCACAATCTGGCTACGCGAGGTCACGGTCTCGAGCGGGCGTTCGGAAAGTGTGGATCTGGCAGAGCGAAGCGCCTGGTTCTCGGGGGTCGTCGAAGAGCGAGCACCGAACGCCGGCCGCTAGGCCGGCGTCCGGTTGAATCCGCGAACTCACTTCTTCTCGGCGGGCTGACCGGTCGACTTGGCGGCAGCGGCACCCGGCTTGACCTGGATGGCAACGGCGGTTGCCTTGCCCGCCTGGTCCATGTATCGGACCTGGACCTGGTCGCCGGGCTTCAGGTCCGCGGCGGTGATCGCCTTTCCGGACTTTCTAATGGCGGTCTTCGAATCGACCGCGAACGTCCACTCGGCGTCCTTCATTTCCTTCGCGCCCTGGGCCTTTTCCCTGCCCGCAACCACAAGACTGTCGGCCGAAGCCGACTTGACGATCCCCTGGGCGTTCTTCGTCTTCTTCGCCTCGGCAGGCTTCTGCTTCGTGTCGACCGGCTTCGGCGCCGGCGCGGGCGTCGTGGCCGGTGCTGGGGCTGGAGCCGGAGCGGGGGAGGATGTCTGAGCTACGGCCAGCCCGGCAGCCCCGATCCCGAATACCACTGCGATAAGTAGCACCACAGGTCTCTTCACGTTCGTCACTCCTCCGCAAGAAGTTTGGGTTGGTGGGTAGTTACCACGGCCTTAGGACGGCTGCTGTCAGCCATTTATTCTTAGCCTAAGTGTGTAGGAAATTTGGCGGATACTCAAGTTTTGTCACCCTCGGGCACAAGGCTCGCCGTTCCAGGAACAGGCTTCACGGGGACGTTGACCGATAGGGCCCAGCATGATACAAAAGACTTTAGTTTCCTATTCTTATGGCTATTCGACCCAGTTTTGCCGCTTTCGTGGCCTGTTTCATATGGATTTTGCAGCCGTCTGCTGTCTGGCCCCATGATGCCGGTCCGCATCTGTCGTCCTCGGATTCTCTTGAATTCTCCGTCGTCACGCCGGTCGACGACTTCGGGCGACCCGGTCCTTCCGTGGAGGCGAAGGGCGACACACTCGACGCGGCCGACGACCCTTCGATTTGGGTGCCTCTGGATTTCGATCCGTGGGCGTACGCTTTCGCCGAATCCTCCCGCCTGCAGACCGTCGGACCCCCGATGGATGCCCCGACGTACGACGTTGTCATGAACCATCAGGTGCAATTCTTTGTCGACCGCTTCACGACGAGCCGACGCGACGTCGTCGGGCTCTGGCTCCAACGATCACCGCAGTATCTCGGGATGATCCGGCCTGTCTTCCGATCCAAGGGGCTTCCAGACGAGCTGGCCTACACGGCGATGATCGAGAGCGGATTCAATCCGCTGGCGGTGTCACGCGCGGGCGCCAAGGGGCTGTGGCAGTTCATGGCAGGCACGGCTCGCCTTTATGGCCTGCGCGTCGACCGCTGGGTAGACGAACGCCTCGACCCGGAGAAGTCCACAGCGGCGGCGGCGACATATCTGCGTGACTTGCGCGTGCGTTATGGCTCGTGGCATCTTGCTCAGGCGGCCTACAATGCCGGCTCAGTGACCGTGGACAGGGCGGTGCGTGCCACCGGCTCAGCGGATTTCTGGGCGCTCGCTCGTACGCGATTCCTGAAGCGCGAGACCAAGGACTTCGTTCCGGCGATCCAGGCGGCGGTGGTGATCGGGCGCGACCCTGGGCAATATGGCTTCGAGCTGGGCGGGGCGGTGACAATTCCCGACCTCGAACGAGTGGCGGTCCCTCCCGGCACGGAGCTACGGAGGCTGTCCGCGAGCACCGGGATCTCGGTGCAAACTCTGAAGTCGCTCAATCCCGTTTTGATCCGCGGTGTCACTCCTCCGGGCACGACTTGGGAACTGCGCGTACCGGCCGGCACCCGGCAGGGTATCTTGGCAGCCCTTGTGCCTCGGAAGAAGCTCGCCTCGGTGAATAGCGTGGGCCGTGGTGCGGCAGGCGAGGTCGACCATCACACTGTGCGCCCGCGTGACACGGTGAGCTCGATCGCCAAGCTGTATGGGGTGTCGATCAGCAACGTCGTCCGGTGGAACAACCTCGAGGACCGAGACTCGATTCGCCCAGGCGATCGGTTGCGGGTCACGGCGCGAAGCCCATCCGTCGAGCCCGACGGACAGGGCGGGTTCAGGTGAGGGTCGAAGTCAGACTCTTCGCCACCCTCGCAGCATTTCTTCCCCCTCACGGTCGAGACGGCGCCGCCGAACTCGAGCTTCCCGAAGGAAGCACCGTCGCCGACGTCGCGCAGCGTCTCGGGATTCCACCCGGTCTCGCTCGTGTCGTGCTCGTCAATGGTTGCGATATCGGATCGGACGCCTCACTCGCGGCACGTGATGTCGTCACGATCTTTCCCCCCCTCGCGGGTGGAGGTGAGCCGAGCGACGGCCGCGGGCGGTGCTCCCTACGCGTCGCGCGGAAGCGTGGCCAACGAGGCCATTCCGTTCTCAGGCTCCATGGCGCGTTCGGCCGTGGCCCGCTCGATCGCTGAATCGATCTCCGCGCCCACGAGCAGCGCAACTCCGCTCCAGTAGAGCCAGAGCATCAGCAAGATCACGCCGCCGATCGAGCCGTAGGCCGCGTTGTAGTAGCCGAAGTGATTCACATAGAACCGGAGTCCGAGGGAAATCGAGAGCCACGACACCAGCGCGACTGCCGAGCCCGGGGTGATCCAGGACCAGCCCCGGTCCGTAGCGGGGGCCAGGTAATATACGAGCGTCAGGCCCGTCAGCCCCAGTAGGGTCACCACGGGCCACTGGAGTAGCTGCCAGGCCAGCGTGGACACTGGACCGAGCCCGACCCAGTCCCCGACGGCGTCGCCGATGCGGCCGCCGAAGACGAGCAGCAGCATGGCGGTGAGGATGAAGAGCGAAAACCCGATCGTCAGCGTGATTGCGATGAGCCGCCTCCGCCACCAGGTCCGGCTGTCCGCGATGCCATAGGCGGCGTTGAGAGCCTTCATGATCGAGAGCATGCCGCTGGAGGCCCCGAGCAGGGCCGCGAGCACACCGACAGACAGGAGACCCCCACTCGCGCCGCTGACGACCTCCCCCAGCGTCTTCTTGAGCAGCGAAGCGGCGTCGCCCGGCAGCACACGGTCGGCGTAGCTCATGAGGTGAGGCATCAGGTCGGGAGTCGGCAGGAGGCCGAGGAGCGTGGCTAGGAACAGGAGCGTCGGAACGAGCGCGAACGCGAAATAGTACGAGAGCTCTGCCGCCCGGTCGAGAATCCCGTCCTGCCAGGACCGCTCATAGACCCGCCTGCCGAGCTCTCTGACGGAAAGCCCGCCGAGCGCCCCGGGAGATGCCGCCGTTCGGCCCGGTTTTCGCTTCAACGGAGCCACCTCGCCGCCTATCGTAGCAGGGGCTGAAGCCCGTCCGAAATCAGGGTCGCGCCCCGGAGGGCGGGTGCTGATGCCCTCGCCTGGGTCGGGCCCGGACCCCGGCTCATCGGCTCAGTGGTAAACTCTTGTAGTTTCTCCGAAGCATTGGAGCAGCGTCGGAAGCGTCTAGGAACCCGGTAGGCCTCCCGGACTTCAAATCCCCATGAGCGTCGGATGGTCTCGCCAATGGTTACCGGCGCTTGCTTCTCGCGGCGCGTTCAACGGCCATTGCACACACGGTGCGTACAAGTGCGGGGCGTTTCTGGTCGTTGGTGACATCAACGGTGACACCCACCTGGGCGCAGGAAGCGCTCCGGTCTCATCGGCCTCCTCTCACGTCTCAAACCCCTTCGGCCCCTCGACGCACGTGAACTTGCCCGTCTCCGGGTCCCACTCGACTAGCCGGGGGAAGAACAGTCCGGAGCGGACATCGAGGAAGAGCGTGCGCCAGGTCATCATGCTCGCTTCACGGCGATGCGCTCGTGGGCGGCCCACGTTCGTATCTCGGCGACGGCGGGTTGGTCGACCCGTTGGAGACGAGCACGGGCGTTCTTGCCGCCTGCTGTGGTATACGGCCGTCCGATGACTTCCCACTCTCCGGTTTCGTCGGTGAGGCGGTCGCCGACGCGAAGCTCCATCGGCAAGACTCGGCGGGTGCCGGGCTGCGCCGGCTCGTGCTTCTTCTCGGGCCGTTCTTTAGACATCGCGGCTGGCCTGTCTCAGCGCGTCCCGCGCCGCGCCCTGGACGGCATGCCACGGCGTGCGTTCCCACGCTGAGGCCGTGGCGCTCGTGATCGAGTGCTCCATCCCGGTCGTGTAGAAGGTCGCCCGCCAGCCCTTCTCGTCGTAGCGGGTGAGCTGGAGATCGTAGCCCTGGCGCGCCATGCCGGTGGCGATCGCGCCGATGCCGGCCCAGGAGTCGAGCCAGAAACGCAGCGCCCAGAGGGCACGGTCATACGACAGCATCGGAAGCCCGGCGAAGCCGAGCGCCGCCACGAGGAGTCGGCCGCGTTGGTCGCTCACGGGCCTCCCGGTGGGCGGACGCCCACGGGTTCGGGAAGCGGCGGCCCCGTGCGGCCAGCTTCGGCGAGGCATTGCAGGACCTCTTGCCGGCCCCCCTCACTGGAGAACCTAAATGTGATCCGGCCGTCGAGAGCGACCCACTCGAGCTGAACGAACGGCGCATTGCACTTCGCCCACCGCGCATAGGCCAGGTCTTGCTGAGGCGTGTTCGTGATGGCGCACGCCCCCAGGAAGAGGGCGAACCCGCACGACCCGACGACGGCCGCTGTCAACGATGGGCACCTCGGTTGAGGGCTCAGGCGACGGGCTCCAACGCTCGGACAATGACAGCGCCGCACGTACACGTCATCCAGACACGGTCGCCCTCGACGCCGTCGTCAAGGTCGCCGCAGCGGTGGTGCTCCTGGAAGAAGGCGTAGAGGGCGCCGAAGAGCGTCACGTTCACAAGTCTAGTCGAAGTTACTGCTTCGGCGTCCCGGTGACGATTGCAAGCAGCTCGCAGGCCAGCACGCGCTACTGGATCAGCCGATCCGCTCGGATGAGCACCGCCTGCGGAAGAACCGGGAGGGACGCGCCTTTCCGCTCAGCCCCTGCTCCGTGCGCTGCTCGAGCGCCGCCTGGGAGTACACCCGTCGCTGCGAGCGTGCCCAGGGCCGGATCATCCCGTGGGTCTTCCATCGCAGTGGGCGTCCCATCAAGTCGATGGCCAAGGCGTGGAGGGCGGCGTGCAAGAAGGCGGGTGCGCCGGGTCGACTTCTCCACGATCTGCGGCGTATCCCGGTCGGTGGCGATGAAGATGACGGGGCACAAGACGGAGTCGGTCTACCGGCGGTACGCGATCGTCGTCGAGGCGGATCTCCGGGAGGCCGGGGCGAAACGGCCGCTGTCACCGCGAATAGTGACAATTCGGGGGTCTACGGTGACAGTCGGGGACCTCGGGCGGCCGGTGGTACACTCTTTGTCGCTTCAACGGAGCGGAGTTACATCGTCGGAAGCGTCTAGGAACCCGGTGGGCCTCCCGGACTTCAAATCCGGTGGACCGTTCTAGACAAACGGTCGATGGGTTCGACTCCCATACGCTTCCGCCACAGGAGCGGCAAGATGGCCAGGGACGAGCGGCACGCCCGAGCACGTCGGCGGATTCCGCGGCGACAGCGGACCGCCATCGTTGTCACGGCCGCAGTATTGGTGTCGATCGTCGTCGGGTACTTCGCCTACCGGGCGCAGGCGAACCTGCCGGGCGTGCAGCTGCCGGATCAGGGCAATCTTCACATCGCGAGCGCCGACTCGCCCCACGTGCCGTACAACTCGGATCCACCGACCTCGGGGCCGCACCTGCCATACATTGCGCCGTGGGGTGTCCACACGCGGCCGATCGGCCTCGAGCTCCAGGTGCATAACCTGGAGGATGGCGGCGTGCTCGTGCAGTACAACTGCGAGTGCCCCGATCTCGTCGCGAAGCTCAAGGCGATCGTGCAGCGGTATGACAAGCACGTCATTCTCGCGCCGTATCACGGCATGAAGCCCAAGATCGCGCTGACGGCGTGGACGCGGATCGACACGCTCGAGGCGTTCGACGAGGCCCGCGTCACACGTTTCATCGAGACCTATCGTGGCATCGATCACCACAAGTAGCCGGACGGGGCCGGCCCGTGCTTTTGTTGGGCCACCCGCGATGTGCGCCGGCCTCGCGGCCTTCGCCACAATGGCTCTCGTGCTCGGCGGCTGCTCCGGGCTCCACGTGTCGCCGCTCGCGCCGCCGCCGTACCAGGCCGAGGTCGCGGCGCGCTACGATGCGACCTGGGCCGCGCTCGTGCGCGCGCTCGCCAGGGAAAACGTGCCGCTGCGCGCGATTGCGCGTGACTCCGGCGTCATCGCTTCCGACGACTTCATCGCGCCGATCGGCGGCTACGCCGACTGCGGCCGGATTGGCGACGATCGTGTCGAGGGCGAGGCGCTGGTGGCATTCACGCTCTTCGCGGAGCCGAACGGCACGTGGACCAGGGTCCAGGTGAATTCGAAGATGCGGACGCACATGCAGCGCAAGGGCTCGAGCGGCACGTTGCGTCCGTCGCCCGTCTACCAGTGCGCGTCGACCGGCCGGTTCGAGGCGAACCTGCTCGACGCGGTGCGCGAGCTGGTGAAGGAGTAGGCGGTGCCGTCTCGGCTGGCCGATCTCATTCGGAAGGCACGTCGTCTCGCGGCGGAGCGGGACCGGCTCATCGAGGACCTCGCCGCCGAGTGGACTCACGCGCTCCGCGGGCAAGGTCTCTCGCCGACCGACCTCGACGAGCTGTGGGCCGGGCTCGTCGAGGACGCCGGGCGGCGCGGCCGGCAGTCGGGCGAAGGGAAGTGGACGGCCCAAGCGTGGCGTCACGAGGCGCAGGAAGTCATCGCACGCGTGCGGGAGAAGGTCGAGGCCGCGCTCGGTGAGCGCTGACCGCGCCGCCGCGCTCCGGAGCCTGCCCTCGGTCGACCAGCTCCTCCGCCGGCTCGCGGATCAGGAGGAGGTCCGCGGACTCACGCGGGCGCGCCTGACCGCGCTCGTCCGCGAGGCGCTCGGGCAGGAGCGCACCCGTGTTCTCGAGGAGCGGGCCGCGCCGGCGGCGGCCGAGACCCTGGCGGCCCGCGTCGTGGAGCGCGCGCGACAGGCCGGTCCATTCTCCCTGCGGCCAGTCATCAACGCGCAGGGCGTCGTGCTGCACACCAATCTGGGCCGCGCGCTCATGAGCCCTCTGGCCCTCGAGCGGCTCGGGGCAGTCGCCGCGGCCTACTCGAATCTCGAGCTCGACCTCGCTCGAAAGGAACGTGGCTCCCGGTATAGCCACGTCGAGGCGCTGCTGCAGCGGCTGACCGGCGCCGAAGACGCCCTGGTGGTCAACAACAACGCCGCCGCCGTGCTTCTGGCGCTCGAGACTCTCGCCCACGGTCGGGAAGTCATCGTCTCGCGAGGTGAGCTGATCGAGATCGGCGGAGAGTTCCGCATCCCCGACATCATGCTGCGGAGTGGCGCGACGCTGCGGGAGGTCGGGGCGACGAACCGGACGCACGTGCGCGACTACGCGGATGCGATCACGCCCGACACGGCGCTGCTCCTCAAAGTCCACACCTCGAACTACCGCGTGGTCGGCTTCACCGCCGACGTGTCATCCCGCGAGCTCGTGGAGCTCGGGCGCGAGCGCGGGATCCCGGTGATGGAGGATCTCGGCTCCGGATCGCTGATCGATCTGCGGCCCTGGGGCTTTCCGTACGAGCCGACTGTGCAGGAGACCGTGGCGTCGGGGGTCGATCTGGCGTCGTTCTCCGGCGACAAGCTGCTCGGAGGTCCCCAGGCCGGCATCGTCGTCGGTCGGCGCGCCATCGTCTCGCGGCTCCAGAAGAATCCGTGGAACCGGGCGCTCCGGATCGACAAATTCACCATCGCCGCGCTCGAGGCGACCCTGTATGCCTACGAAGCGGGAACGGCGCTCCAGACGGTACCGACGCTCGCGATGCTGACCGAGCCGCTCGCCGCGGTGCGGAGCCGCGCGCGCCGCGTGGTGCGGCGCCTGTCCGCAGGCGTACGGGAGCGCCTGGGCGCGAGCCTCGTGGACGATCTCGCCAAGGTGGGCGGCGGCGCCTTGCCGACGGTCGAGCTCCCGACCGTGGCGCTCGCCGTCGGGACGAACGCGGAGGCGGCGATGCGGCTCGACGAGGCGCTGCGTGTCGGTGATCCACCGGTCGTCGGCCGCATTACCCACGACCGTCTCTTCCTCGACTGCCGGACTGTGCTGCCCGCGCAAGTGAGCATCCTCGCCCGGGCGCTGACCGCCGCGGCGGCCCGCCTATGACGGGGACGACCACGAAGCATGTCGTTGTCGGCACGGCCGGGCACATCGACCACGGCAAGACCTCGCTCGTGAAGGCGCTCACCGGGATCGACACCGACCGCCTGCCCGAGGAAAAGGCTCGTGGCATCACGATCGATTTGGGATTCGCGTTCCTCGAGGAGGTGGGCGGGCTCACCATCGAGATCGTCGACGTCCCCGGTCACGAGCGCTTCGTCAAGAACATGCTGGCCGGTGTTGGCGGCATCGATCTCGCGATGCTGGTGATCGCGGCGGATGAGGGTGTGATGCCACAGACGCGTGAACACCTCGCGATCTGCTCCCTGCTGCACATCAGGGCCGGGCTCATCGCGCTGACCAAGGCCGATCTGGTCGAGCCCGACTGGCTCGAGCTGGTCCGGGAGGACGTGGCCGGCGCCGTCCGCGCCACGTTTCTCGAGGGCGCGCCGATTCTGCCGGTGTCCGCGAAGACGGGCCACGGGCTCGACGACCTGCGCTCCGCGCTCCGCGGCCTCGCGGAGTCGGTGCCCTCGCGAGGGACGGACCAGCTTCCGCGATTGCCCATCGATCGCGTGTTCACCGTCAAGGGATTTGGCACCGTCGTCACCGGCACCCTCACCGCGGGCGCGCTCGCCGTGGACGACCGCGTGGAAGTCTATCCGAGAAGCACCGAAGCCAAGATCCGTGGGATGCAGGCACATGGCCATGCCGTGGCCTCGGCGCAGGCCGGGCAGCGCACGGCGGTCAACCTCCAGGGGCTCGAGCGGGCCGCGATCGCCCGCGGCGACGTTGTCGGGCTTCCCGGCACGCTCGTCCCGACGCTCCTCGTCGACGCAACCCTCGAGCTCTTGAAGGACGCTCCACGTGCGATCCGATCGCGCACGCGTGTGCGGTTCCACGTCGGGACGAGCGAGATCATGGCGCGCGCGCTCCTGCTCGACCGGCCCGAGCTCGCGCCGGGCGAGACGGCCTTCGCGAGGTTTCGTCTCGAGGCGCCGCTGGTCGCGCGGCCCGGTGACCGGTTCGTCGTGCGCTCCTACTCGCCGGTCGTGACGATCGGCGGCGGAACGCTGCTCGACGTCGACCCGCCGCGGCTCAAGCGCAAGGCGCCCGCCCTCGTCGCGCACCTCACCCTGCTACAGACGGGCAGCCCGGAAGCCGTCCTGGAGGAGCACGTACGGCACGTCGGTGCCGCGGGAGTGCGGCTCGCGACCCTCGCCGGGCGCGTGCCCTTCGGCCCGGAGCGCCTGCGCGGTCTCCTCGACGCCCTTCGGCCGACCGGCCGGGTGGTCGCCGTGGACCGCGACTGGTTCATCCATCCCGACAGCTTCGCCCGGCTGCGCACGCTCGTCGTGGACGCGCTCGCGGCGTTCCACCGCGCGAACCCGCTCAAACCCGGGATGTCCCGCGAGGAGCTCCGCGGCCGTGCGGGCGGCGCCGACGAGCGCGTATTCGCATTTCTCCTGTCGTCGCTCGTCGCGGGGGGCACCGTCAAGACCGAACGCGACAAGGTGCGACTCGCCTCGCATGAGGTGCGCCTGGCGCCCGAGCAGCAGCGCGTCGTCGATCGCCTGGAAGAAGACTTTCTCCGGGCGGAGGCGGCCCCGCCGAGTGCCGAGGAGGCGTTGGGCAGGGCCGGGCTCGGCGGCGACGAGGAGCACGAGCTGTTCCAGGTGCTCGTGCAGGCCGGGAAGCTCGTGCGCGTGAAGGAATCGCTTTTCTTCCACACGCGCGCCCTCGACGCGATCCAGACGAAGCTCGTCGCGCTGTTGCGCGAGCGCAAAGAGATCGGGCCGGCCGATATCAAGGACCTGCTGGGCATTTCCCGGAAGTACGCCATTCCGCTTCTGGAGTTCTTCGATCAGCGCCGCGTCACGGCGCGCGTCGGGGAAAGGCGGATCTTGCGCGCGGGGTAGGGGGGGAGTAAGGTGTGGGCGTCCTTGGAAAGGAGCCGCACATGTTTGGGCTGGGCTACCAGGAACTGCTGATCATCCTCGTGATCGTGCTGATTCTCTTCGGCGCGAACCGACTGCCGGAACTCGCCCGCTCACTCGGCTCGAGCGTCAAGGAGTTCAAGAAGGGCGTCAACGAGGTCAAGGCCGAGGTCAAGGCCGAGGACACCGCCGCCGCGACGAAGCAGCCAGAGGAGAAGAAGACGTAACCTCGCGCGCCGATTTCCTCGTCGCGGCCGCCCTCTCCCTCCTGACGATCGCCTCGCGTCTCCCGTACCGAGCCCGTCTCCTCTACAACTGGGACGCCGTGCAGTTCGCGCTGGCCCTCCGTGAATACGACGTCCTCAAGCACCAACCTCACCCGCCGGGCTACATCCTGTACGTCGTGGTCGGCCGGATCGTCAACGTCTGGTTCGACGATCCGGCGGCGGCCTATGTCGCGCTCGCGGTCGCGTTCAGCGGGCTGACGACCTTCGTCGTTTACTACCTGGCCTGCGCTGTCTACGACCGGACGACGGCGGTCGCCGCCGCCGCCCTCCTCGCCGTGAGCCCGCTCTTTTGGTTCTATGGCTCCGTCGGCCTCACCTACGCCGGCGAAGCTCTCTTCGCGTCCACGGTCGCGTACTGCGCCTTCCGCGCGCTCAACGGGAGCCGGAGCGACGCGTACCTGGCCGCGTGGTACCTGGGCATCGCGGGCGGGATGCGCCAGTCGCTCCTCATCCTGCTCTTTCCCCTTTGGTGCGGGTGCGTGGCCTTCGGCCTCCGAAGACTTCGCGTCGCGGCGGTCGGGCTCGCCATTCTGTGCGCATCGGTCCTGACCTGGTTCCTGCCGATGATCTGGCTCACCGGCGGCCTGGGTCGGTACGTCGCCGCCTCGGTAGAGCTGGCGGACTCGGTCGTCAAGCCCACCTCGATCGTCGGCGGTCCCGTCGAGATCACGCTGCGCATGTCGCGCTATCTGCTGGAGTCCGTGCTCGTCGCACTCGGCCCGCTGGCGGCGGCGGGGTTCTTCACGGTCTGGTACGTGCGCCGCCACGGCTGGAGCACGCGGGAGTGGTTCTTGCTCGGCTGGACGATCCCGTCGGTGGTTGTCTGCACGCTCGTGCACTTCGGTCAGGCGGGCTACATCCTGACGTTCCTCCCCGCGCTGGTGATCTTCCTCTCGCGCGTGCTGGTGACGGCGCTCGGGCACGCCGGCGCGTCGCTGCCGTATCCGCGGGCGCGGGTCGCCCTCACGGCGACCGTCGTCGTGCTCGTGGTCCTCGTGAACGGCTCGTTCTTCGTGTCGGCGCGGCCGGCGCCTCGGGACTTCGACACGCCGCGACCCACCTGGGTCCGTCAGGCGCAAGACGAGGTGTTCGACTGGATCTTCAGCCGGACAGCCGGGGCGCTGCGCGAGCACGAAGAAGTGGTGCGGGGATTCGTCGACTCGATCCACGGCCTGTACCCCGCGGAAGAGACCGTTGTGATCACCGAGCAGGGCAATTCGCGCTCGTACCCGTGGTTCCGTCACGCCATGTTCTACCTGCCCGAGTACGCGGTCTACGAGCTCCACGTGGGTGATCGGGTCCCCGGCTTCCGGGCGTCGCGTCTCTCGTCGACCATGACGACGATCCCGGACACCGAGATCCACCTTCCGGCGTCGGTGGAGCGCCTCGTCTGGTTCGTCGACCACTGGAGCCCGACGACCGTGCGGCCCGAAGGGCTCGTCGAGATCGAAATCCCCCACGGCCGCTATCTCTACGTGCTGCCGCTGGGCAAGGAGCCCGTCGACTACGAGGACTACACGTTCGTCCGCGCGCAGCCCTCTCGCCGCGCCGTCAGCGCCGCGCGTGCCCGACCGAGGTGAGCGCCCCGCGGCACGAGCCCGCCGGTGGCGCGACGACGTCTTCGTCATCGCGGCGGCGCTGTTCCCGCTCGCCCTCTTCGCCGCGCGCGAGCGGCAGATCGCGGGAGCGTCTGGGTTCCCGCTCGACGATGCGTGGATCCATCTCCAGTTCGCGCGCAACCTCGCCGAGGGCGCAGGCTTTTCCTTCAATCCGGGTGCATCGGTTGCCGGCTCGACGGCGCCCCTGTGGACGCTCCTGCTCGCCGCAGGCGCTGCGGCTTTCTCCCCCTCGCTCGGGATGGCCAAGGCGTTCGGCGTCGCCGCGACCCTGGGTGCAGCCATTCTCACCCGCCGGGCCGCGCTCGCCTGGGGGGCTCGAGCCGACGTCGCGCTCGTTGCGGCCGTCGCGCTCCTGTGGACCGGACCAGTCGCCTGGGGCGCGCTTTCAGGCATGGAGGTCGCGCTCGCCGCGTTCCTGGTGGCCGCCGCTCTCCTCGCGCACGCGCACGATCGTCTGCTGGTGTCGTCGGCGTGCGCGGCGCTGGCCGTCCTGGCGCGGCCGGAGGCCGTCCTGCTCATCCCCCTCCTCGTCCTCGCTCGTAGGCTAACGCTCCGCCGGGCTGCGGCGTTCGCGCTCGTGACGGTCGTGACCGTGGCGCCCGCGGCGCTGTTCAGCTTGTGGACCGTGGGCACGTTGTATCCCGCCACAGCCGCGGCCAAGGTCGAAGGCGGGCTCGTCGGCTGGCTCGGCGGCGTCAACGAGCCGGCGGCGCTCACGTGGATCTGGCGCCCGTGGACGTTTCTCACGGGATGGATTGGCTGGCTCACGGCCACCCACTGGCTTCTGCCGCTAGCGCTGGTTCCAGGGCTCGTCTTGGTATGGCGTCGCGCGGGCCGCGCGCTCGGCGCGGTTGCGCTCGCGCTCCTCGCGCACCCGTTCGGCATGGCTTTGCTCGCGCCGTACCGCGGCCCGGCGTTTCAAGAGGGTCGGTATTCGATTCACCTGCTCCCTCTCGTGATGCTCACGCTGGCGGTTGCGCTGGGGGACCGGGGGCGCGGTGGCCCCCCTTCCGAGACCACGCTGGCAAACACCGGTTCACATGAACGTCCTCCGCGGGGCGATGCGGTCGACCCTGACAACACGGGTCCCCGAAGGGGGGCCACCGCGCCCCCGGTCCCCCAGCGCAATTCCTGGGTGCGTATGGTCGCGGTGGTGTGGCTCGGCATCGCGGTTGTGAGTCTCGTGCCGGCAGCGACGCGATACGGGTGGGCGGTCCAGAACATCAACGCGATGCAGGTTCACCTCGGGCGATGGGTGGACACCAACCTGCCGAGGACAGCCCGGATCGCGGCGAACGACATCGGGGCGATCGCCTACTTCTCACGCCGTGAGGTCATCGACCTGATGGGACTCGTGACGCCGGAAATCATTCCCTTTCGACGGCGGGGGGAGCTGGGAGTGATGCAGTACCTGAAGGAAGCGTGTCCGCAATACGTGATCATCTTCCCGGCGTGGTTCCCGCAGATCGCCTCGAGCACGGAAACGCTCGAGCCTGTCTACCGCGTACGCCTGGAGCGCAACGAGGTCGCGGGTGCAGCGGAAATGGTCGTGTATCGCCTGGCGCGGTGTGCGGTATGATCGCGGCATGCGACACGTAGCGCTGCTTTTCCTGGCCGTTCTGCTCGTGCTCGGGCGACCGGCGACCGTCGGCGCCCAGATCTACCGCTGGGTCGATGACAATGGCGTGCCCCACTTCGCCGATGGAATCGGCAGTGTCCCCGACCGCTATCGCGCGCGCGCGGTACCGTTGGGTCTCAAGAACGCGCCGGCGCCCGGCCCGTCCGAGCCCGACGCCGGTGGCGCCAAGCCCGGCTCATCGAGCGGAACGACGATCCGGTTCACCCCCGGCCAGCGGATCATGGTGGACGTCAGGATCAATGGCAGCGCAGCGGCTCGGCTGCTGCTCGACACCGGCGCCGACCGGACGCTCATTAGCCCCCGCGCGCTCCAGGCAGCCGGGGTCCGGATCGCGGCGCCAGCGGCCACGGGCCAGATCGTGAGCGCGACGGGAAGCGAACAGATCCAGTTCGTGGTCGTCGACAGCCTCGAGATCGGCGACGCCCGCGTCGGACGGATGCCGGTGGGCTCCTACACCTTGCCCGCCACGGATGTAGGCGATGGCCTCCTCGGGCGCGATTTCCTCGACCAGTTCAACGTGAACATCGATTCCAGCCGGGGCGTGGTGACGCTCGCGCCCAAGTAGCTCTCGCCCGCCCTGTGATACCATGACGCTCCGGGTCATGGACTACAAGGCCACGCTAAACCTGCCGAAAACCGCTTTCCCGATGAGGGCGAACCTGCCGAAGAGCGAGCCGGAGATGCTCGCCTGGTGGGATTCGTTCGGAATCTACAAGCGCCTGCGCGAGGCGGGCGCAGACCGACCCCTCTGGATCCTCCACGACGGCCCGCCATACGTGAACGGCCACATTCACATGGGCCACGTCCTCAACAAGGTGCTGAAGGATATCGTCGTGAAGTCGCGCACGATGCTCGGCTTCAACGCCGTGTACGTGCCCGGCTTCGATTGTCACGGTCTGCCGATCGAGCATCAGGTCGACAAGGAGCTCGGTCTGGACCGGCCCGGTGTCGACGTGCGCCAGGCGATGAATCCCGTCGAGAAGATCACCAGGTGCCGCGAGTACGCCCGCGGCTTCGTCGACATCCAGCGCGACGAGTTCCGGCGGCTCGGCGTCTTCGGCGACTGGGACAATCCGTACTTGACCATGGCGCCGGCCTACGAGGCGGTGATCGCCCGCGAGTTCGGCCGCCTCGTCGGACGCGGCCTCGTTTACAGGGGCCTCAAGCCGGTTCACTGGTGCATGCACTGCAAGACTGCGCTCGCCCAGGCGGAGGTTGAGTACGAGGAGCAGCGCGCGCCATCGGTGTACGTGAAATTCCCCCTCGAGACCATGCCGCCGGCCCTCGCGGCCGAGCTCAAGGGGCGCAACGCGTTTGCCGTGATCTGGACGACCACGCCATGGACCCTGCCGGCGAATCTCGCGATCGCGGTGCAGCCCTCGCAGAGCTATGTCGCACTCGACGTGACCGGTGAGGTCCACGTCGTGGCCCGCGCGCGGCTCGAGGACTATCAGCGCGTCCTGGAGAGAGCTTCGAAGGGCACCGTCCAGGTCACACCGGTCACGGTGGGGTTGCACGGCTCGGACTATGTGGGGAGCACCTACCGGCACCCCTGGATCGATCGTCGCGGACAGATCGCAGGAGCCGACTTCGTCGCCATGGACACCGGCACCGGGCTCGTCCACATCGCTCCCGGCCACGGCGAGGAGGACTACGAGCTCGGCCGGGCCCTCGGCCTCAAGATCTACAACCCCGTGGACGACGACGGACGGTTCGTCGCCGAGGTGGAGCACTTTGCGGGGCTGACGGTCTGGGAGGCGAACCCCAAGATCGTCGACCTCCTCCGCGCCCGGGGTGCTCTGGTGGCCGAGGTGGCCCTCGACCATACCTATCCTCACTGCTGGCGCTGCAAGAACCCGACGCTCTTCCGTGCCACCGAGCAGTGGTTCGTGGCCCTCGACCAGCAGAGCCTCCGCGCGCGCACGCTGGACGCCATCCGACGCGACGTGCGCTGGATCCCCGCATGGGGCGAGGAGCGCATCTTCAACATGATCGCGCACCGGCCCGACTGGACGCTCTCCCGCCAGCGCGTGTGGGGTGTGCCGATCGCCGCCTTCTACTGCGCCGGCTGCCAGGCGGTGCTGCTCGAGCAGGCGGTTATCGAGCATGTTGCGCAGATCTTCGGTGGCGGCCGCGGGATCGAGGAGTGGTACCTCCGCGGCGAGGAAGAACTGCTGCCGCCGGGCACACGGTGCCGCCAGTGCGGCGGGTCGGTGTTTCGCAAGGGCACGGACACCCTCGACGTGTGGTTCGACTCAGGCTGCAGTCACGCGGCGGTGCTGGAGACGCATCCCGAGCTCCGGTGGCCGGCCGAGCTGTACCTCGAGGGTTCCGATCAGCACCGCGGCTGGTTCCATTCCTCGTTGCTGGAGGCCATGGCCACGCGCGGGGCGCCCCCCTACAAGAGCGTGCTCACGTGCGGCTTCGTGATCGACACCGAAGCCCGCAAGATGTCGAAATCGGTGGGGAATACCGTCGCTCCGGAGGAGCTCTTGCCGAAGTACGGCGCCGAGGTGCTACGGCTCTGGGTGGCGGCGGAGGACTACACCGATGATATCCGGGTCTCGACGGAGATCCTCGACCGGTTGGCCGACGCCTACCGCCGTATGCGGAACACGTTTCGATTCTTGCTCGGCAACCTCGGCGACTTCGAGCCGGCGCGTGACCGGCAGTCCTACGCGCGACTGGACGAGATCGACCGCTGGATCCTCGACCGCTTGGCACGCCTCATCGGCCGGGTCCGGAGCGCCTACGAGGAGTACGAGTTCCACACCGTCTTCCACAGCGTGCACAACTTCTGCGCCGTCGATCTCTCCGCGCTCTACCTCGACGTCATCAAGGACCGACTCTACACCTCGGCGGCCGACGACCCGCGTCGGCGGGCGGCTCAGACGGCTTGCTACGACATCTTCGCCGCGCTCGCGCGGCTCCTGGCGCCGATCCTCACCTTCACGTCCGAGGAGGCGTGGCGCTACCTGCCGGGCGTCCACACCGAGAGCGTGCACCTCGAGCGCTTTCCCGAAGCGCCGCGCGAGTGGCTCGACGATGCGCTCAAGCGCGACTGGGACCGGCTCCTCGAGGTGCGCCGCGAGGTTGCGAAGGCGCTGGAGGCGGCGCGTGCCGAGAAGCTGATCGGGAGCGCGCTCGAGGCCGCGGTGCGGATCGCGCACGCTCCGGAGGACCTACCGGCCCTTCTGCGGGCCAAGCGCGACCTCCTGCCGACGCTCTTCATCGTGTCGCGGGTCGACCTCGATCGCTCCCAGGCCCGCGCCAGCGTTACCTACGAGAGCCAGGACATCCCAGGTCTCGTCGTCGGCGTCGACCGTGCGCCTGGCGAGAAGTGCGAGCGCTGCTGGATGCGCAGTGAGCGCGTGGGCGAGAATGCCGCACATCCGTCGCTCTGCGAGCGCTGCGTTCCGATCGTCCTCGCGCGTAATCGTGCGAGCTGAGGGGCGCGCGCTCGCCGGGCACCGCGAGACGCGCCTCGTAGGGGCTCGAAGAGGGCAGTTGCGTGGTGCAGGCGATTCGAGCTGAGCGGCTTCGTATCGCGCGCGTCGTCGCGATCGCCGGTGGTGTCGTCGTCCTCGACCAGATCGTCAAGCTGATCGCGCTCGACCGCCTGACACTGGGCGTCCCGGTCGACGTGGTCCAGGGCCTCGTCGCGCTGACGCTCGTCAAGAACCCGGGCCTCGCCTTCGGCCTTCTCTCCGGCATCCCGGCCGGCTGGCGCTGGGTCGTGGGGCTCCTCTCGCTGGCGGCGCTCGTCGTCCTGCTCCGGGTGGCGCTGCGGATCCTTCCGAGCGGCGGATGGCGCGAGCAGTCCGCGATCGGCCTCATCTTCGGCGGGGCCGTCGGTAATCTGATCGACCGGACGCGCCTTGGCGCCGTGGTGGACTTCGTCGACGTCCACTTCCGCGGCTGGCACTGGCCCGCGTTCAACGTCGCCGACTCGGCGATCACGGTGGGCGTGGCGGTGCTGGCGCTCGGGATGCTCGCCGCTCGGTCACCCTCCGCTCCCGCCTGACCCGTGACGGTGCTCACGGTCGAGCCCGCGTCGGCCGGCGCCAGGCTCGATCGCTGGCTCAGCGCCCGGCTGACCGCTCTCTCGCGGGCCCGACTCCAATCTCTGATCCGCGGTGGCCTCGTCCGGGTCGACGGCTCGGTATTCAAGGCTGCCCATCGGCTCCGCGGAGGCGAGCGGATCGAGATCGAGATCCCGCCGCCCATGGAGGAGGAGCTGGCGCCCGAGCCGACCGCGCTTTCCGTCCTCCACGAGGACGAGCACGTGCTCGTGGTCGACAAGCCGGCCGGGATGGTTGTCCATCCCGGCGCCGGCCGAGCGCGCGGCACGCTCGCGGCGGCGATTCTCGCCCACGCGCCGACCACCGCGGGCGTCGGCGGGCCCCGACGTCCAGGAATCGTGCACCGGCTCGATAAGGACACGTCGGGACTTCTCGTCGTCGCCAAGACGGCACAGGCGTACGACGCGCTGGTCGCGCAACTCGCTGCCCGCACGGTGACGCGTCGCTATCTCGCGGTCGTTCATGGACGTGTCCGCGCGAACGAGGGCATCGTGGATGCCCCGATCGGGCGCCATCCGACGGACCGGGTGAAGATGGCAGTTCGCCCGGTCGGCCGTGGCAAGCGGGCCATCACCCGATTTCGGGTGCTTGAGCGGTTTGCACACTTCACGCTGCTCGACGTTCGCCTCGAGACGGGGCGTACCCACCAGATCCGTGTCCATCTGGCGTCGCTCGGCCATCCGGTCGTCGGCGACCAGGTGTACGGTAAGCCCCACTCGCGGCCGCCGATTGCGCTCGACGGCTATGCCCTCCACGCCGCGGAACTCGCCTTTGTCCATCCGGCTTTCCGGAAAGTGATCGAATGCTCCGCCCCCGTCCCGGCAAGGATCGAGCGGCTCCTGTCTCACCTCCGCAAACCCTGATTGTGGCCCTCGAGCGACGATGTAAAATGAAGGCTACCCGATGGACAGACTGACGGCCGTCGTGCTCGCCGCGGGCGAGGGCAAGCGGATGCGCTCGCGGCAGCCCAAGGTGCTCCACCCTCTCTGCGGCCGCGCGCTGATCGCCTATCCGCTCCGCGCAGCGCGGACCCTGGCCGACCGCATCGTGCTGGTCGTCGGGCCGAACGCGGACGACGTCGTGGAGCTGGCCGGACCCGACGTCCGCGCGGTCGTCCAGCGCGAACGACTCGGCAGCGGTCACGCCGTCCTGCGGGCCAGGCCCGAATGCGTCGACGGCACCATCCTCGTCCTGCCGGGCGACATGCCGCTTCTGTCCGTCGAGACCATCGAGCGTCTCGTCACCCACCATCGGAAGAGCCGCGCCGCCGCCACCGTGCTGACCGCGGTTGTCCCGGAACCCCAGGGCTACGGGCGCGTCCTGCGCCAGGGGGGGCGCGTCAAGCGAATCGTCGAAGACCGCGACGCGACCGACGCTGAGAAGAAGATCGCCGAGATCAACACGTCGGTCTATTGTTTCGCCGGTAGGCGGCTCTGGCAGGCACTCGGCAAGGTCCGTCCCGACAACGACCAGGGCGAGTACTACCTGACGGACGTGATCGGCGTCCTGTCCCGGGCCGGGGCGCGCGTGGACGCGGTCGTGACATCCGATCCTAGCGAGGCCGTCGGTGTCAACGACCGCAAGCAGCTCGCGGCGGTCACCGCGATCCAGCGGCGCCGCATCCTCGACAGGCTGATGGAGGGAGGCGTGACCATCCTCGATCCGGCCAGCACCTACATCGAGGACACGGTCACGGTCGGGCCGGACACGACCATCCATCCCCAGGTGATGATCGAGGGGCAGTCGGCGATCGGCAGCGAGTGTGTCATCGGTGTCGGCTGCCACGTGAGCTCGTCCCGGGTCGGCGACCGCGTGACGCTCAAGCCGTACTGCGTGTTGACGGAGTCGGTGGTCGAGGACGCGGCGACGCTCGGTCCCTTCTGCCACCTGCGGCCGCTGTCGCACGTGGGGCCCAAGGCGAGGATCGGCAACTTCGTCGAGCTGAAAAAGTCGAGGATCGGGCGGGGGTCGAAGGTGCCGCATCTCTCCTACGTCGGCGATGCCACGGTCGGCGAGGACGTCAACGTCGGCGCCGGGACGATCACCTGCAACTATGATGGCGTCGCCAAGCACGAGACGAGGATCGACGACCGCGCCTTCATCGGGACCAACACGAGCCTGGTGGCGCCGATCACCGTCGGCGAGGGCGCGTACATCGGCGCGGGCTCGACGATCACGAAGGACGTCCCGCCGGGAGCGCTCGCGGTGGGACGCGCCCCCCAGGTCGTCAAGGACGGCTGGGCCGCCCGGAAGGCCAAGAAGCGCGAAGAGCACCGAGGCTAGCCATGTGCGGAATCGTCGGATACGTCGGCGACAAGAGCGCGGTCGGCATCATCGTCGAAGGGCTGAAGCGACTCGAGTATCGAGGCTACGACTCCGCGGGCATCGCTGTGCTCCACCACGGTACGCTCCATGTGCGGCGCGCCGCCGGCCGGATCAAGATGCTCGAGGGGGTCCTCGGCGAACGGCCGCTGACCGGCGCGCTCGGCATCGGCCACACGCGCTGGGCGACCCATGGCCGGCCGTCCGAGGAGAACGCCCACCCCCACACCGACTGTGACGGCACGCTCGTCGTCGTCCACAACGGGATCATTGAGAACTACCTCGAGATCAAGGAGCGCCTCCTCGCCGCGGGCCACCAGTTCAGGTCGGAGACCGACACCGAGGTGATCGCCCACCTCATCGAGCACCACCTCAGGGCGACCGGGCGGCTCGACCGGGCCGTGAAGGCGGCGCTCAGCGAGGTCACGGGCTCGTACGCGGTCGGCGTCATCTCGACCGCCGCGCCCGATCGGCTCGTCGCCGCCAAGCAGGGCGCGGGCAGTGTCGTCGTGGGGCTCGGCCAGGGGGAGATGTTCGTGGCCTCCGACATTCCCGCGATTCTCGCGCACACGCGGGATGTCGTCGTGCTCGAAGACAACGAAGTGGCGGTCGTCACGGCCGACTCCGTCGAGCTGTCGACCCTCGAGGGAGAGCCTGTCCGGCGCGCCCCGGTCCGCATCCTGTGGGATCCGATCATGGCCGAGAAGGGCGGCTATCGGCATTTCATGCTCAAGGAGATGCACGAGCAGCCGCGGGCCATCACCGACACGTTCCGCGGCCGGATCGCTCCCGAGACCGGCAACGTCGTCCTGCCCGACGTGAACCTCGCCCCCGACGCTGTGCGGGCTGTCGAGCGGGTGGTCCTCGTCGCCTGCGGGACCGCGTTCCACGCCGCGATGCTGGGTCGCTCGATGATCGAGCGGCTCGCCGGCATTCCGGCCGAGGTGGACCTCGGCAGCGAGTTCCGTTATCGCGACGCGCTCGTGGGCCCCGAGACGCTCGTGGTCGCGATCTCCCAGTCCGGCGAGACCGCCGACACCCTCGGGGCGGTCAAGGCGGCCCGACTCAAGGGGTGCCCGATCCTCGCGGTCACCAACGTCGTGGGCTCGGCCCTGGCGCGGGAGGCGACGGGCATCCTCTACATGCACGCCGGACCGGAGATCGGCGTCGCGTCGACGAAGGCATTCTCGACGATGATCGTCGCGACCTACCTCCTTGGCCTCTGGCTCGGCCGCCAGCGCGGCGCCCTGACGGCCGAGGACGTGAAGAAGCGGATCCACGACCTCGTCGAGATCCCACGCCTCGTCGAGAAGACGCTCGAGCTCGACGGCCAGATTGCGACGATCGCCCGCGAGCTCGCCGGCGCGCGTAACTTCCTCTATCTCGGCCGTGGGCTCCAGTTTCCGATCGCCCTCGAAGGCGCGCTCAAGCTCAAGGAGATCTCCTACATCCACGCCGAGGGCTACGCCGGCGGCGAGATGAAGCATGGCCCCATCGCGCTCATCGCCGACCGGCTGCCCGTCGTCGCGTTGGCCCCGCGCGACGGCTCGTACGAGCGCATGCTCGGCAACGTCGAGGAGGTCCTCGCCCGCGACGGCCAGGTCATCGCCGTCGTCCACGCCGGCGACCGGACCCTCGCGGCGAAGGCCCATCACCTGATCGAGGTGCCGGCCTGCGCCGATCTCCTGGCGCCGCTGATCACGGTGATCCCCCTGCAGCTCCTCGCGTACCACATCGCGGTGCGACTCGGCTGCGACGTGGACCAGCCCAGGAACCTCGCGAAGAGCGTCACGGTCGAGTAGCGCGACGCCGCGCGCACCGGGGCGCCCGACTCCGAGCGAAGCTTCGGGTTGGCGACGCCCGGATCGCTCGGTACAATCGTCCGGTGCTCTCGGAGCTCACGCGCTTTCTCGACGATCTGAATCCCCCGCAGCGCGAGGCGGTCACCGCGGGCGACGGGCCGCTCCTGGTCCTTGCCGGCGCCGGGAGCGGCAAGACGCGCGTCATCGCCTACCGGATCACCTGGCTCATCAGCGCCCGGGACATCTCACCGCGGAACGTCCTCGCGGTCACGTTTACCAACAAGGCGGCGGGCGAGATGGCGCGCCGGGTGGAGGCGCTGCTGCTCCCGGTGGGCATCAGGGCGCCGCTGATCGCGACCTTCCACTCGGCGTGCGTGCGCGTCCTCCGCCAGCACGGTCGCCACATCGGGCTGCCGGCCCACTTCGTCATCTACGACGAGGACGACCGCGCGAGTCTCGTCAAGGAGAGCATGAAGGAGCTCGACCTCGGCGAGCGCACCACGACCCCCGCCGCCGTCACCCAGCGTATCAGCTACTGGAAGAACCACATGCTCGGCGTTGACGACGCAAAGCAGGAGGCGCGGGGACCGTGGGAGGAGAAGATCGCGCTGGTCTTCGGGCGTTACGAGGAACGCCTGCGCGCCGTCGGCGCCGTGGACTTCGACGACCTGCTCCTGAAGACCGTGCGGCTCTTCGAGGAGGTCCCGGAGGCACTCGCGTGGTACCGCGGGCTCTGGCGCCATGTCCTCGTGGACGAGTACCAGGACACCAACCGCGCCCAGTACCGGATCATCCGGCTCCTGACCGGCGAGCACCGGAGCATCTGCGTGGTCGGAGACCCGGATCAGTCGGTCTACCGTTGGCGCGGCGCCGACATCCGGAACATCCTCGACTTCGAGCAGGACTATCCCGGCACCCGCGTCGTGAAGCTCGAGCAGAACTATCGCTCGACCCAGCGCATCCTCTCGCTCGCCACCGCGGTGATCGATCACAACGTGCAGCGCAAGGACAAGTCGCTCTGGACCGAGAACGCCGAGGGCGATCCGCCGAAGCTCTATCGCGGCTGGGACGAGCACGAGGAGGCGAACTTCGTCGCCCAGACGATCCTCGGGCTGCGCGGTGACGGCGTGCCCTGGGACGGCGTCGCGGTCTTCTATCGCACCAATGCGCAGTCCCGGGTGCTGGAGGACGCGCTGCGCCGCGCACGCGTTCCCTATGGGATCGTCGGCGGCGTGCGCTTCTACGAGCGCAAGGAGATCAAGGACGCGCTCGCGTACGTCCGCCTCGCCATCAATCCGGCGGACGACGTCGCCTTCCGGCGGGCGATCCAGACGCCGGTTCGGGGCATCGGCTCCGCGACGCTCGCGCGCCTGGACGAGGCGCCGTCCCGGGCCGGTCGAGCGCTGTTGACCGTCGCCGCGGATCCGCCAGCCGCGATCACCGGCAAGCCGCGGCGCGCGCTCGGGGAGTTCGCGGAGCTGATCCGCGGGCTGGCGCACCGGCGGGCGGAGATGACGCCGCCGGCCTTCGTCGACCACCTGCTCAACGCCTCGGGCTATCGCGAGGCACTGCGCGAGGAGCGCTCGCCCGAGGCCGAGGCGCGTCTCGAGAACCTCGAGGAGCTGATCGCCGCCGCTGAGGACTACGTGCACGCCGATTCCGCCCCGACGCCGGAGGGATTCCTCGACGGCGTCGCCCTGCTGGCCGACATCGACGAGTTGAAAGACGAGGGACCGCGCGTGACGCTGATGACGCTCCACTCGGCCAAGGGGCTCGAGTTCCCGGCCGTGTTCATGACGGGCATGGAAGAGGGGGTGTTTCCGCACGCGAGGTCGATGAGCGATGACGAGCAGATCGAGGAGGAGCGCCGCTTGTGCTACGTGGGATTGACGCGCGCCCGCGAGCGGCTCTATCTCTCCTATGCGTTGCACCGGCGGATTCACGGCTATGGCGTCGGCGAGCCCTCGCGCTTCCTGCGCGAGATGCCGGAGAATCAGCTCGTCTCGTTGAACACGCGACGTGAGCCCCCGGCCGGCTGGGCGTCGGACGCGGTGGCCTACGCGGCGGCCGCGGACACCGTCGGCGAAGACCTGCCGCTCCGCGTCGGCGCCAAGGTGCGTCACGCGCGTTTCGGCGAGGGGCTCGTCGTCGGGATCGAGCGGGACGGCGCCGACTTCGTCGTCACGGTGGGCTTCGCCAGCGTCGGCCGCAAGCGGCTTTCGCTGCAGTACGCCCATCTGGAGGAGCTCTGAGCCCATGATCGAGCGCACGGACGTCGAGCATGTCGCGCGCCTGACCCGCCTGGCCCTGACCGACGCGGAGCTCGAGCGGATGCGCGAGCAGCTGAATTCCATCCTCGCGCACCTGGACACGCTGCGCGCGGTCGACACCGAGGGCGTCGAGCCGACCTCGCACGCGGTGGACGTGGTCAACGTCATGCGCGAGGATGAGGTCGAGCCGTGCTTCCCTCAGGACGCGATGCTCGCCAATGCGCCGGACCGCAGCGGCGAGCTCGTCCGCGTGCCGCGGATCCTCGAGGACTGATGTACCAGCCCATCCACGAGCTGACCGACGCCTACCGGCGGGGTGACCTGACCCCGACCGCCGTCGCGGAGGCCTACCTGGCGCGCATCGACGCACTCGACGGCCGGGTGGGTGCGTACCTCACGGTCGTGCGGGACCAGGCGCTGGCGGCGGCGCGCGAGTCCGAGCTACGCTGGCGCGCCGGCGTACCCCTCGGTCCGCTCGACGGTGCCCCGGTGGCGCTCAAGGACGTGCTGTGCACGCGTGGCGTGAGGACGACGTGCGGCTCGAAGATGCTCGAGAGCTTCGTGCCGCCCTACGACGCGACGGTCGTCGAGCGGCTGCGGGCGGCGGGCGCGGTGATCCTCGGCAAGACCAACATGGACGAGTTCGCGATGGGCTCATCCACCGAGCACTCGGCCTTCCACCCGACGCGCAACCCCTGGGACCTCGCCCGCGTGCCCGGGGGTTCGTCGGGCGGGTCGGCCGCGGCGGTCGCTGGTGGGCTCGCCGCGGGCGGGCTCGGGAGCGACACGGGCGGCTCGATCCGTCAGCCCGCTGCCTTCTGCGGTGTGGTGGGCATGAAGCCGACGTACGGCCGCGTGTCGCGCTACGGCCTGGTCGCCCTGGCCTCCTCGCTCGACCAGATCGGGCCGTTCGCCCGAGACGTCAGGGACGCCGCGCTCCTGCTGGGCGCGGTCGCCGGCCACGACCGGCGCGATGCGACGTCCATCCAGGCGCCGGTGCCCGATTACGTCGCGGAGCTGTCGAAAGGCGTCGCGGGCCTCACGCTCGGGCTCCCCGACGAGTACTTCATCGACGGCATGGACCCGGACGTGGAGCGCGCCGTCCGCGCGGCGATCGAGGTGCTCAAGGAGCTCGGCGCCCGGCTCGAGCGCGTGTCGCTGCCGACGACCAAGCATTCGCTGGCGGCCTACTACCTGATCCTCCCCGCCGAGGCGTCGTCGAACCTCGCGCGGTACGACGGCGTCAAGTTCGGGCTGCGCGTGCCGGGTCGCGATCTCGTCGAGATGGAGAGCCGGACCCGCGCGGCGGGCTTCGGCGCCGAGGTCAAGCGCCGGATCATGCTCGGCACCTACGCGCTGTCGGCCGGATACTACGATGCCTATTACGGCAAAGCACAGAGCGTCCGGACACTCGTGCGCCGCGAGTTTGCGGCCGCGTTCGCGCGCGTGGACCTCATCGTCGCGCCGACGACGCCCAACGTCGCGTTCAAGCACGGCGAGAAGGAAGACCCGCTGTCCATGTACCTCAACGACGTCTTCACGATCCCGGGCAACCTGGCCGGGATCCCGGGGATCTCCGTGCCGTGCGGCTTCAGCGTGACCGGCCTCCCGATCGGCCTGCAGGTGCTCGGCCGGCCGCTCGACGAGCCCCGGGTGCTGCGCGCCGCGTACGCCTACGAGCAAGCGACGCCGTGGCGCTCGCGCCGCCCGGAGTTGAAGTGAGACCGCAACGCTCAAGCGATTGCGTGAGATCGGGCGTGCCGGAGCCACTCGCGCCCGCAGCGCGCAGGGCAAGATCGGGCGTGTCGGAGCCACTCGCGCCTGTCTCAGGCCACCCTCGGTCCAAGCCGGCCTCACGGACCCCGCTACAATGACCAACTACGAGGTCGTCATCGGGC
>JAHFDK010000251.1 GCA_023249095.1 Candidatus Rokuibacteriota bacterium | reverse complement strand
GTCCGGCGGCGAGTGGGTCTCGAGTGTGGACGTCGAGAACATGATCATGGCCCATCCGAAGGTCCTCGAGGCGGCGGTGATCGCGGTGCCCCACCCGAAGTGGGTCGAGCGGCCCCTCGCTTGCGTGGTGCCGAAGCCCGGGAGCGTCATCGAGCCGGGGGAGATCATCGACTTCCTGCGCTCGAAGCTCGCCCGCTGGGCGCTGCCCGACGAGATCGAGATCATCGACGCCGTGCCCAAAACCAGCGTCGGAAAGTTCGACAAGAAGGTGCTCCGGGAGCGCTACAAGAACTGGAAACCGAGGGATGTGACAGAGAATGCATAGGGGAGCGCCCCGCGCGACCTCCGTCGAGTTGCGGTATCATGACGAGTCAATGAGGTTCTTCCGCCTGGTGTCCACATTTTTCACGCTGATCCTGATCCCGACGCTCTACGTGATGTTCGAGAAGCGATTCCCACGGCGGAAATGAAAGAGGAGGAGTCATGTCAACGATCACGCGGCGCCACTTCCTGACCACCACGACGGGCGCGGGCCTCGCGGGAATCCTTGCCACGGGCGTCCCGCCCGCCCGCGGGCAGCAGCGGGAGGTCTCGTACCTCTGCTGGAACAACTTCGCGCCGCTCATGGACAAGAAGCTGGCGGAGATCGGCCAGCGCTTCACGAAAGATACCGGCATCAAGCTCAAGATCGACCACATCGCCGCGGCCCAGCAGGCGGCCAAGTACGCGTCCGAGGTCCAGTCGCAGGCCGGGCACGACCTCGTCGAGATGCGCATGCACTTCCCGTGGCTCTACGAGGGCCAGCTGGTGGATCTCTCGGACGTGGTGGGGGAGCTCGAGAAAAAGCACGGCAAGGTGCTCTCTTCGGCTGGGGAGACGGCCCGCGTCCACGGCACGTGGCGGGCGGTCCCACAGTACCACGCCATGTTCGTGGCCACCTACCGCGAGGACCTCTTCAAGAAGGCGGGGCTCAAGATCCCCGACACCTGGGAGGATCTCTACACGGTGGGCAAGGAGCTGAAGAAGATGGGAAACCCCGTGGGTATTCCCATCAGCCAGAACTACGACACCATCTCCACAGCGGGGCCGGTGCTCTGGTCCTTCGGCGGGCTGGAGGTCGACAAGGACGGCAAGACCGTCCGGATCAACAGCCCGCAGACCGTGCAGATGCTCGAGTGGTACAAGAAGATGTTCCGCGACTGCATGGAGCCCGAAGTCCTGTCCTGGGACGACGCGAGCAACAACCAGGCGATGCAGCAGGGCAAGGCCGGCTGGATCCACAATCCGGTGAGCGCCTACATCGTGGCCAAGCAGATGAAACTCCCGACGGCCGACACCATCAACCACCACCGAACGCCGGGCGGGCCGAGCGGCCGGCACGAGACGGACGTGCCACGCCACATCGGCATCTGGAAGTTCTCCAAGAACGCCGAGCCGGGCAAGGAGTTCATCCGCTATCTGCTCGGAAAGCGGGAGACCTACGACGAGTTCATCATGTCGGCGGACGCCTTCAACCTGCCCGTCTACGAGAAGCTGCAGGATCATCCCGTGCTCAAGACGGATCCGAAGTACGCCGGCCTCAAGGCCGAAGGTGTGCAATATCACTGCTACGGTTGGCCCGCCCCGCCGAGCGACAAGGTGCAGCTCATCACCAACTCGTTCATCATGCCCAACATGATCGCCAAGGCGGTGACGGGCACGGCGACGAAGGACGCCATTGTCTGGGCTGAGAACGAGATGAAGAAGGTCATGGCGGGGAGCTGATATGGCTATCGGGAGTGTCGGCGTCGCTACGGTGCAGGCCCGCGTATCGCTGCGCGCGCGGGTCGGAGAGCTGCTCGATCGCGAGGCGTGGCTGGGCCCGATCTTCGTGAGCCCGGCGCTCTTCCTCCTGCTGCTGCTCGTCGCCTATCCCTTCTGCATGGCTCTGTATTTCTCCGTCTCGAACGCCTTCATCGGCCGGCCGAGCCACTTCATCGGTATCCGCAATTTCATCAACCTCTGGGGGAGCGACGCCTTCCGCCAGACCTTCCAGAACGCATTCGTCTTCACCGGGGCCGCGGTCGGCTTCAAGCTCGTCTTCGGGCTGTCGCTGGCCATGCTCCTGAACCAGCAACTCTGGTTCAAGCGGCTGATCCGCGGCGCGCTGCTGCTCCCGTGGGTGATCCCGACCGCGCTGTCGACGCTCGGCTGGTGGTGGATGTTCAACTCGCTCTACAGCGTGGTGAACTGGACGGGCCTGGCCCTCGGCATCATGGATCCGCCCGGGCCGAACTGGCTCGGCCAGAGGTACTACGCGATGACGGCGGTCGTCGTGGTCAACATCTGGCGCGGCCTGCCCTTCTTCCTCATCACGATCCTGGCGGGGCTGGTCTCGATCCCGCGCGAGCTCTACGAGGCGGCGGAGGCCGACGGGGCCGGCCCGGTCGCGCGCTTCTGGCACGTCACGCTGCCGCTACTCAAGCCCGTGCTCGCCATCGTGGTGCTCTTCTCCACGATATTCACCTTCAGCGACTTCAACATCGTCTACGTCCTCACCCACGGCGGCCCGATCAACTCGACCCACCTCTTCGCGACGCTGGCGCGCCAGGTCGGGCTCGAGACGGGTCGTATCGGAGAAGGCGCGGCGATCTCGCTCTATCTCTTCCCGGTGCTGATGATCGTCGTGTGGGCTCAGCTCCGCTTCGTCCGAAAGCAGGCCTACTGATGACGCGCCGAAAGCTCACGCAGCGGATCGCGGCGCACGTGGCGCTGCTGCCGTTCCTCATCTTCGCGCTGTTCCCCTTCTACCATATGGCGCTGACGTCGCTGAAGCAGAACCGCGAACTCTACGACCGGAACGCCATACCGCTGCTCATCACGAAGGCACCGACCCTCGAGCACTACACGAAGCTCCTGTGGGAGACGGCCTTCCTCACGTGGACGAAGAACAGCCTCCTGGTCACCGTGCTGTCGACCTTCGTGTCTCTCGTCATCGGGACGATCGCGGCCTATGCGCTGTCGCGGCTCAAGTTCTTTGCCGTCGAGACCCTGGGCACCGCCATCTTCGTCACCTACCTGGTCCCGACGTCACTCCTGTTCTTACCGCTCGCCCAGGTGGTGAACTGGCTCGGCCTCGGCGACTCGAAGTGGGCGCTCGTCGTCACCTATCCGACGTTCCTCGTTCCCTTCTGCACGTGGCTCCTCATGGGCTATTTCCGGACGGTCCCGAAGGAGGTCGAGGAGTGCGCCATGGTGGACGGCGCGACACGAATCCAGGCGCTCTGGCGGATCGTGCTGCCGATCGCGGTGCCGGGCCTGGTCTGCGCCGCGCTCTTCGCCTTCACATTTTCCTGGAACGAGTTCATCTATGCGCTCACGTTCACGTCCTCGTCGGACCAGATCACGGCGAGCGTAGGCGTCACGAGCGAGCTGATCCGCGGCGACATCTACTACTGGGGGTCGCTGATGGCCGGCGCGGTCCTGGCGTCCGTGCCGATCGTGGTCCTTTACGTCTTCTTCCTCGACTACTACGTCTCGGGGTTGACCGCCGGCGCCATCAAGTAGACGAGCCGCGCACACCCGCGTCCCAGTGGCCGCGCGCGGCGTCGGGGGCAACGGAGTTAGCGCGTCGGTCCGAGGAACGCTTCGAGCATCCCGTCCGCGCAGATGCGGCGCGCGGTGATGGCGCGACGCATCGCCAGACGCCCGCGCGCCTGCTCGTCGTCGGTCGTCGCGAGCTGGGACAGGATCCGCACGGCGCGGGCGGCGTGGTCGCCCTCGACCTCCATGTGCACGTGGTAGAAGTCGAGCGCCGTCCGGGCGACGCCGTAGCGGCGCTCCATGGCGTCGGCCATGCGCTGCACGTGGATCGCGTTGATCGATTCCGTGGCGATGTTCCCGCCGCACAGCGCTTCCAGCGTGGAGGTGCGCTGCAGGAGAAACAGCTCGTTCTTCTCGATGATCGTCGTCGGCAGGTACTCGGTCGCGAAGAGCTCGTCCCTCGAGATGCCGAGCGCTCCGGCGAGCTTGATGAAGAGGAAGGCGTGGGCGGTCGCTTTGCCGCCGACCGTGTCCTCGCCGCCCTCCTCGACGACGAGCGGGATGAGGGCGCGCTGGCGCTCGAGATCCTCGAAGGTCGGGGAGTAGCCGCCGACCGAGATGATCTTCCAGGCGGCGTGGCGGAGCGTGTCGAGGAAGAAGCACCCCTGCTGGCGGATCACGCTCTGGAGCTGGCGACGGTCGAGCTTGCCGTCCCAGATCATGCGGAAGAGCGGATGGTGGAGCCAGGGGTGCGTCTCGTGGGCCTCCCGGAGGAGTGCGTCCGTGAACGCCGCGGGCGTGAGCGCCATCGTCGAGCTCCTTGTCAGGCGGCGGTCGGCCGCCGTTCGAACCGCCGGGCGAACCGCGACATCGAGTAGGTGAAGATAAAGTAGACGATCGCGATGAAGAGGTAGAGCTCGAACGGCTTGATCTCTCGGTTGTTGACGATCTGGGCGGCCTTGGTCAGATCGACGTAGCCGATGATCGAGGCGAGCGACGTGTCCTTGAAGAGCACGATCATCTGCGTCACCAGCGCCGGCACCATGTTGCGAATGGCCTGCGGCAGGACGACGAAGCGCATGGTCTGCGCGCCGGTCAGCCCGACGGCGGTGGCCGCCTCGACCTGGCCCCGGGGGACAGACTGGATACCGGCCCGGACGATCTCGCCGAAGTAGGCGGCCTCGAAGATCACGAACGCCGTGAGCGCCACCCCGTACTCCGGGATCGGGAGCCTCAGGAGCTGCGGGATGATGAACCAGATCCAGAAGATCACCATGACGAGTGGGACGCCGCGGAAAAACTCCACGTAGAGCGTCGCCGGCAGGCTGAGCCAGCGCGAGCGCGCCAGCCGCGCGAGCCCGATGAAGATCCCGAGGACAAACCCCAGCGCGATGGCCGGGATCGCCAGGCGGAGCGTGCCCCCCGCGAAGCCGCCCAATCCGAACAGTCCCTGGACGATCAGGAACCTGAAATTCGAGACGATGACGCCGAAGTCGAGCACGCTCAGCCTCCCCGCGCGATGAGGCCGGGGATGGCGAAGCGGCGCTCGACGCGCGCCATGATCGCCGCGATTCCAACGCAGAGCACGAGGTAGATGACGGTGCCGGCGGTGAGGGCCTCGATGGCCTTGGCCGTGTACGTCTCGATCTGACGGGTCTGGAAGGTCAGCTCGGCCACGCTGATCGTGAGCGCGACCGACGAGTTTTTGAGGAGGTTCAGGGACTCGCTGGTGGCCGGCGGCACGATGAGCCGGAGCGCGATGGGCACGATGACCAGCCGGTACGCCTGGAATGTCGTCAGTCCCATCGCCACCGAGGCCTCGAACTGGGTGCGCGGGATCGCCTGGATGCCCGAGCGGATGACCTCGGACATTCGCGCGCCATGATAGACGCCGAGGGCGAACATGCCCGCCCAGAATTCGGCGCCGTGGTTGAAGATCCAGTCCTGGATTGCCCGGGGCAGCAGCGGCGGGACGCCGAAGTACCAGAAGAACATCCAGACGAGCAACGGCACGTTGCGGAAGAACTCGACATAGGACGTGGCGAGGGCGCGGGCCGGCTTCCAGGGAACGGTCCGCAGCGCCCCCGAGAGGATTCCGAGCGCCGCCGCCAGCACCCAGGCCAGCGCCGAGATCTCGACAGTAGTGATGAGGCCCTGGAGCAGCCAGACGCCCGACTGGCCGCTCCAGAGCACGCTCCACTTGAACTGGTAATTCACCGAGCGCCGACCGGACGCGCTACTTGCCGATCTGCTTCAAGAGATACGCCTTCACCTGCGGCGTCATCGGATACGGGAGCTCGCCCTTGGGCCCGAACCACTTCTCGTAGATTTCGAAGTATTTCCCGGACTCGAAGCCGTTCCTGAGTCCGGCGTCGACGGCCGCCTTGAACTTGGCGTCGCCCTTCCGCATGGCCATGCCGTAGGGCTCTTCTGAGTAGAAGTCACCGACGACGTCCCACTCGTCCGGCTTCGGGGCCTTGGCCTTGAGCCCGTAGAGCTGGATCCCGTCGTTCGTGTAGGTGTCCACCTGGCCCTGGAGGAGCGCCTGGAACGCCGCCGGCTGGTCCGGGAACTCGCGCAGCTGCGCCTGCGGATACTTCTCACGAATGATCTTGGCGTTGGTCGCTCCCTGCTGTGCGGCGACGCGCCTGCCGGCGAGGTCGTTGACGCCCTTGATGGGGCTGCCCTTCTTCACCAGAAACTGGGCGCCGGTGTAAAAGAACGTCAGGCTGAAGTCCACGGCCTCGCGCCGCTGCGGCGTGTCGGTCATCGTGCCAGCGATGAGGTCGACGGCGTTCGAGGAGAGGAGCGGGATGCGCGTCGGCGGCGTGGACTCCTTCTTCTCGATCTTGATCGACTTGCCGACGGCCTTCTGGACCTCGGGTTTGACGAGCATCTCGACCAGGTCGATCGAGAAGCCGACCCACTCGTTGTTCTTGTTGACGTACGCGAAGGGCGGCGAGCCCGTGCGCGTCCCGATCGTCAGGACGCCCGAGTCCTTGACCTTCGCCAGCGTATCCTGCTGGGCCCCGACCGACGACGCGAGCGACAGAGCCAGGGCCACGGCGACAACGACGGAGAGCATGCGCTTCATCAGTAACCTCCGGTTAGTGGGATAGGATCTTCGACAGAAATTCCTTGGCGCGGTCCGATCTGGCTGCGGCGAAGAACGCTTCGGGGGTGGCCTCCTCCACCACCCGCCCCTCGTCCATGAAGACGACGCGATGCGCGACCCTTCGCGCGAATCCCATCTCGTGGGTCACGACCATCATCGTCATGCCGTCCTTGGCCAGATCGGTCATGACGTCCAGCACCTCGTTGATCATCTCCGGGTCGAGGGCGGAGGTCGGCTCGTCGAACAGCATGATCTTCGGCTGCATCGCGAGCGCCCGCGCGATCGCCACCCGCTGCTGCTGGCCCCCGGACAGGTTCGCGGGGTAGTGATCCGCCTTGTCGGGGATGCGAACGCGCTCGAGCAGCGCGCGCGCCGTCTTCTCGGCCTCCGCCGCGCCGAGGCCGCGCACCTTGACGGGCGCCAGCGTGATGTTCTGGAGGACGGTCATGTGCGGGAAGAGGTTGAACGACTGGAACACCATGCCCACGCGCGTTCGGAGCCCGGACATGCTCACGCCGGGCCGCGCGATCGATTCGCCGAGGACGACGAGGTCGCCGCCCTGGATTCCTTCCAGTCCGTTCACGCAGCGGATCAGCGTCGACTTGCCGGAGCCCGACGGGCCGCACACGACGACGACCTCGCCCGCCACGACCGCCAGGTTGATGTCGCTGAGGACCTTGAGCTTGCCGAACCACTTGCTGACATCCTTGAACCGGATCGCCACATCGGCCATCAGCGGATCACCACGAGGACGTCGCCGCCGTTTACCGGCTGGCCGGCCTCGACCCGCACCTCGGCGACGGTGCCCGAGGTCCCCGCTTTGAACTCGTTCTCCATCTTCATGGCCTCGATCACCAGCAAGGTGTCGCCCTTCTCGATCCGGTCGCCCGGCCTGACCGCGACGTGCACGATCCGGCCCGGCAGCGGGGCCACGAGGGTCTGCGCTCCGTGGCCGGCCGCCGCGCCGCCCTTGGTCCGGATGATGAACCGGGTCTGCTCCTCCACCCGGATGACGTACCGCTCGTCGCCGATGTCCACGACGCACGCGCCCTCCTCGTCACGCACATCGGCGACGTACGACACGCCGCCGACGAGGAGCGAGTATATGCCCTGGGCCGTGAGTCGCCCGTCCACCTCCCACACCTCCGCCCCGATGGTCAGTCGATAACGACCGGCCTCGCCGCTCACCTCCACCGTCTCGCTCGTATCACCGACCGTCACGACGAACTTCATTGTAGCGAGTGCCTCGAGGCCGGCTTGGACCGAGGGTGGCCTGAGAACGATGCGACCCGGCTGCGTTGTAGCGAGTGCCTCGAGGCCGGCTTGGACCGAGGGTGGCCTGAAAACGATGCGAGTGGCTCCGACACGCCTGTTTCTGCCCGCGCGGATCTGCTCTCCGTCATCGCCAGCCGGGGTGGCGGCCGGTCCGCCAGGCGTCGGGCGCCGGTGGGGGCGCCTCGACGATCGTGCGGTGGCCCAGGCGCTCGTACTCGGCGAGCACCGCCGCGATGATGGCGATCGCTTTCGCCCGATCCCGCGTCGCCGCGAGCGTGGGGAGGATCCGGTCGAGGAAGCCGGTCGAGAGCTTCCCGGCGCGGAAGTCCTCGTGGGCCACGATGTGGGCGAGGACCGGGATCGTCGTGAGGATGCCGACCACCTTGTACTCGGCGAGCGCGCGAGCCATCCGCTGGATGGCGGCCGCGCGGTCGACCCCCCAGACGATGAGCTTCGCGAGCAGCGTGTCGTAGAAGCGCGGCACCGTGTAGCCTTCGTAGGCGCCGGAGTCGTCGCGCACCCACGGGCCGGCGGCCGCGCGGAGTCCGGTGATGGTACCGGGTGACGGCATCCAGCCGGCGAATGGATCCTCGGCGTTGATGCGACACTCGATCGCCGCGCCCCGCAGCGTCACGTCCGGCTGCGCGTATCCGAGCGGCTCACCGGCCGCGATCCTGAGCTGCTCGCGGACGAGATCGATGCCGGTGACCATCTCGGTCACTGGATGCTCGACCTGGAGCCGAGTGTTCATTTCGAGGAAGTAGCAGCTCCGCTCCGCGTCCACGAGGAACTCGACCGTGCCGGCGTTGACGTAGCCGGCCGCTTTCGCGATCCGGCACGCGGCCTCGCCCAGACGCTCGCGCATCGCGTCGTCCACGAACGGCGACGGCGATTCCTCGACGAGCTTCTGGTGTCGACGCTGGATCGAGCACTCGCGCTCACCCAGGTGGATGACGCGGCCCTGAGCGTCGGCCAGCACCTGCACCTCGATGTGCCGCGGCTCCGCCAGGTAGCGCTCCAGATAGACGGCGCCGTCGCCGAACGCCCACGCCGCCTCGCTCCGCGCGAGAGCGAGCGCGC
>JAHFDK010000038.1 GCA_023249095.1 Candidatus Rokuibacteriota bacterium | reverse complement strand
TCGGGGCCGAGGCGAACTGGATCTCGTAGGCCGCGCCCTCGATCAGCGGTCCGACGGTGAGCTTCGCCCAGTGTTCCGTGAAGAGCTCGGTGAGGAGGCGCTCGACCCCGTCTCCCTCGACCGCCATGTCGTGATACTCGGTCGCGGTGCCGTCAAGGCCCCGCTCGACCGTGTGCACTCTACCCTCGGGCATACTCACCTCCCCGTCGGTGGATCGGTGAGCATACTACTGCAGATCGAAGACCACTGGCAGCCGCACCCGCAACGGTCGCGGCATCAGGCCGGAGGGGAAGGGCTGGGGCGCGAGACTCCTCACCGCCTCGAGCGCGGCCTCGTCGAGCAGCCAGTGCGACGACGAACTGGTGACCGAGACCGCGCTGATCGCGCCGTTCGGCTTGATGAGAATTTCTAGGTGCACGGTGCCCTTGAGCCCTCGCCGGCGCGCGGCCAGCGGATACTGGAGCGACTCCTGGATGCGTCGCCTCACGTGCGCGAGGTAGCCGCCGTACTCTGATCCGGGCTCGCCTCCCAGGGGCCCTGTCGGCGCGAGCGCGACGCGCGCCCCGGTTCGGCCAGTGCTCTCGCCTGATACGGCCGATGGTGCCGGAGTGGCGCGGTGCCCGACGTCACTGGCGGAAGTCGCGCTGGTCTGGTCGGCGCTGGCACCGCCCGGCTTCGGGCTGGCCTCGACTGCAGATGCGCTCGTCGAGCTTGGCCCCACCTCCGGAGCCGTCTCGCGCGATGACACCGCGCCAAGAGCTGGCTCGGCCAGACGGGGTTCGGGGGGCCTTGACGTGGTGACTTCTCGCTCCGGCGGGGGCGCGAGCTCGGGACTGGATGGCGGTGCGGGGGCGACGGCCGGCGGCGGCGAGGGAACAGTTGTGATGCGTTCAATCGGGCGTGCGGAGCCAGGCCGCATCTGTCTCAGGCCACCCTCGGTAGCCGCGGCCCGGGGCTCCGATACAACACCGACCTCCTGGACCGACAGATCAATGAAGAGCGCGCTCGGGTGCGATTCCTCTGACGCGAAGACGATGAGAAGCGCCAGAGCACCGATGTGAATGGCCAGCGAGGCGAGCAGGGTCAGCAGCGGCGGTCGTCGGGTCACGGATGCTCGTCCATCCAGCGCCGGATCCCGGCGCTCAGCGCTGAGCGGGCCGCGCGTGCGACCACCCACCCGAAATCGCTGATGGGTCCTCCAAACCGATGCCGCGTACCGTGCCCGGTCACCGCGACGACTACGGCGTCCGTTGATGTACCGCTCGCCACCTGACCATCGTCGCACCGGACTTCGGCGGCGGCCAGCAGCACCGTCTTGACCTCGGTGACCGTCATCACGGCGTTGACGAGCGCCGCCGCCTCGGGCGCGCCGTCGACGACGATGATCGCGTTGATCGTGGACGGTGCCCACGCCGCGATCGGGGTCGCTCCGGCCGCTACACGGTTCGAAAGCCCGACGGTCACGACCGCGAGAGCCTTCAGCCCGCACCCGGTCGCTGTGGTGACCTCCGCCTTCTCGGTCCACGCCGACGTCAGTAGTCCGACCCACGGCCCGGGAATCCCGCGCCGTACCGTAAAGCTCGGCAGCAGGCCGTCCGTCTGCTCTTCCCGGAGATCCTTCGGGACGTGGAGGTTCACGATGGCGCGCGCCGCGGTGAACCCGCCCCTCACGAATGCGGAGGAGAGGACCGTCAGCGGCTCGCGCGCCGTGACGACGACGGCTTCAGGATCCACCGCGACCTCGATCCCGTCGATCACGTGAGCCTTTTGTCCTCTCGACATCCTCGTGGGGCCGCCGTGTCCCTCACACCCGCCACGTCGGGCGCACGATCGGCCGGCGCGTCGCCTCGCTCTTGTCGACGATCAGCTCGCAACCGAAGACCGAGGCGAGGAGCGATTCGTCCAGCACCACCTCGGGCGCGCCGGTAGCGGCCGTCCGGCCCCCGGCCAGCAGCAGCAGCCGATCGCACACCTCGGCGGCCAGATTGAGATCGTGGGAGACGAGCAGGATCGCCATACCGCGCTCTCGGTTCAAGCGTCGCAGAAGCGCCGCGACCTCGACCTGGTAGCGCAGATCGAGGTAGGCCGTTGGCTCGTCGAGGACGAGCAGACGCGGCTCCTGGGCGAGGGCGCGCGCGATGACGGCACGCTGGCGCTCTCCGCCGCTCAGACGGTCGAGCGGCAGATCGGCCAGATCGAGAACGCCGGTGGCCTCCATCGCCGCGCGCGCGGACGTCCGATCACGCGGACTCTCGAAGTAGCGACCGGGACCGTGCGGGTAGCGACCCATCAGCACCAGATCGCCGACGTTGAAGGGAACCTGCGCCAGGGTTCCCTGGGGCACGACGCCCACGCGCCGGGCCAGATCCGTGCGAGTGAGCTGGCGAATCGGAGCGCCCTCGAGACGGATCTCGCCGGCCGCCGGCTCGAGCAGGCGTGTCAGGAGCCGGATCAGGGTCGTCTTGCCCGAGCTGTTCGGCCCGATCACGCCGACAATCTCGCCCGGAGCGATCTCGAACGAGAGCTCCGACAACGCGAAGGGGCGCGCGCGACGCTCGGCCGACTCCGGATAGGCGAAGCTCACGCTGCGGAACTCGACCAGCATCACCTGGTCTCGACGCTTGCGGCGCGGTCACGGGCAGCCGGGCCGGGGAAGGGGTCGCTCGACCACGCGGCACGCGTCCGAATAGTCCCTTGCGACTGGGCTCCATCACGCGCGGATGCGTGCGTCGTCGCTTGGAGGGAACGGGTCTCGTCGACCCCTTCCCCGGCCCGGCTGCCCGCGCCCGCGATCACCGTCGAGACCTTCCGGGTCAGTCGGGGACACATCAGAGGTTGGCTCGGTAGCGCGTGCGCAGGAGGTAGACGAAGAACGGCGCGCCGCACAAGGACGTGATGACACCGACCGACAGCTCGGCGGGCGCCACGACGTTCCGGGCGACGGTGTCGGCAAGCAGGAGGAAGATGCCGCCGCCCACTAGCGAGGCCGGGACGAGCAGCCGGTTGTCCGAGCCCAGCAGCATACGAAGGGCGTGCGGCACGATCAGCCCCACGAAGCCGATCGGTCCCGTGAAGGCCACGACGCTCGCGGTAAGGAGCGCTGCGCCGACGAAGATCGTGAGCTTGAGCCGCTCGGCGCCAACGCCGAGCAGCAGCGCGGTCTCCTCGCCGAGCGCCATCAGATTCAGCTCCCGCGCGTGGCTCACGACGAGCCAGAAGCCGACGACCGCGAATAGCGCGAACAGGCCGAGCGCCCCGGGCGGGATCGGGGTGAGGTTGCCGAGCAGCCAGTGAATGACCCCGCCAAGCCGGTTGAAGTCGAGGAGCGAGATCACCACCGTGATCGCCGACGAGAAGAAGATCCCGACGATGACGCCCGCCAGCAGCAGGGTCTGGACCGACAGCCCCCGGCCGACCGCCGCGATCAGATAGACCGCTCCGGCCGCAAGAAGCGCGCCGGCGAACGCGAAGGCGGTCAGGCCCGCGGCCTGGAGGAACGTCGGGCCGAGCCCGAAACTCTGGCCCACCACGACACCGAAGGCGGCGCCGCTCGTGACGCCGAGCACCGAGGGCTCGGCGAGCGGATTCCGCGTGAGCGCCTGGAAGGCGACTCCCGCGACGGCGAGCGCGCCGCCCGCCAGGGCGGCGACGGCGATCCGCGGCAGACGAATGGACAGCGTCACGACGCGCTCGACCGACTCCGGCGCGGCGCGTCCCGCCACAGCGTTCAGGACCGCGCGCGGCGAGATCGAGGCGCTTCCAACAAAGAGCGCCGCGGCGGCGACGAGGAGCAGCGCCGCGGAGAGGACGCCGAGCACCAGGGCGAGCCGTCTAGCCGGACTCAGCGGAACGCCTCCGGGTGGATCGCCCGTGCCAGCTGCTCGAGGCCGTCGACAACCCGCGGCCCGTAGCGATGCAGCAGGTCGCCGTCGACCGCGCGGAGCCGCCCGGCCTTGACGGCAGGCAGCTCAGTGAGGCGACGCCACTGGTCCATCGCGATCGCGCCGGTGCCGGCGCCGTGGTTGGCCAGCAGGATGACTTCGGGGTCCCTGGCCACCGCCGCCTCCAGGCTATAACGCGGCCAGGCGTCGGCGTCATCGGCGGTGAGAGACTGCCCGCCCGCGAGCTGGATCAGCTCGGTTACGATCGCGTTCCGCCCCGGCACGATCAACGGCTCCGGCCACACAACGTAGAGGACGCGCGGGCGCCCGAGCGAGAGCACGGCCTTTTTCACCGACTCGATCCGCCGCTCGAGTCGCGCCACGAGCGACCCGGCCGCCGCCTGGCGCCCCGACAGCTCGCCGAGCTTCACGATCAGTGCCGTCACGTCGGCGACACGGTGGGCCGCCACGAGGTACACAGGGACCTTGAGCCGCGTGAGCTGCGTGACCGCGTCTTCGGGCGTTCCCTCCGTCGTAGCGATGACGAGGTCGGGCCGAAGCGCCACGATGGCCTCGAGACTCGGGGCCACCATTCCCCCCACGCGAGGCTTGCGCCGAGCCTCCGGTGGGAAATCGCAGAAGTCGGTGACGCCGACGAGCACGTCCTCGGCATTGAGCGCATACAGGATCTCGGTCACGCTCGGGACGAGCGACACGATGCGCGCGGGGGGCGCCGCGAGCGTGACGTCCCGGCCGAGCATGTCGCGCGTCGTGAACGCCGCGACGGGCAGTGAGACCGCGAGGAGCCACACCGCGAGGGCGGTCACGACGGCCACGACGACCGAGACGTGCTTCGTCATCGCCCATCCGACTCGCTCACGCCGGCGGTCTTGAACGTCGCCATCTGGCTCCACACGAGCGCCGCGGCGCGCGCCAGATGGATGAAGAGCGCGGCGCCGGTTCCCTCGCCGAGGCGCAGCGAGAGGTCGAGGTACGGCTCGAGCCCGAGGTGGCCGAGAACGAGGGCGTGGCCGGGCTCCGCGGAGCGATGCGAGGCGAAGAGCACGTGCCGCGCCGCGGGCGCGAGCGTGACGGCGATCAGCGCCGCCGCCCCCGCGATGAACCCGTCGAGCACCACCGGGACGCGCCGCGCAGCGCCCGCGAGGATCACGCCGACGAGGCCACCGATCTCGAAGCCGCCGACCTTCGCGAGCACGTCGAGCCCGTCACCCGCGTCGGGCCGGTTGACCTCGAGTGCCTGGCGCACGACGGCCACCTTGCGCGCCAGCGTCGCGTCGTCCACTCCGGTGCCCCGCCCGGTCACGCGCTCCGCCGCGGCGCCCGTGATGGCCGCCGCGATGGCGCTCGCCACCGTCGTGTTGCCGATCCCCATCTCGCCGGTCGCTAGCAGGTCGGCGCCCCCGTCGAGAGCCTCCTCGGCGAGCGTCGCTCCGGTTTCGATGGCCCGGATCGCTTGCTCGCGGGTCATCGCCGGGCCCGCGGCGATGTTGGCTGTGCCGGGTCCGATGGGGCGTGCGACGAGGTTCGCCGACCCGTGGAGCGGGCTGGCCACGCCGAGATCGGCCACCACCACGCGCGCGCCCGCCTGCCGCGCCAGAACGTTCACCGCCGCGCCCCCGCGCAGGAAGTTCTCGACCATCTGCGCCGTCACGACCTGGGGGTAGGCGCTGACGCCCTCGGCGACGACCCCGTGATCGGCGGCGAACGTGAAGATTACCGGGTGCCCGACCTCGGGCGCGCGCCCGCGCAGGAGAGCGAGCCGCAGCGCGATTTCCTCGAGCCGGCCCAGGCTCCCCGGCGGCTTCGTCAGGCCGTCGAGATGGCGCTGGGCCGCCTCGGCTCCGTCCGAAGGCGGCGGCGCGACGGAGCTAAGGAGCCTGGAGAGTTGTGTCATCGTTGGCTGATAGAGTCGCCGACGGCGCCTTGACGGTAACCGGAACGCCCGCGACCATCAGCACGACGGTGTCGCACGCCGCCGCGACGCGCTGATTCACGCTGCCCAGCAGGTCACGGAAGCGCAGGCCCGTCGCGGTTTCGGGGTGCACACCCTCACCGACCTCGTTCGACACCACGGTAAAGCTCGACCGGCGATGGTCGATCAGCCGCCCGAGCGCGTCCGCCTCGTCGAGGATCGAGTCGTCGCGATCGCCGCGCAGCAGTCGGTTCGCAACCCAGAGCGTCAGGCAGTCGACAATGATGCCATCGCAGGTGCCCTCGAGCTTCTCCAGGCGCGGAACGAGATCGAGGGGCTCCTCGACCGTCGCCCAGTGCGAGGGGCGCGCGGCGCGATGACGCGCGATGCGCTTCGCCATGTCCTCGTCGCGCGCCTCGGCGGTGGCGACGAAGACGATCCTCTGCCGAGTGGGGACGCGCTCGACGGCGAAGCGGCTCTTGCCGCTACGGGCGCCGCCGACGATGAAGAGCGATGAGACCACTGCCCGGATCCTCCCGCGAAGACCGGTTTCGGATGCACGCCCGGGCAGGTCTCCTGGCTCTCGGATCGTCCTACTCCCCGCGCCTTCCCGACCCGTTGCCGGCCAGTGGCATTCGCGGGTTTCGTCCCCGATCACAGTGACGGGGTCGCGGCGGCTTCTACCGCCTTCCCTGGGCCCTCGAGGGCATCCCGGGCGCGAACAACGCCGTGAACGCTAACAAAATCATCGCCGGATCGCAACTGGGCCCCCGAACGAACCCGCAGCAGTACAAGAACCTCGACTCGCTCGGCAAGGTCGACGTGATCCTCGTGACCCACGGCCACGGCGACCATACGGGCGACGTGTCGGAGCTGGCGAAGCGCACGGGCGCGACCGTGCTCGGCCCTGCCGGGCTCATAGCGACGATGATCGATCTCGGCTGGGTGGCGTCGGATAAGGCGGTGCGCTTCGGCAAGGGTTGCCGCGTGAACACGGCCGGCCCCCAGATCAGCATCACGCAGGTGCGGGCCGAGCACTCGTCCGAAGTGACCGTCACCGACCCGGCGAAAAAGAAGACCACGACCTACCCTGGCGGCGAGCCCTGCGGCTTCATCGTCGAGATGGAGAACGGTGTCAAGATCTACCACATGGGTGACACGGGCCTCTTCGGCGACATGCGCTTCATCGGCGAGTACTACAAGCCCGACCTCATCATGATCCCGATCGGCGGGCACTTCGTCATGGACCCGCGGGACGCCGCGTACGCGACGGAGAAGATGATCAAGCCGAAGTTTGCCATTTCCTTCCACTACGGGAGGTTCCCGGTGCTCCGGGGGACGCCGCAAGAATACCAGGCCGCGCTCGGCCAGACGCCGACGCAAATCTTCCCGATCAGCCCGGGCGACAAGCTGAGTTTTTAGCCGCCGCCGGCGCTGCGCCCCGCTCAGTCGTTCAGCACGTGCTCGAGGTCCCGGATGCGGCGGGAGAGGTTCACGAGCATCTTCTGCGTCAGCTCCGGGACTTCCCTCAGGAGCTGCCAGAAATTGGCCCGATTGATCACGAGCACGCGCAGGTCGGTCTCGGCCTTCACAGTGGCCGAGCGTGGCTCGCCATCGAGCAGGCTCATCTCGCCGAAAAACTCACCGGGCCGCAGCCGGCGCCGCTTGTGCATCGAGATCGTCACCAGCGCGGTCCCGTCGATGATGATGAAGAATTCGTCGCCGGACTCACCCTGCCGGGTGAGGACGGTCCGCTCCGGAACCTCCACGACCTTCGCGATGTCGGCGACGGCGCGGAGCTGGCGCATGCTGCACGCCTCGAAGATGGGGACCCGCTCGAGATACTTGATCTTCTCCTCGCGGGCGGTCCGGAAGACTTCGAAGACCTCGCCGATCAGTCTCATTACGCTCTCGTCTCCTTCGTCGCGTAGCTGACCGCCAGCCCCGCGCCGGCGTCCGACTGGATGCCGTAGGGCGGCACCGGATAGCGCAGGCCGTTCTTGTCGAGCGCCGCCAGCCCCTCGATCACCTTGGGTAGAAAGCGCGGCGGTATCGCCATCAAAAGCTCGTCGTCTGCGACGCCGCCGTAGCGCCGTTCCGCGTAGCACGGGATCGTCAGGGCCGGCTCCCCGGTCTTGAGGGCCTTCCCCCACGAGTCGGCGCACGCCGACTCGCCGACGGAGGTGAAGCTGAGCTTGCGGTAGCCCGTCCACTGGAGCCCGTTGATGAAGAAGATCATCTGCCCCGGCGTGCCGTAGATGAGGCAGATGTCGGGCGGATCGAGCCGCCCCGACGTGAGCGGGGCGACAGCCATGGCACGGTAGCGGCCGTGTGGCACGCAGTCCATTGCGTGCTGGTGCAAGCTGGCGTCCTCCGCGCTCTTGAACCAGACGCCCGCCATGCGCCGGCCCGAGAGCCACTCGGCATCCTGGGGATGAAGCCCGATGACCGCGCCACACTGGGCGCCGATGAGGTCGGCCATCGTGATGCCGACGGTCCATCCCAGCTGCCGCGCCTGGGCGACGATCTGGTCAGTCGTGTGCTTGGCCTTCGGGCGGCGAATCTTCGGGATCGCCTCCATCGCCTCGACTGTCTCGAAGAGCTTCATCCCGATCGGGATCGAGCGCAGGCGCAGATATCGGTTGAGACCGTCCACGATCGCGTTCCAGTCGTAGCGTTCCATGACACGCTCCACCGCTCAGGTTGACCAACTATAGCCCACCGGGGTGCTGATCGTCTCGTGGCACGGCGCCTCTCGGCTCGCACGACCTCCCGATCCGCTGAACCGCTCGCCTCGTGGCGCGGCGCCTCTCGGCTCGCACTACCGTCCCCGCAGGCGCTCGATGTCGCGGCGCTCGCGCTTGGTGGGCCGGCCTGCGCCGGGCTCGCGCGAGGGCGGCCGCGCCTGGCGCGCACGCGGGGACTCGGGCGGCGTCAAATCCTCGTAGAGCACCCGCGCGGCCTCGGCGGATCCACGTCGGTCGCCGACGGCGGCGACCCTCAGGATGCGACGGCGCCCTCGCGGCAGCGTCACCTTGATGAAATCGCCGGCACGGACACGCTTGGCCGGTTTCGCCGCCTCGTCGTTGAGGTCCACCTTGCCGCCATCGCACGCCGTCGAGGCCAGGCTTCGCGTCTTGAACACTCGCGCGGCCCAGAGCCACTTGTCCACACGGATCGAATCGAGCGAGCCTCGCACGCGGAGACGGTATCATAGCCTCAAAGGAGTATCGGCCGATGACACGGTTCGTTGTGCTGGCGTTTTTCCTCGTATTCACGGTAGCCGCTTGGGGGGCCGACTTTGTCATCGACGACTGGAAGAGCCAGAAACTCGGGACCAAGGGTGTTCCCGAAGGCTGGCTGGGCGGCCAGACCTGGGGCTTGCCGCAGTACGACATGACCATCGAAGAGAACGAGGGCCACCGGGTCCTTCACCTCAGGAGTAAGATCGAAAGCTCGGCCGTCAGGAAGGACATCAAAGGCAAGGTCAATCTCAAGGAGACGCCGATTCTCGAGTGGCGCTGGAAGGCGGTCGCGCTGCCCAAGAACGGCGACTGCCGGAAAAAGAGTGCCGACGACCAGGCGGCTCAGCTCTATGTGATCTGGCCGCGCTTCCCGGAGGCGGTGCGCTCGCAGATTATCGGCTACATCTGGGACACGACGGCGCCGGCCGGCAGCATCGTGAAGAGTGAGAAGACCTCGACCGTCACGTACGTCGTGATGCGCTCCGGCACCGCTGACCTCGGCAAATGGATCACCGAGCGGCGCAACGTGGTCGAGGACTACAAGAAGATTTACGGCGGCCAGCCCGACAGTCCCGGGTTCGTCTCGATCGCCATCGACTCGGACGACACCACCTCGTTCGCAGAGTCCATCTTCGGGTCGATCATCTTCCGCAAGCCGTGACGATTGCCGCGAGCTCGGCGCGGACTCGGGCGGGGAGACCATGAAGTGTTTTGGTCCGGTCGCGACGTCCGCCTGGACCGAACCGAGCTAGCGGAGGTCGCCGACGAGCTGAGGCATCGCGGTCACGAGCTCGGCGGCGGTCGCTTCCGCCGCCACGTCGACTGCGGTCAGGAGCGTGCTTGCCGGTGAGCGTTTCCGGTGAAAAATAGACCGGTCGGAGGGATTTCTCACCGGGCGACCGGCCCTAGATCGCCAGGGCGTACCCGTCGCGGCGTGGATCGGCGCCCGCCATCAGCGCGCCGGATTCCGGGTCGCGGACGATTCCCTGTCCACCTCCGACGATCCACGACCAGTCTTCGATAAGGTTGACGTTGTGGCCGCGCTCGGCGAGGCCCGAGCGCGTCTCGGCCGGAATGCGCGACTCCGCGTCGATCAACCGATCGCGATAAACACGCACGCGCGGCGCCTCGATCGCCTCCTGGATGCTCATGCCGAAGTCGAGCACGTTGAGGAGCATCTGCGGCGTGGTCTGCAAGATCCCGTACGAGCCGGGGGTGCCTATGGAGACGTTGAAGGCCCCGTCCCGGAAGACCTGCGTGGGCGACATCATCGTACCCGCTTTCCGTCCGGGCCGCAGGACGTTCGGCGACACCGGGTCGCGGTCCATCCACTTGAGAATGTTGTTGAGGACGATCCCCGTGCCGGGAACCGCAAAGCCCGAGCCGAACGGCACGCCGAGCGTCTGGGTGACCGAGACGACGGTGCCGGCGGCATCCGCGCAGGCGAAATGCGTGGTCTGCTCGTGCATGAAGTCCGCGGGATGGCCCTCGACGATCTGAGCCGCCAGCTTCCGGGGGTCGTGGCGCTCGCCCTCGCTGACCGCGGCGCGCTTGCCGTCGATGCGTGCGCGCTGGGACGCCGCGTACTGCTTGGATAAGAGCCCGTGGATCGGGACGTCGGCGCCATATGCGTAGGCGAGCCGGTCAGCCGAGCCCAGCTTCACAGCCTCGATCAGGTGATGAAGGTAGTCGACGGAGTTGTGACGGAAGCTCTCGAGGTCGTAGCCCTCGAGAATGTTGAGCGTCTCGAGCATCTGGAAGGCGGAGAACGGTGGCGGCACCGACAGCACCTGCCAGCCACGGTACGTGATCGCGACCGGCTCACGCCACTCGGGCGCGAAACCGGCCAGGTCGTCCTCGGTGAGCCACCCGCCGGCCTCGCGGACGGCTCGAGCGATCGCGCGGGCGATCGGCCCGCGGTAGAACGCCTCGGCGCCGCCCTCGGCCACCTCGCGCAACATCGACGCCAGCTCCTTGTAGGTCGCGATCCCGCCAGCGCGAGGGCCCCCGTTGCCGAGGTAGAGACGCTGCGCCTCCTGGGAGCGGGCGAGCGTGGCCCGCGCCTTGTCGAAGAATTCCACGTTCTTGAACGTGAGCGGCACGCCGTCTTCGGCGAGCGAGATCGCCGGTGCCAGCACTCGGGCGCGGTCCATCGAGCCGAAGCGGTCGAGCGCGGCGAGCCAGCCCCCGAGGTTGCCGGGAGTCGCGCACGACTTCGGCCCGCCGGCCAGCTCGTCGTCCGTGCAGGCGGCCGGATCCGACGCCCTGGGCGCGCGCCCGATGAAGTCGAGCACGTGCCGCTCGCCCGTGCGCCCGCGCGAGATGAGCATGAGGCCAATCCCGCCGGCGCTCGACATGAAGGGCTCGACCACGTTCAGCGTCGAGCCGACGGCGACCGCCGCGTCCACCGCGTTGCCGCCGGCCTGCAGCATCTGGATCCCGGCCATCGAGGCGAGCGGATGCGCGGAGGTCACGACGCCGCGGGCGCCCATGACGGTCGGACGGTAAGCGTGTCGGTGTGGCGGCATGTGGGTCAGCGCTCCTTCCCTCGAGTCTTCTACTTTCTCGAGTCTTCTACTTTATAGTACCGGCCGATCGTTGAGGCGCCGGAGGTGCCAGGTCACGTCGATCCGCTCGAGCACCGTGAGCGCGCCGTAGTCCTGACCGAGTGCCAGTAGCCGCCCGAGCGGCAGCCCGAGCGCCCGGCAGATGAGCGTGCGATTCGTTCCTCCGTGCGCGACAACGGCGATCGCCCGGCCCGCGTGAGTGCCGGCGATCGACTCGAACGCCGGCCACGCCCTGGCCTCGAGATCCGGCACGCTCTCGCCGTCTGGGAACGGGAACTCGCCGACGCGTGCCATCCACTCGGCGAACTTCGCCGGTTCACGCTGCCGGATCTCGGCGGCGGTGAGCCCGTCCCACCGCCCCATCGCCATCTCGCGGAGCTCCGGCACCACCGTGGGGACCAGCCCGTGAGGCGCTCCGATGATCTCGCCGGTCCGCCGGGCCCGGACGAGATCGCTGGCGAACACGGCAGCGAGCTTCACCGAGGAGAGCCGGGCGGCTTGAGCGGCGCTCTGGCGCTCGCCCAGCGGCGAGAGCGGGACGTCGAGGTGCCCGATGAAGCGACGCGTCTCGGCCAGCTCCACCTCGCCGTGGCGGAAGAGGTAGATCAACGTCCCAGGTGCGCCCACGCCGACACGGTGAGGAGACCGGCCAGCTCCGCGACCTCGATCGCGGCGCCCAGGACATCGCCGGTGATTCCGGATACGCGCGCCGCGAAGAACCGCGTGAGGGCCAACGCGCTCAGGACCGAGACCGCGAAGACCGGAACCGCGACGGCGTGGAGCGCTGCGAGAGCAACGACCAGCGCAATCGCCAGCGCTGTCGGCGCCGCCCAACCGCTGACGCTCGCACTGAACGCGGCTCCGAGGCCCTCCAACTTCGCCGCCGGGAACAGGCGCACGAGGAGGGGCGGCGTGGCGCGGGCGATCACCGGCACGACGAGAAGCGCGCGACCGCGGACGCCGGACGGCAGCTCGGCGACCGCGACGACCTCCAGGAGGAGAAAGAGGATGAGGCCGATCGCGCCGAACGCGCCGATACGGCTGTCGCGCATGATGGCGAGCCGGTGCTCGGCGTCGCGCCCGGCCAGACCGTCGAGGCAATCGGCGAGCCCGTCGAGGTGGAGGCCCCCGGTCAGAAGCTTCCAGGCGGTCACGGTGAGCAACGCGGCAAGGAGCGAGGGGAAGAGCACCGCCGTCACGCGCTCCGCGCCGACGAGCACCGCGCCGATGCCCAGGCCGATTGCCGGAAACCAGACCGCGGCGCGGCCGAGGGAGTCAGCGCGGCCCGGTACCGCGCCGGGCAGGGGCACGATCGTCAGGTAGCGGGCGGCGACGAGAAGGCCCGTCACGCCGCGATGCTAGCATGTTCCTCTTGACGAGCCCGCGGCCGCAAGGCGACAATTTCCTCTAGAAGTGAGCTCACCCGGAACAGCGAAAGGCCTTCATGAGCGTGACCAGCGTGGCGCAGAAGTGGGTGTCGGAGGCCGCCGGCGTCACCCAACCTTCCCGTGTCGTCTGGTGCGATGGCTCCAAAGCCGAGTTCGACGGCCTGATCGAGGCGATGCTGCGGGACGGGACGCTGCTGCCGCTGAATCCCAAAACCTATCCGAGCTGCTATCTCCACCGGAGCCATCCGTCGGACGTCGCGCGCACGGAGCAGCTCACCTTCATCTCAACCCGGGAAAAGGATGCCGCCGGCCCCACCAACAACTGGATCGCGCCGGTCGAGGCGAAGGCGACGGCCGGCGCCCTGTTCCGCGGAAGCATGCGAGGTCGGACGATGTACGTCATCCCGTACCTCATGGGTCCCGCCGGCTCGCCCATGAGTCGGGTCGGCCTGATGGTCACCGACAGCGCCTACGTGGCCGCGAGCATGCACATCATGACGCGCGTGGGGCCGGTGGCGGTCCAGCACATGCGGCGCGACGACGACTTCATCGCCGGGCTCCACTCACTCGGTGACCTCTCGCCCGATCGCCGTCTGATCCTCCACTTCCCCGAGGAGAACCTGATCTGGAGCGTGGGATCCGGTTACGGCGGCAACGCGCTCCTCGGCAAGAAATGCCATGCGCTCCGCATCGCGTCGTGGCAGGCGCGCCAGGAGGGCTGGCTCGCGGAGCACATGCTGATCATCGGCGTGGAGGACCCCGAGGGTCGCGTCACCTATCTCGCGGGCGCCATGCCCAGCGCATCGGGCAAGACGAACCTCGCGATGGCGGTGTCGCAGCTGCCCGGTTGGCGCGTCTGGACGGTCGGCGATGACATCGCGTGGATGTGGGTGGACGCGAGCGGTCAGCTTCGCGCGGTGAATCCGGAGCGCGGCTTTTTCGGTGTCGCGCCCAACACGAGCCCCAAGACGAACCCCAACGCGACGTCGATGGTGCGCTCGAACACGATTTTCACCAACGTCGCGCTGACCCCGTCTGGAGAGCCGTGGTGGGAAGGGCTCAGCGCTTCCACGCCCGCGGGGCTCACCGACTGGCAAGGCCGGCCGTGGAGGCCGGATGACGGCCCCGCCGCCCATCCCAACTCACGCTTCACCGTGCTCGCCCAGCAGTGTCCGTCCATCGCTCCGAACTGGGAGGAGCCACAAGGGGTGCCGATCTCCGGCGTCATCTTCGGCTCGCGGCGCACGGGAGTGATCCCGCTCGTCTTCGAGGCCTTCGACTGGTCGCACGGAGTCTTCCTCGGCTCGGCCATGAGCACCGAGACGACGGCGGCGATCACCGGCAAGGTCGGGGTGGTGCGCCGTGATCCTATGGCCATGATCCCGTTCTGCGGCTACAACATGGCCGACTATTTCGGCCACTGGCTCGCCACCGGGCCCCGTCTGGCCAAGCCGCCCCGCATCTTCCGCGTTAACTGGTTCCGCCGCGACGCGGACGGCCGCTTCCTCTGGCCGGGTTATGGCGAAAACGTGCGCGTCCTCAAGTGGATGGTCGAGCGGATTCGCGGGACGGCGCGGGCCGAGGAGACACCGATCGGGTGGGTCCCGGCAGCCGGCGCCCTCGACACCGATGGACTCGATGTCACGCCGGCCCAGCTGCGCGAGGCGCTCCGATGCGACGCCGGAGAGTGGCTCCAGGCGCTCGACGAGCTGGGCGAATTCTACAAGCAGTTCGGCTCGCGGCTTCCGGCGCCGATCACCGAGGCGCTCGCCCAGACCCGGCGCCGCTTCGGCGGCTGAGCCGGCCCGAGCTCGTCCCTACCGCTCCGCCCTCGCGACGCGCTGAATGACCCGACGAAGCTCGCTGCGATCGAAGGGCTTGCTCAGCCCGGGGACGCCCGTCTGCTCGAGGAACGTCTGGACCTCCGCGCTCAGCACGTCCCCGGTCATGAGGACGAAGCGGCGACAGAGATCCGGGAGCCGGCGCTCCAGCGCGCGATAGAGCCCCGGCCCGTCGAGGTACGGCATACGCACGTCGCTCAGAATCAGATCGTAGGAGGTCCGGCGGAGCCGCTCGAGCGCTTGCGTCCCGTCGCCAACGGTGTCGACCGTGTGGTGGTCCGCGCCGAGCATCTCACCGAGCAGCTGGAGCACGAGCCGCTCGTCGTCGACGACGAGGATTCGCATGCCCGTGACGACGGGCGCCGCCTCGACCGCGCGCTTCCCCGTCGTCGCCGGGGGCGTGACCACGGGGAGCTCCACGCGAAAGATCGCGCCGTGACCGGGCTCGCTGACCAGGGACAGCGTCCCCCCGTGCCCCTCGACGATTCCGTGGCAGAGCGAGAGGCCGAGCCCCGTTCCCTGACCGACCGGCTTCGTCGTGAAGAACGGCTCGAAGATCCGGTCCCGGATCTCGGCGGAGATCCCCGGCCCGGTGTCCTCGACGTCGAGGCATACGCGGCCGCGAGCGGCGTCGGCTCTGGTGCGCAGGGTCAACCGTCGCGGCAGCGGAGCCTTCCGCAGCTCATCGCGGGCGTTGGTGACGAGGTTGACCACGACCTGGTGCAGCTGATGCGGGTCCGCCCACAACACCGGAAGGCCCTCCGCCAGATCCAGGCCCACCTCGATGCTGTCGACGCGAAGGTGGTACGCCAGCAACTCGGCCGCGTCCCGCGCGATGTCGTTGAGGCGCACCAGCTGGCGCTCGGGCGGATGCCGTCGCGCCAGTGAAAGGAAGTTGCGCACGATCGAGGCGCAGCGATCGGCGGCGTGGGCGATGCTCTCGGCTCTCGCCGAGGATGGTGTGCCCGCGAGGTCCTGACGGAGCAAATTCGCGTAGCCCGTCACGGCCGTCAGAGGATTGTTCAGCTCGTGAGCGATCCCGGCCAGCACCGTCCCCATCGTCGCGAGCTTCTCGGTCTGGTACAGGGCTTCGCGCTGGCGCCGGAGCTCGCCCTCGGTCCGCTTGCGCTCCGTCATGTCGCGCACGATGGCAGACAAGAACTCGACGGCGCCATCCGCGCCACGATGGGCGACGGCGACGACCGACACCGGCACCTCGCGTCCGTCCCGGGCCAGCAGCACTGCTTCGCCCGTCCAGAGGCCGTCCCGGAGCAGGGTCGGCAAGATCTGGTCGTGGACGACGGGCCGCAGCCGATCGGGTGCCAGGCCTGCGGTCGGGTGGCCGAGCGCCTCGTCGGCTGCCAGCCCGAGCAGCGCTTGCCCTGCGGCGTTGAGGTACAGCAGGCGGCCGGAGAGATCCGCGATCGCGACCAGGTCGGTGGTCGCTTCCAGGATCGCGGTGAGCCGCTCTCGCGCCTCGAGCTCCTGGCGCAAGCGACGGTAGAGACGCGCGTTCTCGACGGCGACCGCGGCATGGTCGGCGAGCGCCAGCAAGAGCCGCTCCTCGACGGAGGTGAACTCGCGCGGGCGAGCGCTGCCGACCGCCAGGACGGCCACTAGACCTTCGGGCCCGACGAACGACGCCGCGAGCGCCTGTCCCGAGTCCCCGAAGATCGCCGTCGGGTGTGGTCCGGCCTGGGCGAGGAGATGCCGCACGGAGATCCGACGCTCAAGAGCCAGCCGGTCCGCGAAATTCTGGGTCACCGGGAACCGCAGCGGCTCGGCGGCACGGTCATCGATCCCCTCCCAGGCGACCGGCCACAGCACGCCGGCCTCGAAGAGCCACAGGACGCTCGCCTCGACCTTGAGGAGCTCGCGGGCCGCGCTCACGACCCGGCGCAGGACCTCGTCGAGATCCTTGATCGTGACGAGAGACTTCGCGAGATCGTTGAGCACGGCCAGGCCGTCCTTCTCGTCGGCGAGGCGGCGATGGGCGAGGACGTTCTCGATCGTCGAGGGAAGCTTGGCGAGATACCCCTCGCGCTTGATGAGATAGTCCGCGACGCCGAGCTTGAAGGCCTGGACGGCGGTGTCCTCGTCGCCCTCGCCGGTCACCATCACGACCGGGATCCGGATGCCCTCAGCCTGGAGCTCCTTGAGCACCTCGATCCCCGAGAGATCCGGCAGCCGGTTGTCGAGAAGCAGCACGTCGTAATGAACGGCCTTCAGCCGGGCGAGCGCCTCCCGGGCACGGGTGACCGTCTCGACGCGGGCGCGGCGGTCGTGCTCGTCGAAGGCGCGGAGCGTCAGCGCCATGTCTTCGGGATGGTGCTCGGCGTAGAGGAGGCGGATCGGTGCACGCCTGAGCTCGCTCGCCGTGCGAAACCAGCGAAACGCACTCTCGAGCACGACCGGAAGCGTGGCCAGATACTCCGGGCGCTTCACGAGGTAGTCGGTCGCGCCCGCTTTGAGAAGGCGCACCGTCACGTCGGCGTCGCCCGAACCGGTCACCAGCACGACCGGCACTTCCAGGCCTCGCGCTTTGACCGCGTCGAGCAGGTTCAGCGCCGTCCCGTCCGGAAGGCGAGAGCCCGCGAGCAGCACGTCCATGTCGCCGACCGTGACGCGTTCGAGCGCCTCGGCGACGGTGCCCGCGATGGTCAGCTTGATGTGAGGCGCGTGACGTGCGAGATGACGATGCGTCAGCTCCTGATCGACAGGATCGTCTTCCACATAGAGCACGCGGATGGAATCCATGGCGTTTTCAACCCTCTCGTCCCGTGAGGGAGTGGGGGACTCCGGTCGCCGAGGCCAGGCGGCGGAGCTCCTGGCAAACCGCATCCGGGTCCAGTGGCTTGGTGACGCACGCGTCCGCCCCGGCGCTGAGCAGGACCGGAATCATCGCGGGATGCCCGGTCACGCCGAGAATTCGGATGTCGCTCGTCTCGGGGATCCGGCGCAGGCACCGGCACGCCTCGACCCCGTCGAGGCCGGGCATCACGACGTCGAGGATGATCACGGAGGGACGGAACGTCCCGACCTTGACGAGCGCCTCGTAGCCGTCGGTCGCGATCTCGATCGTGAACGGCTCGTCGGACAGGAGATCGACCAGCATACCCACGACGAGCGGCTCGTCGTCCACGATGAGAAGCCGGGTCCGCGGAGCGGGGCCCACCGGATAGTCAGGCCTTCCCTGAGCACGCAGGAAGCGTTGAAACTCCGCGAGGTCGATGCGGCGGTGACCACCGGGCGTCAGGTAGGCGCCGAGGGCACCGGCCCGTATCCAGCGTCGAAGCGTCGGGATCGAGACTCTACAGTGGGCGGACGCCTGCCTGGTTGTCAGCTGCCCGCGGCGCATGGCCGACCGCCCTTTCACTTTTTGCACATTTGATTCCTAGCATGGGGGCTGGGCCAATTCACACGGAATAGTACGGTCCCGCCGACGTTGACGCGTCGCGTGGTCGGCGGGGACCCTGGCGATCAGACCGGGTAGATACCGTTCCGGCGAGGCGGGAACTCGTGAACCTTGGTCTGCGCGTACTCGAGGCGCTTGATCAGCTCGTCACGGAGCGCCGCGCCTGGCACGATGTCGTCGATCAGCATCTCGGAGGCGAGCTTGTACGTGTCTACGTCCCGCGCGTACTCTTCCCGCTTCTGCCTGACGTACTCGGCCCGCTCGTCCTCCGGCAGTTCCATGATCTTGTTGTAGTAGACGGCGTTGATGGCGGGCTCCGGCCCCATGATCGCGATCTGCCCCTGGGGGAGCGCGATCGCGGCGTCGGGCTCAAAGGCCGGGCCGCACATCGCGTAGAGGCCGGCGCCGTAACACTTGCGTACGATCACCGAGAGCTTCGGCACGGTGGCTTGCGCGGTCGCGAAGATCATCTTGGCTCCGTGACGGATGATGCCCTGCTGCTCGACCTTCGTGCCCACCATGAAGCCGGCGATGTCGGCGAGGTACACGAGCGGAATATTGAAGGCGTTGCAGAGCCAGATGAATCGCGCCGCCTTGTCGGCGGAATCCACCATCAGCACGCCGCCCTTGACCTTCGGCTGGTTGGCGACGATCCCGATCGAGCGGCCCGCGAGGCGCGCGAAGCCCACGATGATCTCCTGCGCGAAGAGGCGCTTGATCTCGAACCACGAGCCCGCATCGATGAGCCGGTCGATGACCTCGTACATGTCGAAGTACTTCCGCTGATCGTACGGCACGATCTCGTCGATGGATCGGCCGGCCTTGGGTGGGGCAGCCTCGCGCGCCGGCGGCAGCTCGCGGTGCGACTGCGGCATATAGGTCAGGTACTGCCGGGCCAGCCCGATGGCGTCCTCGTCGGAGCGAGCCAGGACGTCGCCGCACCCCGAGACCTTGCAGTGCATGAGCGCGCCGCCCAGCTCTTCGAGCGTCGTCTTCTCGCCGATGGCCATCTCGACCATGCGGGGGCTACCCACGTAGAGCGAGGCCTTGCCCTCGACCATGATCACGACGTCGGTGAGCGCCGGCAGATACGCGGAGCCGGCCGGCGACGGGCCGAAGAGAACGCAAATCTGTGGCACCACGCCGGAGAGCTGGACCTCGTTGTAGAAGATGCGCCCGGCGTGGAACCGGCCTGGAAAGATCTTGATCTGCTCGGAGATGCGCCCGCCGGCGGCGTCCACCATATAAAGGAGTGGCACCCGGAGCCGGGCGGCCTTCTCCTGAATACGCACGATTTTCTGGACCGTCTTCTCGCCCCACGAACCCGCCTTGACCGTGTAGTCGTTCGCCATGACGCAGACCGGCCGGCTGCCGACCCTCCCGACCCCGGTGACCACGCCGTCAGCGGGGGTGTCGGGCTCGGCCGAGCGGGCGAACAGCCAGTCCTCCTGGAATTCGGAACCGGGGTCGAGGAGGAGCTTCAGTCGATCGCGGACGAAGAGCTTGCCTTGCTCGCGGAGCTTGTCGCGATACTTCGTGTGGCCCTGCTCGATCCGGGCGCGCTCCTGGCGGTAGCGCTCCTCGCCCGCGCTCACGGCCGCGCTCCGATCACGGAGTGGGGTTGGTCCAGAGGATGATGATGAGGGTGCCGGTGCCGTGACGCGGCCCTCCGATCACGGCGGGGTTACCCGACTGCGCCTGGATGTTCGTGGAGACCTCGGCGAGGCTGCCACGCGTGAGGCGCACGTTGAAGCTCACGGTGCCACCCCGCACGCTCTGGGGCGTGACCTCGAGCCGGCGATCGCCCGGCACCGGCCAGCGCTGCGTCGTTCCCACGGGCACCTCGGCGCGATAGCGTTCGAGCGACGTGTAGTCCTTGTAGCGGAAGAGCTGGCGAAGCTTCGGCAGGAACGCCTCCAGCCGTTCGTCGGGCGGTTCCGGCGCGCGGCTCGGGGCGCTCGGCGGCGGCCCGTCGCTGGCGAGGACGATCCGCGTGCCGAACCTGACGATCTGCTGAGCCTCGACGACCGCCGCCGCGGCCAGAGCCAGCACCAGCGCCAGAACCAGCACCAGGAGAGGCCCGAGCGCGTCCCGTAGGCGCCGGCGCGCGTTGTGCAGCCGCGACATCACGGTCCCCATCGGTATGTTCAACACCTCCGCGATCTCACGGTACGAGAGCCCCTCGAGATCACTCAACATGATAATGGCCTGGTGCTGCTCGGACAAAGTCGAGAGCGCCCGGCCGATGCGCTCGCGCGCCTCGACCTGCGCGGCGTGGGTGTCGGGCGCGGTCCCCTGGTCCGCGAGCGCCCGATCCCAGTCCTCTTCCTCCACGCGCTCGGTCCCGAAGGCGCGGCCGCGCGCCGCATGCTGCCGGGCGCGGTCCCGGGCAACGTTGATCACGATCCGAAAGAGCCACGTGTAGAACGCCGAGTCGCCGCGGAACGACGCGAGGGCCTGGAAGGCACGGATGAAGGCGTCCTGAGAGACGTCCCACGCCTCTTCGGGATCGCGCAGGATGTTGTAGGCGAGCCGGTAGACCCGCTGGCGGTATTTCTCGACCAGCGGCTCGAACGCCGCCAGATCGCCGGCGCGGCACCGCTCGATCAGGGCCGCCTCGTCGCTGTCCACCCGAATTCACCCGCTCACCCCCTGCCCGTCGCCGGTTAGACGCCGGGGCGGCGGCGGCGATTCACCGTCGCGGCATCGGTCGGCGCGAGGACGACGCCAGCGCGTCGAGGCCGAGCAGATAGCTCCGCGCACCGAATCCCGAGATCTGCCCGCGCGCGACGGCCGCGATCACCGAATGACGCCGGAACTCCTCGCGCGCATGCACGTTGGACAGGTGGACCTCGACGACCGGCAGCTGGATCGCGGCGACAGCGTCGCGAAGCGCGATCGAGTAGTGCGTGAACGCGCCGGGATTGAAGACCACTCCCGCGAAGCCCTCCCGCCGGGCCGCCTGGAGCCAGTCGATCAACTGGCCTTCGTGATTGGACTGCCGGCACTCGACCGAGTCGCCGCGGCGGCGCGCGTGATCGCGGAGCATACGGTCGATCTGGGCGAGCGTCAGGCGGCCGTACACGCCGGGCTCGCGGGTGCCGAGGAGATTCAGGTTCGGGCCGTGCAGCACCAGGACCTTCATGGCCGCCGCGAGCTTAGCATCAGTGGGCGCCGAGCGGCGCGACGAGCCAGTCGGCGAGCGCGAAGAGCACGAGCCCCGCGAAGACCGTCAAGCCGAGAGCCGGCCCACCCTCGCGGTTCACCTCGGGGATGAGGTCCGACGCGGCCACGTAGATGGTGACGCCGGCGGAGAGGGCGAGCGCGTACGCGACGTGGTGCGCGGCCAGGAAGCTCGTCGCCACCGCGCCCGTGAGCGTCAGCACGCCCAGCAGCGCGCCCGCGCCGACCGCCGCCCCGCGCGACTGGCCGCCGGCCAGCATGATCGACGCGATCGTGAAGCCCTCGGGCACCTTGTGGAGGAGCACGGCGAGGAACAGCACCATGCCGAGCGCGGGTCCGATCATGAAGCCGGCCGCGATCGCGACGCCGTCGAAGAGGGTGTGGACCCCGAGACCGAGGAGCGCCAGGTAGCCGGCCGAGGGACGCAGGAGCGCCTCGGGGTGGATCTCCTCGCCGAAGTGGAAGTGGGGCGCCACCGTGTGCTCGAAAAGGTGCACGCCGAAGTAGCCGATCAGGACGAACAGGAACGCGTGCGGCACCTGCGCACTCTCCGGAAGCATCCGCACGAAGGCCGCTGCCAGCATGAACCCCGCCCCACCGGCGACGAAGTACCGCAGCGGCGCCAGCCCCTTCTGGTGTGCGGTGGTCACGAGCACGGCACCCGCGAGATCCGCGGCCGCCGCGGCGGCCGCGAACGCCAGGTATGCTAACATGATCGGTGAGCATAGCATGGTCATCACGGGGCTTTTCCGCCGGCTCGGTGAGATCCTGGTGCACGAGCGCATGACCACCCCCGACGCCGTGGAAAAGGCCCTCGCGCGCGCCCGGACCACGGGCGAGCGAGTGGGCGAGGCCCTCGTGGCGCTGGGTGCCGTCAAGGACGACGAGGTGCTGCGGGCGCTCGCGCAGCAGCAAAATCTCGCCTACCTTACCCGCGACGAGCTGCCGTCGCCGCTGCCGATCGTGAAGAACCTCTCGCCGAAGTACCTGCGCCAGTACGCGGTCTGTCCGGTGAGCGTCGAGGGCAACGTGCTGACGGTCGCGACGGCGGATCCCCTGAATCCGGTCATCGTCGACGACCTCGCCCAGTCGACCGGCCTCACCGTGAAGGTCGTCGTGAGCTCGGCCGACGCGATCGTCGAGGCGATCGATCGAACGTACGACGGCGTGGCGACGCCGCTGCAGCGGATCGTCGAGGGCATGGAGGACGACCGCGGCCCCGACGGCGGCGAGGACGTCAACCAGCTGCGCGACATGGCGTTCGAGGCGCCGGTCGTCAGGCTCGTGAACCTCCTTATCGAGGGCGCCATCAACGCCGAGGCCTCGGACATCCACATCGAGCCGTTCGAGGACACGCTCCGCATCCGTTACCGTATCGACGGCATCCTCTTCGATCAGGAGTCGCCACCGCAGCGGCTCCAGGCTGCCGTGACCTCGCGCGTGAAGCTGATGGCGGAGATGAACATCGCGGAGCGGCGACTGCCCCAGGACGGACGCATCCGCGTCACGCTCCGCGGCCGCCGGGTGGACATCCGGAGCTCCACGATTCCCACGGTGCACGGCGAGTCGATCGTCATGCGCCTGCTCGACCGTCAGAGCGTCTTCCTGCCGCTCGAGAAGCTCGGCTTCGCGCCGGCGATGCTCCCGCGCTTCGAGGGGCTGATCCGGAGGCCCCACGGGATCCTCCTCGTCACCGGGCCGACGGGATCCGGCAAGACGACGACGCTCTACGCCGCGCTCGACAAGATCAACTCGCCGGACCGCAAGATCATCACTGTCGAGGATCCGGTCGAGTACCAGCTGAAGGGGGTCAACCAGATCGCCGTCAAGCCGAAGATCGGCCTGACCTTCGCGACCGGGCTCCGGCACATCGTCCGCCAGGACCCGGACGTGATCCTCATCGGCGAGATCCGTGACCTCGAGACGGCCGAGATCGCGATCCAGGCCTCGCTCACGGGCCACCTGGTCTTCTCGACGCTCCACACCAACGACGCGCCGGGCGCGATCACACGCTTGCAAGATATGGGGGTCGAACCCTATTTGGTGGCCTCGGTGCTGGAAGGCGTGCTCGCCCAGCGGCTCGTCCGGCGCATCTGCGCGGCGTGCCGCGCCTCCGACACGCCGTCGCCGGCCGATCTCACCGCGCTCGGCATCGCCGGCGCGGACGGGGCTCGCCTCTACCGCGGCCGTGGCTGCGACGAGTGTCGCGGCACCGGTTACCGCGGACGGACGGGCATCTACGAGCTGTTCCCGATCACCGAGGATGCGCGCAGCCTCATCCTTCGCCGAGCGCCGACCCGTGACGTCCGCCGGGCAGCGCTCGAGGCGGGTATGGTCACGCTGAGGCTCGACGGTTGGGCCAAGGCGTGCGCAGGCGTGACAACCGTCGAGGAAATTCTCAGAGTCACCCAGGAAGACGCATAGTCGCGATGCCCGTGTTCGTCTATCGGGCGGCCGACCGGCACGGCCAGACGATCGACGGTGTGATGGAGGCGTCCGACGTCCGCGCCGTCGTCGAGCGGCTGCAGCGAGACGCCTACTTCCCCATCCGCGTCGCGCCGCACGTCGAGCGCGGACGCTGGTATTCGCTCGGCGGCTCCTCGCGCGTCGGCCAGCGCGATCTGCTGGCCTTCACCCAGCAGCTCGCGACGCTCTTCGAGGCGGGGCTGCCTCTCGACCGGGCGCTGTCCATCCTCGAGGAGCTGGCGCCCAACGCCCGCGTCAAGGCAATCGTCGCCGACCTGCTCGTGAGCGTGCGCGGAGGCTCGTCGCTGAGCGAGGCGCTCGGCAAGCATCATCCCCGCCCGTTCTCGCGGCTCTACATCAACATGATCCGGGCCGGTGAGCGGGGCGGCGTCCTCGAGCTCACGCTGCGCCGCCTCACCGAGTTCCTCGAGGCGCGCGCCGCGTTCACCGACGCGGTCGTCACGGCGGTCGCCTACCCCGCGGTGGTCTTCACGTTCGGCATCGGCGCCATCATCTTCCTCATGACGTTCGTGATCCCGCGGTTCGCGACGATCTTCGCCGACCTCGGGCAGACGATCCCGCTGCCGACCCAGATCCTCCTCTGGGTGAGCGCGGGCTTCCAGGCCTACTGGTGGGTGGGTGTGATCGTGATCCTCGCGGGCGTCCTCGCCTGGCGCGTGTGGACCGCCAGCCCCCAGGGGCGCGTGCGCTGGGACCAAACGGTGCTCGGCCTCCCGCTGATCGGCCCTCTCGCCATGAAGATCGAGACCGCGCGCTTCGCCCGGACCCTCGGGACCATGCTCAAGAGCGGTGTGCCGGTCATGAGCGCGCTCGCGGTGGTGGGCGACACGATGACCAACCACGCGATCGGGCGAGCCGTCGAGCAGCTCGCCGACGGAGTGAAGCGGGGCGGCACGATCGCGGCGGGGATGCAGGCGCAGGCACCGTTCCCGGCGCTGGCGATCCACATGGTGCGGGTCGGAGAGGAAACCGGCCGGCTCGAGGACATGCTCCTCAAGGTCGCCGAGACGTTCGAGAGCGACGTCGGCACGGAGCTGAAGCGGGTGCTCCGACTCCTGGAACCCGTCATCATCTTCAGCATGGGAGTGCTCGTCGCCTTCATCGTGGTGGCGATGATGCTCGCGATCTTCTCGATCAACGAGATTCCCCTATGAGCTGGCTTCCTCGTCCCCGGGCGCGCACGGGCCCCGCCTCGACCACGACGGCTCTCAGGAGCGATTCGTCGGGCCGCACGCGGTGCGAGGTCCGCACGCTGACTACACGGGTCGAGGCGGGGCTCGCCGCGCGCGCCCGGGGACGAGAGGGTCGGCTCCTGGACGAACGTCGAGCGCAGCCCCGAGTCATCCGCCGTCTCGTGGGGCGTGTGTTCCGAGATCAGAGGGGATTCACGCTGATCGAGCTGCTCGTCGTCATCATCGTGCTCGGGCTGCTCGTGGGACTCGTCGGCCCTCGCCTCTTCGGCCGCGTGGGCCAGTCCAAGCAGGCGGCGGCGCGGGCGCAGATCGAGCTGCTCGGCGCGGCGCTCGACCAGTACCGTCTCGACGTCGGCGCGTACCCGAACTCGGGCCAGGGCCTCGACGCGCTCCAGCGGAATCCGAACTCCCCCAACTGGAGCGGCCCGTACCTCAAGAAGGCCGTCCCCAAGGATCCGTGGGGCAATCAGTACAAGTACCGCTGCTGTCCGGGCCAGAACGGCGAGTACGATCTCTGGTCGGAGGGTGGCGATGGGGCCCCCGGCGGCGAAGGGGAAAACGCCGACATCACCTCATGGGACAGCAGTCAGAAGTAGAATCCCGGGGCTTCACCCTCCTCGAGTTGATCGTCACCCTGCTGGTCGTCGCGGTCGCAGCGGGACTCGTCGCGCCGACGATCGGTCGCAGCACGGAGGCGGTGCGGGCTCGTGCCGAGGTCGCCGGGTTCTCCGCGACGCTTCGGCGCGCGCGGGAGCACGCGATCACAAGGCGGCAACAGCACACCGTCGTCGTCAATCCCGTGAGCCGGCTCCAGACGGTCATGACCGGCGAAGACGAGGTCCAGTGGACGCACGCCCTCTCCGCCCGCCTGACGATCGAAGCCGCGACGCCGGACGGGCTGACGGTCCGCTTTGAGCCGCAGGGGACCTCCAGCGGGGGCGAGTTCCGCGTCACCTCGGGCGCCGTCACCTATCGCGTCACCGTGGACGCGGTCACCGGCCGCGTGCGCAACCACCGCGAATGAGCATGAACCCCGACGGAACCCACACACGGCAGAATGCGGGGTTCACGCTCCTGGAGGTGTTGGTCGCGTTCGCGATCTTGAGCGTCGCAGTCGTCGCCGTCATCCAGGGGTTCGCGCAGGGTCTGCGTCTCCTGAAAGTCGCTGGCGACCACCAGCAGGCCGTGCTCCTCGCGGACCAGAAGGCGCGCGAGGTGGTCATGCCGGTCGAGGGACACGATCAGGGCCAGGACGGCGCATTCGACTGGGAACGCACTGTCACCGTCGTGAAGGCTCCCGATCTCGAGCGAACACCGGCGACCAGAAAGTGGACCGTGTACCAGATCGATGTCAAGGTCCGCTGGGGCGACAAGCGCGGGGTCGAGATCGCCTCGCTCAGGACGACGGCCGAAAAGGCGCCGCCGGCAGCGTCCCGGTGAGGCGCGGCGAGCGCGGCTTTACCCTGCTCGAGCTCGTGCTGGCCCTGGCCATCGTCGGCGCCCTCGTCGTGATCGCGTTCAGCGGCGTACGGATCGCACTGGCGGCCTGGCGCCAGGGTGAGGAGCGCACGGAGGCCCACCAGCACATACGCAGCGTCGTGCTGTCCCTGGCCCGCTCGGTCAGCGCCGCATACGCTTACCGAGCTCCGCGGGGCGAGACTCCAACCCCGGAGCTGCTTTTCGCCGGCACCGAGTCGCGCCTCGAGTTCGTGACGCAGGCCGCACCCTACCCCACGTCGATGTCCGTCGCGTTCACCGCCGTCGTCTTCGAGCTCGGCACCGGCGATGAGCGCCGCGGTCTCGTCATCCGCCAGCGCGTGCTGCCGAACCGCAACCCGTTTGCCGACGCCACCGTCGTGTTCAACGACCCGACGCTGACCGAGCTCGCGTTCAGCTACCTGGACGAGGGCGGCGCGTGGCAGACCACGTGGGAGACCGAGGTCACCAAGCGCCTACCGCGCGCCATCCGCATCAGCGTCGGCGGAATGATCGGCGGCCGCGCACAGGCGCTCTTGCCGTTGACCGTGCCGCTCCGGGTGGGCACCCAGCCATGAGGCTGGTGCGCCGAGCGACGAGGCAAGCCCTTCACGACCAGCGTGGATTCGCGCTCCTCCTCGTCCTGCTCGTGCTGGCGCTCGTCGCCGTGGTCAGCGCCGAGTTCGCGTACTCGATGCGACTCGAGGCCGCCGCCGTGCGGGCCTACAAGGGCGGCATCATCGGCAACCACCTCGCGGAGACGGCGCTGGAGCAGGCGATCCGCGAGATCGTGGCCGACACCCCGTACGTCGTCGAGGACGACGACGGCCTGCTCACCTTTTATACCGCCGACCGGCGCCTGCTCCCGAGACTCCGCCGCGAGAAGGTCGAGTTCGGCGGCGGCCGATATTCCTACCGCATCACCGACGAGGAGGCTCGCCTCAACGTCAACAATTCGCCGCCCGATCGCATCGACCGTCTGCTGCAAACGCTGGGGCTCGACAAGGACGTGCGCGACACGATCGTCGACTCGATCCAGGACTGGCGCGACCCCAACGAGGCGCATCGGCTCAACGGCGCCGAGAGCGACGACTACTACCTGAAGCTCCCCGTGCCCTACCGCGCGCACAACGCCAACCTCGAGTCGGTCGCCGAGTTGCTCCAGATCAAAGGCGTAACCCCGGCGATCTACAACGGCACCAAGGACCGCCCGGGCCTCGCCGGTCTCGTCACCGTACGCGGCTCGGGCGCTGTGAACATGAACACCGCCGGCCCCGGAGCGCTCGCCGCGCTCGGGCTCTCGACCGCGGAGATCACGGAGATCGTGCAGTCCCGGCGCAACAACGGTCCCTACCCGAGTGTGCCGGGGAAGTTCGGCGGAAGAAATCTGAGTGTCGCCACCAGAACGTTTCGCGTCGAGGCGGAGGGCATCGTGGACGAGCGAGTGGCCGTGCGGTTGACCGCGATCGTTGAAAAGCGGACCGACGGTGACCCACCCGCCGCCGTCGTGCTCGAGTGGTCGGGGCTCCGCTGACTTTTTCCCCACCGGCCGTGAGGGGTGTTACCCTACCATGATGAAATTCGCCCCCCTCCGGCTCGCGGTCGTCATGCTCGGCGACCGGCTCAGCGTCGCGGCGATTCAGCGCGATCGGCAGCAGACATTCACCATCGACGCCGAGCACCCAGGGACCGCGCTGCGCGCGGAGCTCGACGCTCGGGGTCTCGCCGCACGGAAGGTGGCGATCGGCCTCGCGCGCTCGGCGGTCACCGTCAAGCCCATCGAGCTGCCGGCCGTGGCCGGCGAGACGCGCGAGATGGTGAAGTTCGAGCTCGAACGGCACCTGCCGATCCCGGCGGACGATGCGGCGTTCGACTTCGTCCCGCTGCCGACGGAAGCCGAGCCCGAAAGTGCCGCGAGCGAAGGCAGGCGCGTGCTGATCGTCGCCGCCGATCGTCGCGTCGTCGACGCCGCGCTGCGCCTCGCCGAGGAGGCGAAGCTCCGGCCCATGTCGATCACGGTGGCCGCGCACGAGCTGATTGCGCTCGTCGAGACCGACCGCCGCCAGCGCGTCGCGTGGCTGCACCGCACCGGCGACTCCGTCGACCTGCTGCTGCTCCACGGGTCGACCCTCGTGTGGAGCCGCTGCTTCCCCGCCACCGACGACGCGACGCTCGTCGCGGAAACCCGGCGGAGCTTCGCCGGCGCGCGCTGGCGCGAGTGTGACGCGGTCTGGGTGTCGGGCGACGGCGCGGCCGCGGCCGCGCTGCTCGACCTCGGAGTCCCGATCTCCGATCCGCCCTGGACGGCCCGGGCGCGGCGCCACCTGGCCGAGATCACCGAGCCTCGGGGCGCGGCCGAGCTGGCCGTGGCGACGGCCTCGAGTCGGGGGATCCGCCCGCTCGACCTCATCCCGTCTGCGATCAAGCCACGCCGCTTGACCCGCCAGGAAATGTTCACGGGGGGCGTGCTGGTCGCCACCGTTCTTCTGGCCCTGGCCGCACTGCTCGTCCCGGGCTACCGGGAGAGCCGCAGCCTCGGCCGCCTCAACGCGGAGATCGCTCGCATCGATCCCGAAGTGCGCGCGGTCGAGCGCGTGGCGCGCGAGCTCGAGCGGAAGCGTCAGCTCCTCGTGACCCTCGAGAAGATCGGCACGGGGGCGCTCCAGCCCCTGCCAGTGCTTCGCGAGCTGACCGATGTCCTTCCCAGCGACGCGTGGGTCACCTACCTCGCGTTCGACGCGAAGGGCCTCGAGCTTACCGGACAGGCCGGGGCGGCCAGCACCCTGATTCCGCTGCTGGAAAACTCGCCGCGCCTCGAGCGCGTCGAGTTCGCGTCACCCGTCACGCGCGGGCGCGATCGCGAGCAATTCAGGATCCGCGCGGCGTGGGAAACGCCGGCGCCTGCGCCGCCAGCCCCGACCGTCAAAGCGCCCGCCACGCCGGGCCTCGGGTCCCCGGCTACGAAGGGCGAAGGGCGTTCGGGCGAGGAGCCCATTGTGCCAGCGCGCCCCGGGCCGCCGGGGCGTACTCCGGGACCGCCGCGCCAATGATCGCGAATCTCTCGCGGCGGGAAAAGATCCTGGTGGGGCTCGCGCTGGCCGTCGGCGTCCTGCTGGGCGGCTGGATGCTGGTGCTCGAGCCGATCCTCGATCGCAACCGGTCGACCGCAGAACTGGTGCCGGCGCGCGAGCAGGTGCTGCGCCAGAAGCGCGCGCTGCTTGCGCGCCAAGCCGCGATCACCGTCGACCTGGACGCGACGATGAAGCGGTTCGACAAGCTCGCGGAAGGCTTCCTCACCTCCGCAACGCCTGCCGTGGCCGCGGCGGAGCTTCAGAAGCTCGTCAAGGACATGGCCGCGCAGGCGAAGACCGAGGTCCGCAGCGAGCGGATCCTGCCTCCGGCCGATCGCGGCGAGCTGCTCGAGATTCCCGTCGAGATCGCCGTGTCCTGCGAGATCCGGCAGCTCGTCGACCTGCTCGCGCGGCTCGACAGCGCGCCCAAGCTTCTGCCGGTCCAGGACCTCAAGATCCGCGTCGTCAACTTGACGCAGCCGAAGGACCTGCTCGTCACGCTCACGGTCTCGGGGTTCCTCCTGCCCGCCGCGCAGGGCAAGGCCAAGAGCTGAATGCCGAGACGCCTGCTCGCCGTCAACGTGGTGCTCGCGGGCGTGTCGCTGCTCTGCGTCGGCCTCATTGTGAAGGAGCTCATCGGGTCGCGACCGGCGCCCTCGCGCTCGCGGGCGCCCGCGGCCACACCCGTGGCGCCGCCGCCCGCCGCCGAGTCGCCGCGACTGCCGGCGGAGGCTTACAGCGCGATCGCGACGCGCAATCTCTTCAGCCCCACGCGCTCGGAGATGCCCGGAGCGGGGATGGCGGGCGGCCCCGCCATCAATATCGTCAAGCCGAACCTACACGGCGTCGTGCTGCGCGACGGCGCGCCGATCGCGTACCTCGAAGACCCGCTGACCAAGCGCATCGCCGGCTACCGAATCGGCGATCCGATCGCCGGGGGTACCGTACAGACGATCTCGGCCGACGCCGTCGTGATCGCCCGCCCCGAGGGCACGGTGGACGTGCGCCTGCGAGATCCGTCGAAGCCGCGCCCGCCAGCTCCGGCGGCGGCCGGTCAGCCGCTCGTGCCCGGCCAACCATCGGGCGCCGGCCAGCCTCCGGCCCCGAGCCCTCTGCCAACACCGGGGGTACTACCGCCGACACCGCGCGCCTTCGTGCCGCAGCCGATCCTGCCGCCCGGGCAGCCCATGCCGCCGCCGCCGGTGCAGCAGCCCGCGCCGGGCTTGCAAACGCCAGTTCCTTTCGGCCGGCCCTCACCGAGTCTCGGGCGCCGTCTTCCTCCCGTTCCGATCGGCCCGGCGGTCCCACAGCAGTCGACCCCGCAGAACTAGCGTGAAGCGCCTCGTCGCGACGCTCACCCTGCTCGCCCTCGCCTCCGGGTGCACCGCGACGCGTCCCAAGACGCCGGCATCTTCGACGGCGCCGCCGCTGGCCGCGCCGACGCCTCCACCCCCAACGCCCCAGCCGCTGCCCCCGCTACCGCCCGCGTCCGTGGGTCCGCGCGCCTTGACGCCGGTGCAGCCGGCGGTCGAGCCCCCGCCGGCGCCTCCCATTCCCCTGCCGCCGACGGCGCCGCCCGTGCCAGCCGCTCAGCGGGGCCGGTTCGTCGTGCTCAACTTCGACAACGCCGACGTCGAGACCGTCATCCAGGCAGCCAGCGAGATCATCGGCTTCAACTACGTGCTGTCGCCCGACGTCCGCGGCAAGGTCACCGTGCAGACCTCGGGCCGGATCGCGCAGGAAGAGGTGTTCGGCGTCCTGCTGGCCATCCTCGAGGTGCACGGCTTCACGGCGGTGAAGGCGGGGAACCTCTACAAGATTCTCCGCATCGAGGGTGCGCGCGAGCGCGCCGTCCCGACGATCGTCGGCCCCGCGCCCGATCCGAACCGCACGACGGACGAGATCATCACGCAGATCGTGCCGATCAAGTACTCGGGCGTCGCGGATCTGAGCGCGCTCCTGCGTCCACTCATCTCGACGCGGGGTACGCTGATCGCCCACCGCGAGACGAACGTGCTGATCATCACCGACACGGCGTCGAACGTCACGCGGCTGCTCGGCATCATCCGTCTCGTCGACGTGCAGGTGGCGCAGGAGGAGCTGCAGATCATCCCGGTCACGTATGCCGACTCCGCCGAGTTGGCGACGATCCTCACCCAGCTCTTCGCCAGCGGCCGCATCCGCGCGACGGCGCCCGGAACACCGCCCGCGCCGACGCCGCCGGCCCCAACGCCAGGGGTACCGACGCCCCCGGCCGCCGGGCAGCCCGGCGGCTCGGCGGAGCGCGCGCCGTTGATCATCCCCGAGCGCCGCTCGAACTCGCTGATCGTGCACGCCAAGAAGCACGAGGTCGAAACGATCAAGCGCCTGGTCGCGCAGCTCGACGTCAACATCTACGGTGGGCGCCGCGTGTTCATCTACTACGCCGAGAACGCCAAGGCCAAGGACCTCGCGGCGACCCTGAACGCGATCTACGGGTCGCGCGACACAGGGGCCGGACCCGGGCCCGGGACGCCCGGTGCGGCGCCGACGCCTGTTCGACCCGGCACGCCGGTGCCGCCGCCCCCGCCGCCGTTACCGCCCGGCAGCCCAACCGCGGCGGCCCAGGGGGCGTCCGACGTCCTGGCCGAGGGCCAGGTGCGCTTCATCGCCGACGAAGTCACCAACGCGGTGATCGTCACGACGTTCCCGCGGAGCTGGACGGAGATCGAGAATACGATCAAGCAACTCGACCGGATGCCGCGCCAGGTGCTGATCGAGGTGCTGGTGGCCGAGGTCACGCTGACCGACGACACGAGGCTCGG
>JAHFDK010000001.1 GCA_023249095.1 Candidatus Rokuibacteriota bacterium | reverse complement strand
ACCGGGGACCAGTCGGCGGCTTCGAGCACCGGGTACCAGTCGGCGGCTTCGAGCACCGGGGAAGAATCCATCGCCGCTGTCTTCGGTCGAGACTCCAAGGCCAAGGGCATCGTCGGCAACTGGATCGTCCTCACCGAGCGTGACCTGAACTGGCACATTCTCGATGTCAAGGCGTTCCTGGTCGACGGGACGAAGATCAAGGCGGACACGTTCTACACGCTCCGCGCCGGTAAGGCTGTGGCCGCATGAACACCCCGGATCTGATTGTGGATCTTCGTGAGGGTGAGGTGTTCGTCTTCGGTTCCAACGCGGAAGGGCACCATGCGGGCGGTGCAGCTCGCGTCGCGCACGAACGGTTCGGTGCTGTGTGGGGTGAAGGCGAGGGGCCGCACGGTCAGTCCTACGCGATCCCGACAATGGGCACGCTTGAGGAACTGAGCTCCGCTGTGGGTCGGTTCCTGTACTTCGCCGCCACCCGCCTCGACCTGACTTTCCTCGTCACGAAGATCGGCACCGGCATTGCTGGATGGCCGGTCGAAACGATCGCACCCCTATTCCGGGATCACGCCCCCAACGTGATCCTCCCTGTCGAGTTCGAGTCTGAGGGAGGCGCGAAGTGAACGACACACTCTTCGATCTGGGTACTGGTTTGGACGAGCCGAGAGCGCGGATCTCAGACCCGGCGACGTCGCACATGGCGGCGGATAAGTCGGCTGAGACGAAGGCCGCGGTTCGTGCTGCTTTGCTCACGTTGCTGCGCCAAGAGCAGACCCTCACCGGCTCCGAGGCGAACGAGCTCTACCGGCTCCGTCGTGAGCGCAACGGGTGGCCCGAAGTTCACTTTGACTCACCGAGAAAAAGGCTGGGCGATCTCGCGCGTGAGGGTGGCGCTGTCGTCATCCTGAACCCGAACCACCCGCGCGGTACTGAGACTGAGTACACGCTGCTCGAGGCGTCCGCATGACCGCGGGGAAGCGCACCCGCCGCACAGGTGCAGGCGCACGCATCAACGCCGATCACATCGCGCTCTACTGGCTGATCGTCGTCGGCATCCTCGCAACTGCGGCCGCAGCAATCATCACGTCATGGAACGGGCTGATCTACGTCGCCGTGTGGCAGGGTCTCGCCCCTGAGTGGCGGTGGGTGACTCCCGTGATGATCGATGTCGCGATCGTCGTCTTCACCCTCGGGTCGTTGGCGAAGAAGTCGCGCGGCGAGAACCTGGCCCTGTTCGTGCTCGGCGCTTACGGGCTCACCGCGATTAGCTCCACGTCTAACTTCCTGCACACGATCGCGTTGCGCGGGCTGGATGACTTCGAGGACTGGACCGGCGCCCTACTGAACGCGCTCGCCCCGCTGCTGATCCTGCTGACCACCGAAGTGCTCGGCGCACTGGTCACGAAGCCCAAGCGGGTGCCGCGCAAGCGTCGCGCAACCCGTAAGCCTGCGGCACGGAAGCGCACCGCCGCTGTGTCGCCGCTGCACGCGGTTGAGGACGAAGGAGTCTCCGCATGACTACTGGAAGAGTGTCGCTCCCGTCGAAGGGTCGCCGTAAAGGGCATGACCTGAAGGAGAACGGCCCCACGTTGACGATGCTCGCTGACCAACGCCTGCACGAGAAGTACCGGGCCGCAGTCATCGTGAAGATCGGTCTGCGCGAGGGCAACAACCTCGACATCCTCGAAGCGCTCGGGCTGATCCCGACCGTCCACACGCCGAAGGCCGAGAAGCCGGGACGTTGGCCGCACGCCGCGGTGTCGGCATGATCGCCGTCGTCGTGGGTGCAGCCCTGCTAGTCCTCGGGTCGGTGGAGTCGCCCACGTTCAACGGGCTCGACATCCTCGGATGGGGTGTCCTCACTGCTGGGGTTGTCTCGCTCGCGTTCAAGTCGGTGCGGTCATGAATCACCGCGAGACGTTTCGGGACGCAGCCGGAGATCTCGGCATCCACGAGGACGACCTTGAGCCGGTGGCCCCCCTCGTGCGGGATCACGGGTACTTCACCCTGAACCGCATTCTGGGTTACGTCCTCGCCTCCGCGGTGGGCGCGATCGTCGCCCTCGTCACGGTCGCGATCCTCCGGGCAATCCAGTGAGCAACGTCATGGCGGACATCTACCGGGCGCTCGGTGGCCCCTGGAATCTTGCTGCCGACATCGAAGCGTCAGCACCCGACCGCGAATACCTGGCCTCTGTCGAGTGCGCGGCGACGATCGGGGATGAGGACGACTGGGAGCACGAAGCACCCTGCCCGTTCGCCGGGACCGCGACCGTGCTCGTGTACGACGACACCGAAGAAGCGTTCTGGTACTGCCCGGACGGTCACGAAAACTCGATCCGTTGGGAGCCGAAGTGAAAGACATCGGCCTGCGCATTCTCGGCACCCTCGCGTTCGTCGCACTGCTGGCGATCCTGTGCGCTGTCGCCTTGTACGCCTTCGGGTGGCGCCCCACGGTCGGGGTCGGGTCATGAGCTACATCGAACTGGATGTCGTGCCCGACTCCCCTGAGTGGTACGAGAAGCGCCGTGAAGGGCTCGGCGCTTCAGACTCGGCTTCGATCCTCGGGCATTCGAAGTGGGGAACCCCGCTGGATGTGTACAAGTCGAAGGTCGGCGGTGTTGAGCGGGAGTTCGATGAGCTGCGCGCGTTCGTCGGCCACGAGTCGGAGCAGATGATCCGCAACTGGATCATGCGCTGGCATCCCGAAGTCGGGCGGATCTACCCGGCACGCGCTGTGCAGTCCGTGGAGTGGCCGTGGCTGTTCGCCACCCCGGACGGCACCGCGGACGACGTGGGGCTGGTGATTCCGGTCGAGCTGAAGACGTCGAACAAGTTCGCTCGGGACAACTGGCTTGACCGTGACGGCAACCCCGCCCCGCCCCTCTACTACCAGGTGCAGGCGCAACAGCAGATCGCCGTGCTCGGCGCACCCTACGGGTACCTTGCCGTCTACCACGGCGATACCGACTTCGATCTGTTCAAGATCGACCGTGACGAGGTGTTCATTGAGCAGTTGGTGCGCATCACGGGGGAGTGGTGGGAGAAGCATGTCGTCGGTCTGGTAGCCCCCGACCCGTCGACCTATGCCGAAGCTAACGAGGCGTTCCCGGGCGTCCCCGAGCTGGTCTACACGCTCAACCGGGAGCAGTACGAACTGATCGAGCAGCGCGACGTTGCCGCGTCCGACATGAACCACACGAAACGAATCGTGGAGGCGTTCAAGGACTACATCGGCCCGCTCGTCGGGGATGCGACCGTGCTCGAGTACGACGGCAAGCCGATGTGGACGTTCAAGCGGCAGAACGGTGGCCCGCAGGTTCGACTCGAGGTGCTGCGCGAGCAGTTCCCGGACGCCTACGAGGCATCGGTGTACACGCCCCGTTTCCCTGTTCTTCGACGGATCAAGCAGAAGGAAGACGCATGAGCGAGCTCGCGACGGCCACAGCACAGAAGCAGGTTGAGAGGGCGAAGGCGCCCACGGTGGAGGATGTGCTGCGCGCGAGGGAGTCGGAGATCGCCCGGGCGCTCGGTGCAGGTATCGACCCGGCTGAGTTCATCCAAAACGCGATCACAACGCTGCGGAACAACCCTCAACTGTTGCAGGCCGATCTGCCGTCCCTGCTTGGCGCCCTGTACTTGTCGGCTCAGTTGAAGTTGCGTGTCGGTGGGCTGGCCCCGCAGGTGCATCTCACACCTCGCACGATCAAGGGCAAGCTCATGGTCGTCCCGATCATCGACTATCGCGGCTACCTGCACCTGGCGCACAACACGGGGCGGTTCTCGAAGATCGAGGCCATCGACCTGTACGAGGGTGACGTGTTCACGCCCGCCGCGAATTCGGAGCGAGGCCGCTACTTCGACATTCAGCAGGCGTCGAAAGCGAACCGCGGAGAGCTTGTCGGCGTGCTCGGGTTGGCGAAGCTCAAGGGTGCTGACGACACGATCTGGGTTCATCTCGACCGGGATGAGATCGAGAATCACCACCGCCCCCGGAACTGGGAGTCCACTCCCTGGAAGACCCACGAGACGCAGATGTTCCGCAAGACAGCGATCCGGGAGCTGTCGAAGTGGATTCCGAACAGCACGGAGATGGCGGTCGCTGCCGCCGACGATCAGGCGATCATCCGCAAGGTCGACGGGATCGATGAGTTGCAGGTCTCGCACGACGACGAGCCCGCCCCCGCCCTCGACCCGGCTCACCCCGATTACGTCGCCCCGGTGGAGCAACAGTGAGCATCGGGACACCGCTGGGCGCTGAACCTGTCGTCGCGCTGCACGAGCCTGTGGAGCGGGCTGTGCGGCCGAAGGCTGTCAGGCAGACACCATCGGAGGCGCGCGCCGCTTACAACCTCGTGACGCGCCGTGATGAGGAGACGTGCGTCCGCTGTAGGCGGGGCGGTGCGGTGCAGCGTGACCACCGTCAGAACCGTCTTCCCGGCAACACGGTCCCGTCGAACTTGCAACTGCTGTGCCCGCCCTGTCACCTGTGGAAGACGGAGAACCCTGAGCAGGCATTGCAGGAGGGGTGGGCGGTGCCACGGCACACGATGTTCACGCCCGCGGAGTGGCCTGCCCGCCGCTGGGTGAAGACTCTCCACGGCACCTATCGGGAGGCGTGGGTGCTCTACTTCGATGAGCCGGAGCACGGGCGCATGTGGCTCGAGATCCCCGACATCGACGCGCACTACCGTCGCCGTCAGGCGGGCATCCTGTGACCAACGTGTACGCCGTGTACTGGCCGGCGCAGGGAATCCTTAAGGTCGGGCAGACCGGCAACCACCGCCGCGTCCGCGCGTTCGGTCCGACCGGTGGCGAACTGTTGCTACTGCTCGAGCACCGCCACCCCGCCGACGAGAGCGCTGCGCTGCGTGCGTTGCGGGAGACGTTCTCCCAGGCGTTCACCTCCGAGCTCGAGTCGAAGGTGATCCTTCCCCGGGGGCGTGGCTTCACGGAGTGTTTCATCGTCACTGCTGACCAGTTGGCGCACGCCATCGAAACGATATTCAGAGGGATCGCACGTCATGGGATTCAGCAGACAGAGGATGCTGCCACCGGACATCTTCACGGACGAGCGGCTAGCAGTGTTGCCTCACACGGTGAGGTTGACCGCAATCGGGTTGAGGGCCAACGCGGACAACTGGGGACGGGAGTCAGCGAACCCGGCACTGGTGAAGGCAACACTGTGGCCGCTGCGAGCCGACGTGACCGCGGAGGACGTGTTCGATCATCTCGTCACGTTGCGGGAAGTCGGGTATCTGCATCTGTACGAAGCGGAAGACGGTCGGTGGGTGTACGCCCTCGTGGATTGGCCCGCAGTGTCGCACAAGACGGACGAGCGGTGCAGGTTCCCGGCGCCTCCTTCCGGAGACCTTCCGGAAACCTTCTCGGCTGGGGAGGAAGAGAGAGAGGGAGGGGAGGAGCCCGCGTTTGGGTACCTTCCCGGAAGTGTTCCGCCGTCGAGGTTTTGTCCGGAGCACAGGCCGATGGGGACGTTCAAGAAGTGTGGGCCGTGTGGGACTGCGCGGGCTCAGTTGGCGATTTGGCAGGAGGGTGCGGAGGCGCACGCTCGGGAGGAGTCCTCGTGATCGTGAAGGTGGATATCGACCCTCGGGTGTTGTGGAAGCTCGAGGAGGTCGCTGAGAAGCAGGGGAAGACGCTGGCTGAGTATGTGGCAGCTCTGGCTGCTGCGGAGGTTGAGCGTCCGGTGGTGCGGGTCGATTGGTGGGATGGGTCGGCTAACCGGTGTATCCGGTTGATGGATGCTGGCCGGACGAATGCGGAGATAGTGGATCTCCTTGGGTTGAAGCCGAACACGGTAGCTCGTCGCCGGCGGATGTATGACCAGGCGCAGCTTCGGGTCGGGGCGTCGGCATGAGCGACAACTACACCCGCACCCCAGCGGAGCAGGAAGCAGCGATCGTCCGGTTCGGGTTTGACCGTCCACCTGTGACTGCCGATTACCGTCCTCTGTCCGAGACCGATCAGGCCGCGCTTGGTGTGGCGATGGCTGAGCACTACGGAGACAAGCTGCCCACCACAAAGGCTTTGCTGGCTGACTTGCAGGAGCTCGGGTATCCGGTGCTCAAGGTTTCTAGCTCCGTGATGCCCAAACCTTCCACTAGTCCTGAAGGGGGCGATGAACTGTGATCTGGCTTGGAATCATCCTCGCGCACCTCGTGGGTGACTACCTGTTGCAGACGCACTGGATGGCGACGCAGAAGACGGAACGGTGGGCACCCGCCGTCGTCCACGGGATCGTCTACACGCTGCCCTACGCGCTCGTCACACAGTCACCGTGGGCGCTGCTCATCATTGCCGGGACGCACATCGTCATCGATCGGTTCCGTCTGGCTAAACACGTCATGTGGTTCAAGAACCAGTTCGCCCCGAAGGCCCACCGCCCGACATGGGGTGAGGCGAAAGCGAACGCTGGCTACCCCGCGAACACGCCGGCATTGCTGTCCGTGTGGCTGATGATCGTGGCCGACAACACTCTGCACCTGCTCATCAACACAGCGGCGGTGATCTGGCTATGAAGTTCCTGGCGACATCATTCGGGCCGGGCAGCTTCGTCCGTTTCAAGAGCCTCAAGTCACACAACTGGCACTACGCGATCTATCGAGGTGTCGAGAAGAACGAGGGCCGCTCTGTTGCGTACGCGGAGGACCGGGGGCTGCCCCAGTCGGTCATCGAGAAGTGCCACCACCTGGTGATGCTTGATTCCATCCAGCCGCAGTCGATGAACGTGGCGACGGCAGGCTCCATCGTGATCTACGACCGGCACATCAAAGCCATGAAGCGGCAGCCTCACGCCCGCGCTCTGGCGGTTGTCGGTTCTACCCCGGAAGGGCAAAAGGATGCGTGAGCACTGCCCCGAGTGCGGGCTTCCCATGGCCGATGTTGAGTCCGTCGCCCAAGGGCTCGCCCGCTACGAGGACTCACCGGGTGGTCACGCTGATCGGCACGCCCTCGTGATCGAAGCGGCTGAGCGCGCAGCTACCCCGGAAGGGAACAAGGAATGAGCGGCGAGACGCAGGACACACAGTGCACAGCCCATGACATCGAAGGACTCCGCTGCTATCTGAGCGCGCCACACCCCACCCGTCCTCACGAGAGCTTCGACGGCTCGAACCACTGGCAGTGGTCAGTTGACCACGGACCAGAACCAATCCGTTCTACGAGTGAGGAACCGAAATGAAGCCATCCCTACGACTCCGGTTCGGCCTCTGGCTGGCCCAGTTCCCAGTCCTGGACCCATTCATCGGCGTCTACTCGCACACCTACGGCGATGAGCGGCTGTATGTCAATCGAGTCAGCGGCACGTTCCTGCCGCGCCGTAATTCGAGCACCGAGAGGGAATCATGACCCAGCCAGACACGACCGCCTACCGACCTACGGGGGCAGCTATCAAGGCAACGCTCGAAGGACTTCGCCCCGGCACCTATCTCAGGTGCGTCCAGAACGATCGCGTTCCTCAGAGGGTCGGGATGATCGTGGAGGTTGTGAAGCCGGGTCGTACAACGATCACGGTGCGAGTGGACGGTCTGCCCGACGAACAGGTTCCGGGTACACGCTCGCCCATCACACTCGATTCCATATTCCACCTGTCTCCGCCGAAGCGGGTCACCTACTGGGACCACGCCAGCGAGGCAGGGCTCACCTACCGCCTCGACGGCACCGATGTTGTGAAGTGGAGCGCGCTGTGATCCTCGCGGACAGGTTGCGGGCACTCATCGACGGTGCCGTATTGCAGGACGGCCAAGACGGCACCCGCCCGGAGGACGTGATGATCCCCGTGGCCGAACTGGAACACCTGCTAGGCACTGTCACGTGCCGCCACTGCGGCCACAGCATCCCAACCTACGGGCGCTCGGATCACGAAATCGGCGGCGACCTGATCAACCATGCCTGCTCAAAGGATTCAGCGACGGCAGCGATCGAATCATCAGATTTGCCTACCCCTGAGAGGGAACTATGACCCACTTCATCGTCTGGTCGTTCGACCGAGACACCGTGTCCGCGCGCGCTCAGTGCGACGACGAAAACTGCCGTTTCCGCTGGGTCTGCACCGACAACGACTGCGAGGTCATGCACGGCGTCGAGCCCACGGCAGACGGCTACCGCCACCTCGCCTATGACAGCGAGGCTGATGCCGACGACTGGCACGTCATGGTCAAGGCGAGCTACTGCAACTTCGATGAGTGGATCAACGGCGACCCCGGCATGATCCCCGAGATTGCCGAGGACCGCCCCACGTTCGAGATCGGGAAGGTCGCAGTCGAGCCCGTCTGGCAGGGCGAAGACGGCGCAACGTGGAAGCTCGCCGTCCAGGCTTCGACTACAGGGAGCGAACAGTGAGCGCCGAGACCGCCCTGCGTCTCATCGGGGACTACGACACGCAGTTCTGCGCCGAGTGCCCCACCGATATGCCCGAGCACCGTGAGACCGGACGGTGGGTGACTGTGCACGGACACGAGCACGCGCTGCCGCTACTCCGCCCCCACGTCTACCAGAGCGACACGACGCCGTACGCGCCGCTCTGGTCGGCATCGCTCGGCGTGTTCCAGAACAACCGCTGGCTGGGCGACAAGGAGTTCCCCACTCAGGCTATGGCGATGGAGTACGCCGCCAACACGCTCGCGCAGCTCGCCGCTGATTAGGCAATCATGAGTGACGAGTTCGACTACATCACCTACGCCCGCAAGCAGCTCGCCGAGCTAACTCCCGAGGGTCGTGACTGGGGCAGCTACCCCGCGGACATCGATGACTGGAACGGCAATGCCCAGTGCGTCACCGACACCTTTTGCTACGGCACCGACCACCCATGCCCCGAGGACGCTCACACCTGCGCTAGTGACCTCGTGCGGGTCGGCTTCGAGAAGTGCGAGGACTGCTACTTCCCCGGTGAGTACGCGCAACTGCTCGCGGCCACGCCGGGGACATTCCGCGCCTTGCTGGCCGAGATCGACCGCCTCCGCGCCTTCGTGGATGACCAAGCGCAACACGGGCTCCGCTTCGACCTGAATCAGA
>JAHFDK010000479.1 GCA_023249095.1 Candidatus Rokuibacteriota bacterium | reverse complement strand
AGACGGGCACACACCCCGGCAATCGGAGGACAACTCATGTACTCGCACCTGAAATCGACGATGCTCGTGCTCGCGCTGCTCGCATCGCTCGTCGGGCTGGCGGCGTGCGCAAAATACCCCGTCGTCGTCAAGGCTCCCGGGCCGGCGCCCGCCGCGGCGGCGCCCGTGCCAGCTCGATAGGCTTTCGCGTCCCGACCATGCGCCGTCGAGCGAATCTCTCAGTCGGTCAAACTCCCCGACGGTGATCCCGGGCCAGCGATCCGCCGCGCGGATCACCGCCGCGTACATGAGCTTGAGCACCGGCCGCTCGGCGTGGGGATGATCTTCGTGCGCCGACGCTCCTCCAGAAAGAGCCGCTCCAGCAGATTGGTCGTGCGAATGACCTTCCGATGCCGGAGCGGGAAGCGCCGAGGCAGGGTTCCGGAAATCGGACCACGAGTCTTTGATCGGGGCTTTTGTGTCGCCTCGCGTCGTGACATAATTTTCGGCGGGACCCACCAGCTGCGGGTACCGACAACATCGAACAGGGAGACACCGATATGTCGTTCTTGAATCACCTCTCGAAATTGCCCTGGCTCCTGCTATTGTTCTGCGTCGCAGCTTCCCCCCGTGGCGTCGTCGCCGAAGCAGCGCCACCCCCCGATGTGATTCCGGATCAGTACATCGTCGTCTTCCACGACCACGTTCCCAATTCCCGCGCGGCTGCACAAGACGTGGCGCGCCGGCACGGGCTCAGCCTCCTCCATGTCTACGAGCATGCGCTCAAGGGCTTCGCGGCGAAGATTCCGGGCGCAGCCCTGAGCGCGCTCGCGCGGGATCCGCGCGTGCAGTTCATCAGCGAGGACCGGGTCGTCGTGGCGTACCAGCAGGCGCTCCCGACGGGAGTCAACCGCATCAACGCCGAGCTCAGGACCAACACGGGCGCCGGCGTGAACGTCGCGGTCCTCGACACCGGCATCGACCTGAGCCACCCGGACCTCCAGGCCAATATCCTCGGTGGGAAGAACTGCTCCACTGGGAAAAGCTATAACGACGGCAACGGGCACGGCACCCACGTCGCAGGCATCATCGCCGCGCTGAACAACGACATCGGCGTGGTGGGGGTGGCCCCGGGGGCCCTCCTCTGGGCGGTGCGCGTCCTGAACAACGCGGGCATGGGTTCCTGGTCGTCGGTCATTTGCGGCATCGACTTTGTGGACTCGAAGGCCCCGGCCAGAGGTGGTTCCATCACCGTCGCCAACATGAGCCTGGGCGGCTCGGGGACGGATGACGGGAACTGCGGCCTGACCAACAACGACGCCCTGCACCGGGCGATCTGCCGAGCGGTCGGGGACGGCGTGACCTTCGTGGTCGCCGCCGGCAACAGCGGGGCGGATCTCCGGGGCTTCGTCCCGGCTGCCTACAACGAGGTCATTGCCGTGACGGCTCTCGGGGACTCCGACGGAACTCCGTGCGGGACCGGCGGCCCGACCAGTTACAGCGCCGACGACACGTTCGCCAGCTTCTCCAACTTCGCGACCCTCCCGGAAGACGGAAGCCGCGTCATCGCGGCTCCCGGGGTGTCGATCTACTCCACCTATAAGGGTGGGGGCTACGCCACCTTGAGCGGCACCAGCATGGCCTCCCCTCACGTGGCCGGGGCGGCGGCCCTTTACATCGCCACGCACACGGGCGCGAGCCCCGCGACGGTGCGTGACGCCCTCAGGACCGCCGGGGAGCCCCCGGACGTCAACTTCCTGAGCGAGTGCCTGAGCGGCGGCGTGAGCCACACCGATCCCTCCGGCCTGCATCCGGAGCCGGTTGCCCGGGCGGATAGTCTCTAGCCCCCCTGGCTCGCTCTGCTGGCGCTTCTCCTCGGCGCCGCCATTGTTCCCGGCGAACGGCTGGCCGCCGCTAACAGCCCGGTCTCCCTGCGGCTCGAAGTCTCCGCTGACCGACCTCGTTATGCCGTAGGCGAGGCCGTCCGGCTGACGCTGGCCGTCACAAATCTGGGCCGCGACGCCGTCTCTCTCATCACCCCGTCCTCCCAGCACTACGAGTTCGTCGTATTGAAGGTGGCGGAGGAGATCTGGAGGTGGTCGGCCGACCAGATGTTCCTCGCTGTCCTGAGCCGGCTGACGATCCTTCCTGGGGAGACGCGCACGTTCACGGCGTGGGACCAGCGGGATCGAGCCGGGCGGCCCGTCAATCCCGGCGAGTACCTTGTCGTGGGGATCCTCATCGGGGGCGAGCAGGTGAGGCTCACGCCGCGGCAGCTCCGCATCACGATCCGCTAGCGAGGATCGGTGACTGGCCTGGCGTCACTGGGGATCGCCTGGTCCTCACCATGAAGTACAAGGGGCGCGAGTACATCGGGAGTCTCCAATGGCACGCGCCGCCATCATTGGTCGCCGTCGACAAGGTGCTCCACGCCAATCTCGGAAAGCCGATCACGACCACTGGTGACCTGGACGTTGAGCCGCTGATTCGTGAGCTCGATCACGAGGACCGTCGCGATGGGTACAACTGTCCTGGCCACGCCCACGCGGCACCCGGTCGTCCTGGCGAGCTAGACGCGCGTTTCCATGGGCACGAAGGCTTGGCGTATTCCCCGCGCGCGCGACCGTTGCGCGTGGCTGGTCCGGCCGAGACAGCGGACCTCGATAAATGACGACTTGGTGATGCTACTCGGTTCGGTCGTCCCCGCGCTTATGACCGAGGCAGCACCCACTATGAAACCGTGCTGTTGCGGCCACCGCCTCAAGGCATCGATCTCGGCCCCTGAAGACAGGCGTCGTCAGCAGTCTGATGGCTCCACGATCGCTTTGTATTATTGTGGTAAGAAGGCATGGCGCACGAGTTGACCGACGGGCGCTCAGAATTCCTGTCGACCCTGCCTGCGGGGCGCGGCGAGCGCAGGCTCGCGTTAGGCGTCGTACTGGTATCCGTCGCGG
>JAHFDK010000478.1 GCA_023249095.1 Candidatus Rokuibacteriota bacterium | reverse complement strand
TGCTGGCTGTCCAGGTACAACACCGTGTGGGCGTCGAGGCTCAAGAACCGCACACGCCAGTTGCGTGCGTCCCGGCCTCCGTCGTTCCGAAGGCTCATCCCAAAGACGACCTGCCACCGATCGCCGTTGGGGACGATCTTTAAGAGGTGCTTTCCCGGCTCCCCACGGACGTAGGGCAAGTCAAGCCGAAGTCGTGGGGCGCGCCACCTCTCCCATGCCGCGCGGACCACCGCGGGAATCAGGCCGAGAACCGCCGTGACACTGGACATCGTGACAGGATCTCTATACTGACATGACTAAGAGCGCCCGTCCTTGCCTGCTGCGGCCCGGCGGCGAGTGGCGCGGCGAGGAGGCCGCCTGCCAGAGCTCCTAAGTCGCACGCGCGAGGTCGACCTGTGAGAGCCATGGCGGTCTCCGCCCGGCGCGATGCAGGAACGCGACCAGCCGTTCGGGGCTACCCAAATCGCTCCATCCGACCCCTGTTACCCGCACTGTCACGAGACGGTCGGACGCCCGGGCGAGAACGCAATCTGAAAAGCTGATCGATGGGAGCTCGGCGTAAACTCGCTCGACGGCGGCCCCTTCGGCGACAGATCCCAGCCGAGCGCGCACGGGCTCGAAGGCGCCGATCACGTCGGGCGCGGTCGCCCGCACGAGCTCGAGGAACGCGGTGACCCATCCGACCATGATGAAACTGTTCCACAGGCACCCTCCCTCGAACAACTGCTGCGCCAGCGGTCGGGAGGGCTTTTCCCAGAACCGATGAATCGGGAACACTGGCTCGCCATCGATTGGAAGTGGAACATGAAGCGGCTCGATCCAGCCATACTCCGTCTCCGGGTACCCGGCCTCGATCCCGAGTAGCACGATGACATCTCGTCGCGTGCGCACCACGTCGACCGCGCGCCGCACGTACCCGATCAAGCCGGGCTCGTCGGAGACCGCGTGATCGGAAGGAAACACGGCGACCGGTGTGTCGCCCACGAGATGGGTCAACCGCAACAGGGGTACACGATGCCGGGAGCGGTGCCTCGGTTGTGGGGCTGGATGACTAATCGGTCCGGCGCGAGCTCGGTCGCTAGATCGCGAAAGTAGGCCTCGTGTGGTCGGCTCACGACAATGAGGGACCGGTACGCTTGAACGAGCAGGTCGACGCGGCGCCGGGTGTGATCAAGGAGCGTCTCCCCGTCGAGGATGGGACAAAACTGCTTGGGGCGGAGGTCGTTGACGATCTGTGTCGTCAGGGGCCGGAGACGGATCCCGTCACCGCCAGCCAGGATGAGTGCCCATAGGGATGTGGACGATGTGGGCACGATCCGTCCTTCCCACCAGTTTGTTTCAGACGGACTGTTACCGGAATGAGACCCCGGCTACTGCCTGCCAGGATCAGCAACCGCGATGCACCTTGACGGCCCGCGAGTTTGAAGGGTTAGCCTTTTGCGATCTTTTCGACCTCCGTCTTCGGCATGGTCTGCAAGCGGACCATCAAATTCCGCACCGTTCGCTCAGACGCATGATCGGCCAGGATCAACTTCTTCGACTTCGTGCTCACGATGTAGGCTACCCAGTCGTCCAGGCTCGGCGTGCCCCGCCAAGCGACGGTGAGACCGCTCAGCCGCAGACGACGGCGTCCTTCGACTTTTGCCAGTGGCTTCCGGCGGGCCTCCATGTGCTCCGTTCCTCTCGGTGACAGGGTTCAGCACCTGACGGGGACTCACAGGGTCTCTCCACTTCGCGTTTGACCAGGGCAATTCGATCCCGAACTTCAGCACAACAACCCGACCTAAGGGGCCGCGCGATCAGGCTGTCAAGACTTCATTTGCCCGCATCAAATGCGCCCGCATGCGCCTCGAGGCGCGCGCGACCCCGTCGAATGGGGAAATTATTGCGTCGGTGCTCGCGGTGGACGAACAGACCGTCGCTTTTGGTGGCCATGACCGCGAGGCCGCGTCAGCTCGTGCAATTCTGAGGGTGTGGATGACTGTGGAAGATGTGGACAAGATGTGGACGAGTCGGTGGGCGGTGCGTTGCGCCAAAGCCGTCTTGAGGGTGCTCGACATCATGATGAACCTCCGGAAGGTGGTCTTCGTGCTGCACGTCATGACGACGTCGCTGTCGCACGGTGGGGCGGGCCTCGGAACGGTCGGACTTCCCGAGTCGAAGCTGAAGGAACTCGCGACTGAGGCGAAGTTCGGCAGCGTTCGGCGCGTGCCGCTGGAGAATCCGTTTAACAATCTGTATGAGGTCGCATCGTAGGAGCCGCGTGCCATTGCGGTAGGGCGCAGCCGGGGTCATGAAAATCGGCCATTTCCAGACGTAGCCCAGCGTAGCGGACAGCGTGCGCCGATCTCGATGGCGCTGCTTCCGGCCGTTTCGGAAATAGCCACGATACTCATCGCAACCTCCCTGGCAAAAACACAACGCCCCGCCGGCCTCGCCCAGAGGCCCACGGGGCGTCGGAAGGACCCATCGCTGAACCCGATCCAGGAGCGCGCTCGCCCTCGCCGCGCGACGCTCGCAGCTCCGCCGGTGACGCTACTTGCCCTCGAGCTCGACGAGCGCCGCGTACTCGCTCGTCGAGCCGTGGCCGCCCGCGAACTTCAGCGGCGAAATGCCCGCCTTCTTCACCCCCGCCACGAGCGCGGCCAGGGGCGGCGTGATCTTCTCGGGCAGCGGGGTGCCCGGACTCCAGACGTCCGTGATGAAGCCGAGGCGCGCCTCGGGCACGTACCCGAACAGGTATCCGGTGGCGTGCGGGTTCTCGAGCAGGTACGCGTGGACCTCGCGCGTGCCGTCACCGAGCACGTGCTTGTCGGTGACCTCGACGATGGGCGTGCGGCTCAGATCGCGCGCGGGAAGATCGGGATTGCGGGTCGCCGGCGCCGCAAGCACTTTGCGGAAATGTTCGCCGTTCCCTTTGCCCACCACGATCGTGGCGCCCTGGG
>JAHFDK010000477.1 GCA_023249095.1 Candidatus Rokuibacteriota bacterium | reverse complement strand
AGAAGGGAACGAACGCGCCCTTCTTGTTGGCCTCGACTTCGCCGATGATGTACTGGACCTGTTTCGCACGGATTTCGTGGTCCTTACCGAGCCCGAGGGCTTGGATCATTTGCTTGCTCAGCCCGACCAAGACCGCCCGCTTCGCCCGGTCGGCAGATTGATAGAGCAACAACGCCCCGCTCAGCGCCAGGACGACGTTCAACGCCCAGGCCAGCAGCAGCACGAGTGGGTAGTTCCAGATATCGAAGTAGTCGTTGCGCGCGGCGATCGTGAGCAGCAACGCGATGAAGGGGTACCGGATGAGGCGATTGACCGCTTCCGTCCGTCGGCTGATCAGGTCGATGCCGGCTAAGTACTTGAGCTTTTCAAACTCGGCCTTGTGGCTCTGGCCCAATCCATACTCGCGCAAGTACTCCTCCTGCACCTGCTCCGACCACCCCCCGCTCGAGGTGTTCACCCAACCGACCCACCGACGGCACAACATGACCTCGTCGAACACTGCCAGATTCAGCAGCACCACGAGGCTCATGCTAAGCAGCGTCATGATCACGTCCACTCGACAGCTCAGCCATCCCCGACAGGGGTGGATCATCTCTTCGTCAACGACCCAGTGATCCAGGGAAATCATGATCGCGCCATACAGCAGGAACAGGACCAGGACGCGTGCCGTCCGCTGCAGCGGGCCTGCCGCGTCGAGGTACCAGGACCAGGCTTGATCGACCGTGGTGGCCGCCCTGGTGGCGGCCGGATGATAGACCCGTTGTGCATTGGTCCAAAACGTCCTCAGCGTGAATCGGGAGAGAGGGCCCTGATCGATACGGAATAAGAAATTTTCGGTTAGGTGGTCGCTGTTCTTCGTCAGATCGCGTGACCCTTTGACCAGGAAGACCAGGCACAACACCACCACGAGAAGCCGGAGCCACTCACCAGGCCAAATGCTCACGCCTGAAGTCCACGAAAAGGGTTCGCCTTCATCGTGATGGGCCATGAGGGCTGTCCCGCCACCCATGGCCCAAAAGACCGCCGTCCCGACCAGGATGATAAGGCCGACCACGGCGAGCAGACGCCAGGAACGCGAGACCCGCAGCCAGAGTCGCTGATTGGTCCAGGTAAGAACCGTCCCGACGAACAGCCCGATCCCGACCAGCGCCATCATGGTTGCGCTGCCGGGACCGATGCCCTGCTTCAACTGACCCTGATTGTCCGTACGCTCGAGATCCGCGCGCAACGGATGGATCGCTCTCACACCTTCGACATCGACGATGCTTAAGTCCACAGCGCCCTCTCGACCCACTTCGAAGATCCGAGGATGTTCAGCCGAGTCGTAGACTCTGTCTTCCGGGGTCAGTGCCACGTGATACCCCGCCGGGCAGGGCGCCGCCGATTGCTGCCGATCGCCCGCTGGGCGACAGACCACGTGATTCACCGCCCGGAGCACGGCAAAGTAGGTGGCCGTCTGATAGCTGCTCCGAAACGGCGGGACATCGCGTTGCAAACCGCCGTCCAACTGCAAGCCGAACGGCGAAGCAACGACCATGTTCCTGGTCCACTTGTACTCGCTTGCGTGGAGATGGCGTGCGTCGAGATCCACGGTGAAGAAGACGGCGTACGGGAAGACCGGCCGGAGCGCTTTGAGAATGAGCAACGCATCGTAGGGATCCGTGCCCAGGATACCGATCGCTTTCGCCCCTTCTCCTTCGTCTTGGATCCTCGTGGCCAAGGCGCGCACATAGTCAAGCTGACTGGTGCCTTCGGGACGTTCCTGCAGCCCACCGGCCAGAGCATCCTTCGCCGTCACATTGGCTTTGGGTTGCTCTCCGCGCCCGGCTTTCACACTGTCGTCGCCCGGCACTTCGCCATCGAGACCGCTGAGATAGCTATACCGGAAGACGTTCAAGGTCAGGGACTCATAGTCCGCCGGGCGCTGAATCTGTAAATCGACTGCGCGCGGGACGGTGGGACACCAGGCCTTGATCGTCGTCGGCACCTGAATCTGCTTCAGCTCGGCCTCCGTGAAGGTTGCCACTTTCGCGCAAGCTGCCGCACGGAACTCGATGGGCAGCGCTCGACCATAGAACGAATCCCACTCCCCGATGAGGATCACCGCATCCCAACCGAGCCGCACCTGGCGACGTTCTAATTCTTCGATCAGCGTGTCGAAGAGCCGGTCGTCGGATCCGATCTCGTAGACGAGCCGCACATTCGCGGCTGCCAGCCGATGAAAAAACTCCTGCTCGCAGGCTTCATATGTCTGGCACGCGGGGCCCTTCTCTCCTTCCTTTTTCAGCCCATAGGCCAAGAGCCCTTTCATCGCACTGGCCCACGGCGAATAGAGCTCGATCGTCCCGTCCGCGTTCGGCCAGACCCCGACCCCTTCATGAGGCTCGGCATACAAGGCTCCGGCCTCATCCAGGAGCTGACGCAGGGCGGAGGAACTGCGGGGTCCCACGAGCTTGAACGTGACGGCCTGTTGCAACGTCGGATTCAGACGGACCAGCTTGCGTCGGTCGTCGGTCAGGAGGCATTCGCTTTTCTGTTTCGACTCTTCGCACACCAGGGTCTGCGACAACGAGGTCAGGGTGGCCAAGAACCCTCGGCTGAGGGCGTCGTCGGGGATCCAGACCACGAGGGTGTTCTGCGCTCGATCCTGTCCTTCGCCGCAGACCCGTGTCTTGCGGAGCCGATACCACTCATACGGCAACGCGTAACCGACGCCCTGAGTGTTTCCCTCAATGAACGAGAGGTGTCCCTCGTCCTCCGGGACATAACAGGCCACGCCCAGCGCGGTGCCGACCGCATAACGATCTCGAATGCGGGACTCCGCACTTTCCGCATAGGGATCGCCGCTCATGGTCACCAGTAGGACCGTGATCTGCTCCCCCTTCTTGACTCGGTCGGCAATCGCAAACCGCAGTGGTCTCAGACGCTGGGTAAGGGACGACTCAGTCGAC
>JAHFDK010000250.1 GCA_023249095.1 Candidatus Rokuibacteriota bacterium | reverse complement strand
GTCTTCAACAAGGCGTTTGGTGCTTTCGCCGGATGGGGGCTCGCCCCGCGCGATTACTATCTCTTGCAGGTGAGAGGTCGGAAGACGGGTCGCGTGTTCGCTACTCCGGTGAGTCTGGTGGAGCTCCAGGGCACGCCCTTCCTCGTGGCCCCTCGAGGGCGTACCCAGTGGGTGCGTAATGCCGAAGCCGCCGGGCACGTCACCCTGAAAAGGGGATCGAGCAGCCGGAGATTCCGGCTCCGCGCCGTCCCCGACGCCGACAAGCCGCCGGTGCTGCGCGCCTACCTCGACCGGTTCAGACCGGCCGTCCAGCGCTATTTCCCGGTGCCCGCCGGCTCGCCTGCCGAAGCATTTGTTGACTTCGCCGAACGCTATCCCGTCTTCGAATTGCGGCCGCCGTCCAACGATGCGGAGGAACGCCGATGAAGCTGAGCGTCGACAGTCTGACGACTGGCCTGCAGTTTCACGGAGAGGTGCAGGGCAAGCGCCAGCACTACTACGTCCTCTCCAGCGCGCGGCAGTACTTCGTCATGTCCCTCTCGCTCAGCAAGCGTGACGCCGGAAACTTCAACCTCGTCGGCCGGTCGGTCGTAGACCGGCTCCATCGTCGGCTTCGCGGCCGGCGGGGGCTGACCGCGAGGCTCGTGTTCACTCGCTCGAAGAACCGCCGCGCCGTGCCCTCGCCGCTGGCCGCGCTGAACATGCTCTACGTGCTGGTGGCGACGGGCCGGGCGATCATCGATCCGCGCCGCAAGTCGGCCCGCGAGATCTTCTTCAACGTGGCGCGGAACGCCCGCTGAGGCCCGTGTCCGCACTGTCGATCCGTCGAGCGGCACGGCGCGACGCGCCCGTGATCTTCCGACTCATCCGCGGACTCGCCGAGTACGAGCGATTGGCGCACCAGATGGAAGCGACGGTCGGGCAGATCCGCCGCCACGGCTTCGGGCGGCGGCGCTACTTCGACGCGCTCATCTGCCGGCGGGGCCGCACCGCCGTGGGCTTCGCGCTCTATTTCTTCACGTACTCGACCTTCATGGGACGTCCGACGCTCTACCTGGAGGACCTCTTCGTGCTCCCCGAGGAGCGCGGACGGGGCGCCGGCCGGGCGCTCCTGGCAGAGTTGGCGCGGATCGCGGTGCGGCGCGGTTGCGGCCGCCTGGAGTGGGCGGTGCTCGACTGGAACACGCCCTCGATCAGGTTCTATCGAAAGCTCGGGGCGCAGCTGCGCAAGGAATGGATCCTCACCCGCCTCACCGGCCCGCCGCTCAGCCGGCTGGCGCGCCGGCGCCGGCTTCGCCAGGGGGCGACCACGGCGGCGCGCTGAGGCGACGCCGGCCGTCGTTCGCGAGCCTGACCGCGGGGTCGCCGGGCTCGAACTTCCGGTCCCACAGCTTGCATGTGACCTGCTTGTGGCGCTGGTCGAGCCCCTCGCAGTAATTCGTGAACTCGCAGCGCCGCACGAGCTCGCCGTAGCCGAGCCGGATCTTCCTGAACCAGTCGGGGTCGGCGAGGGTCTGGCGCGCGGCGGCCACGCAGTCGGCCTCGCCCCGCTCGAGGATCCCCTCCGCCTGGTCGAAGGTCGCGATGCCGCCGCTGGTGACGACTGGTGTTTCCAATCCGGCGTCGCGGATCGCGCCGCGGATGGCCGCGGCCAGGGGGACGTTCCGGCCGAAGGGGCCGCGCGCGTCCGAGAGGACGGTCGGCATGCACTCGTAGCCTGACGCTCCGGTGTAGGGATAGACGGCTTCGCCGATTTTCGGCTGCTTGGCGTCTTCGAAGCGTCCGCCCTTGGAGACCGACAGGTAGTCCACGCTTGCCGCGGCGAACCGGACGCCGAACCAGATCGCGTCGTCGAGGTCGCTGCCGTCCTCGATCACCTCGTCGCCCAGATACCGGGTGCCGACGACGTAGTCGTCGCCGACGCGTGCCCGGACGGCCGCCAGCACTTCCAGCGGCAACCGGACGCGGTGCTCGCGCGAGCCGCCATACCCGTCGGTCCGGGCGTTCAGCCGCGAGAGGAACGACGCCATCGTGTAGGCGTGGGCGTAGTGCAGCTCGACGCCGTCGAAGCCCGCCTCGCGGGCGCGCCGCGCGGCCTCGGCGAAGAGTCCGGGGAGGACCCGCGGCAGGTCGCGGATGTGAGGCAGGTGCACGTCCCAGACCCGTTCGCGGTAGCCGTAGTCGAGCGCTTCGAGCTCGCGGTCGGTCAGCACGGTCTCGATGGTTACTCGATCCGCGCCCAGGAGGAACTCCCGCACGTCGCTCTCCGACCTATCGCGCCAGCGCCGGTCGTCGAGCCAGAGGGCGAGCTGAGCCCGCAACGAGTCGGTGATCTCGAGATAGCGACCGAAGAATCGCTCGGGCTCGGGGCGGCGCCGCACCGTGACGAAATCGAGGATCTGGATGAAGAGCCGCGTCCGGCCCCGGCTCCGCTCGCGGACTGTCTCGACGAGTGTCTGCAGCCCGGGAATGAATCGGTCGTCGCCGATTCGCAGCAGGGGACCGCTCGCGACGTCACGGATGCCGGTGGCCTCCACGACGAGCACACCGGGCTGCCCCTCGGCGAACCGCGCATACCACGCGAGGACCTCTGGCGTGACGAACCCGTCGTCGGTCGCCCGCCACGGCACCATCGCCGGCACCCACGTCCGCTCCGCGGCGGTCAGCTGTCTGCCGATCCGGATCGGGGAGAACCAGCGCGCCCGCGCGGCGTCCTCGCGCGTCGGCCAGTGGGCCGGCGGCAACGGGTGGCGAACACGGTACACCGGAGAATTCATATCATTTAATCCTGGACTATCAATATATATCCTATCTGTCCCGGGGCGCTCTCCGTCGAGACAGGCTCTTTCGCAGGCGGTCGAGGAGACCACGGAGCGTGCGTAGCTCGCGGGCCGGGAGCTCGGCGAGAAGCGTGGTGAGGACGCGATGATGGCGGCGCTGGGCTCGGCGCACGAGGCGGCGTCCCTGCAGGGTCAGTGTGAGGCGGAAGGCGCGGCGGTCCTCGGGGTGGACGGCCCGGTGGACGAGCCCCCCGGCGTGGAGCCGCTCCACGATGCCGGTGAGGTTGCCCGCGGTGACGAGGAGCCGGCGCGAGAGCTCGACGAACGTGAGGCCGTTCGGTTCGCGGTCGAGCTGGTTCAGGACGTCGAACTGCGGGAAGGTGCAGTGCACCCCGACGGCGCGCCGCAGCTCGCGCTCGACGAGCGCGTGGACGTGGAGCAGCCGCAGCCACGTGCTGACCGCCAGGTGGCGGTCAGGGGCCCGCCTCACTCGGCGAGGCAGGCGAACCCGTCGATCTCGATCAGGCAGCCCTCCGCGGCGTCGTAGAGATCTCGCACGCCGACCAGCGTCATCGCGGGGAAGTGCTTGCCGAAGTACTCGCGATAGACGACGCCGATCGGCTTGCCCTGCCGCTTGAACTGGCCGGCGTCCAGCGCGTAGATGGTGAGCTTCACGACGTCGGTGAGCTGGCCGCCCGCGGCGGTGACGAGGGTCTTCAAGTTCTCGCACACTTGCCGGAACTGGGCGATCAGGTCGCCCTTGCCGACGACCCGGCCGTCACGGTCCTTCGCGACCTGACCGGCGAGGAACAGCACGCGGCCGCCACGGGTCTCGACAGCGTGGGAGTAGCCGACGGGCTTCATGAGCGACGGCGGATTGTGGAGCTCGATCCGGCGGGTCATGGGGGGCCTCCTAATTCATGATGCTTGTCTCGGACGGCGGGGCCTCTTTGTGTCGCTCGCCTCGAGCCTGGGGGCCCCCAGCCCCCGGTCGGCCCTGCGGCTCGCACCTGCAGCCCCGCGACGTCGTGCGGCTCTCGCCAAACCACTCAGGACTGTGTGCCGTCCAGCACGATCGTCTCCCCGTTCGTCGCGTCGTCGTGGACCAGCTTGGCCGCCACCGCGGCGATTTCCGCCGGATCGATGAGCCGGCGGCCGGGGTTGATGCGCGCCATCGCCGCGACGGCGTCCTCGAAGGATTTCCCCGTCTTGGCCGCGATATTCCGCGCGCTGTTCCACACGAGGTCGGTGGCCGCGAACCCGGGGCAGATGGCGTTGACGGTGACGCCCGTGCCGGAGACCTCGGCGGCGAGGGCGCGGGTGAGGCCGACGAGCGCGTGCTTGGAGGCGGTGTACGCGGTGACGTACGGGGCGCCGTGGAGCCCGGCGAGCGAGGCGATGTTGATCACGCGCCCCCAGCGACGCTCGAGCATCGCCGGCAGGACGGCGCGCGTGAGCAGATAGGGCCCGGTCGCGTTGACCCGCAGGTGACGGTCCCACAGCGCCGGCTCGGTCTTCGCGAAGGGCGCCGACTCGGCGATTCCCGCGTTGTTGACGAGGACGTCGATCGCGCCGAGCCTGGCGCGGATTTCTTGCACCGCGTGGGTGATGGCATCGGCGTCAGTCACGTCCAGCGCGCACGGCATCGCCTCCACACCGAGTCGGCGAACCTCACCGGCCGCCGCCTCCACCGACCGCGGGGATCGCGAGGCGACCGCGACGTGGCACCCTTCGCGGGCCAGCGCGAGCGCGATTTCTCGCCCGATCCCACGTCCGCCCCCGGTGACGAGGGCGATCCGCGTCACGGGTGTGCTCACGGGCTCTCCACGCAGAAGAAGAAGAAGAGAGGGCGGCTGGTCGATGTATCGTCGCGCGCGGGGTCCGTCAGGCAGCGTACGCGCGGCGAGCTGCTGCTCTGGGACGCTCCGCCCGACGGCGCCGTCGCGCATCCGGCGAGCATCCCGAGCAAGGCAAGCAGCGCGATCGAGCGTCGCGACCAATTCATGCGGTCATTCTAGCGCGGGATCAGGTATATATAGCCTCGCGATTCATGTCGCGCGCGTTCGCCCGATGCTCACTCGTGGACGCCGTCGGCCGGCTGCGGCCGGCGATGAGGGTGCTGCTGCCACCGGGGTGCGGCGAGCCCGCCGCGCTCGTCGCCGAGATCTGTCGCCAGTCCGCGCGATTACCCGATCTGACGCTGCTGGGCGGCATCCACCTTGGCGACTATCCCTTCGCGCGGCCCGAGCACGCGGCGCTCCGCTTTGCGACGTGGCACATGTCGCCCCGCCTCGACGAGGCGCGGCGCCGGGGGCGGGTCGAATTCGTGCCGATGCGCTATTTCGATCTCGTCAGCCAGTTCGCCGCCGGCGGCGCGTGGGCGCCGGACTGCGTCCTGGTCCACTGCGCGCCGCCTGACGCGCGCGGCTATTTGAGCCTCGGCGTCTCCGTGAGCGTGGCGCTGCCGGCGGCCCGCCGCGCCCCGCTCGTGATCGCCCAGGTGAACGCGGCGATGCCGCGCACGCTCGGCAACGCCTTTCTCCATCGGAGCCAGGTCGATTGCTGGGTCGAGGTGGACGAGCCGCTCACACCGTATCCGCCTCCACCGATCGGCGAGGTCGAGCGCGCCATCGGGCGTCACGTCGCCGGGCTGGTGCCCGACGGAGCGACGGTGCAGGTCGGGATCGGCGCGATTCCCCAGGCCGTGCTCGAGGCGCTGGCGACCCACCGCGACCTCGCACTTCACTCGCTGCTCGTCGACGCATCCGTGACGCTCGTGGAGCGGGGCGTCGTCACCAATGCGCTGAAGCGCGTCCACCGCGGGCGCATGGACATCGGCGAGGCGATGGGGACGCGTCGGCTCTTCGACTTCCTGCACGAGAACCCCCTCGTGAACATGGAGTCGTCCGGCTTCGTTCACGATCCCGAGATCGTGGCGCAGCTCGATCGCTTCGTGGCCATCAACTCCGCGCTCGAGGTCGACCTCGGTGGGCAGGTGACCGCAGAGAGCCTGGGTCCGCGCCAGGTGGCGGGGATCGGCGGCCAGTTCGACTTCGTCCTCGGCGCCTCCCGCTCCCGTGATGGCGCGGCGATCATCGCCCTGCCCTCGACGGGACGCGACGGTGCCGTGTCGCGGATCGTTCCACGCCTTCAGGCGGGCGCGGCGGTGACGAGCCCGCGAGCGCTGGCCGATTGGGTCGTGACCGAGCACGGAGTGGCGCGGCTACGGGGAAGGGGAGAACGGGGACGGGCCGAGGCGCTCACCGCGGTCGCCCATCCCCGGTTTCGGGAGGAGCTGCGTGCTACGTCTTAGCGGCGTCGATCTTCTCGAAGATCTCCTCGTCTCTCGGAAACCGGTAGGTCGTCTCGTTGGTGTAGACGACATCATCGTTGATCGACACCTCGAAGATCCCACCGAAGCCTTCCTTGAGAACTGCGGTGATGCCGTACTTGTTCTTGATGGCGGCCTGCAAACTGGAGGCCTGGGGGAGGTAGTTTCACTCCCCGCAATATCGGATCTGGATGTTCATGCACGCCTCCTCCCTGAGAAAGTGACCCTCATTCTAATATGATGCAGCACAACCGTGAGGAGATTCCGTGAGGCCCGCCCTCATCGACACCGACCCCGGGATTGACGACGCCCTCGCCCTGCTCCTCGCGTGGAGCTCACCCGAGATCCAGGTGGAAGCGATCACGACGGTCGCCGGGAACGTGCCCCTCGACGTGGCGACCACGAACGTCTTGCGCCTGCTGGCGCTCCGACGCCCGACGCCACGACCGGTCGTGGCCCCAGGAGCGGCGAGCCCACTGGCTCGGGCGCTGACGACCGCGACGCGCTACCACGGCGAGGACGGGCTCGGCGACCTCCCGGACTGGCCCAGTGTCGAGCCCGCGCCCGCGTCGCCGGACGCGGTGAGCGTCATCGTCGACGCGGCTCGCCGGCACGGGCGGGAGCTCACGCTCGTGGCCCTCGGGCCCCTGACGAACCTCGCGCTCGCCCTCAAAGAGGATGCGGCGGCGGTCCGGCGGATCGGGCGCGTCGTCGCCATGGGCGGCGCGGTCGACGTCCCCGGCAACGTCACCCCCACGGCCGAATTCAACATGCACGTGGACCCCGAAGCGGCCCATCGCGTGCTCGCGGCCGGACTGCCGCTCGAGCTAGTCCCCCTTGACGCGACGCGCCAGGCGGTGCTCCCGCGCGCCGGCATGCGGGTCGCGCTCGCGCGGTCGCCGGGCACGCTCGCCGTGCGGATCCAGGCGTTCAGCGAGCGCGCCTTCCGGATCGCGCACGGCGACGGCTCGCAGGGCATGGCGCTCCACGATCCGCTGGCCGTCGCCGTGGCGGTCGATCCGTCGCTCGCCAAGTGGGAGGCGATGCGCCTCGCCATCGGGCCGGACGGTGAGACACTGCGCGCGAGCGGTGCGCCCAATTGTCGCGTCGCGAAAGGCGTGGAGAGCGACCGGTTTCTCCGACTGTTCCTCGATCGCCTGTGTCCGGCGACGTCACGGCGCAGCGCGTCCTCGTAGTCGGCTCGGCGAACGTCGACTTCACCGTCGCGGCGCCGCGCTTGCCGGCCGTCGGCGAGACAGTCAGCGGCGGCACGCTGCTCGTCAACCACGGGGGGAAAGGCGCGAATCAAGCGGTCGCCGCCAGCCGCCTCGGCGCCGAGGTGCGCTTCGTCGGATGCGTGGGCGACGACGACTCCGGCCGTGAGATCCGTGCGGCGCTCGAGGCGGAGCGGATCGGTGTCGACGGTGTGGGCGTGACGCGTGAGGCCGCGACGGGTACGGCGCTCATCGTGGTGGACGGCGAGGGACGCAACCAGATCGCCGTGGCGCCCGGAGCGAACTGGCGGCTCGCGCTCGAGCACGTCCGATCCCGCGCGGACGACTTCGCGTGGGCGCACGTCGCGCTCTGCCAGCTCGAGACACCGCTCGAGACTGTCGCATGGGCGCTCGAGGAAGCTCGGCGGCGGGGCGCCGTCACGGTGCTGAACCCCGCGCCCGTCCGCGAAGGCCTCGTCGACCTCTGGCGGTTCGTGGATTACCTGACGCCGAACGAGGGCGAGGCGGAGCGACTTACGGGCATCGCCGTGCGGGATCTTCGATCCGCCGCCGCCGCGGGCCACGCCCTCCGCAGGCGCGGCGTGGGCACCGTGATCGTGACGCTCGGCGCCGCAGGCGCGCTGGCCTGCACGGGAGAGGGGGACGGGGAGAGGGTGATGCGAGCTCCGGCGCACGCCGTGACGGTCGTGGATACGACGGCCGCGGGCGACGCGTTCAACGGCGCCCTTGCCGTAGCGCTCGGCGGAACGTCGAGACTCGAGGACGCGCTTCGATTCGCTAACGCGGCCGCCGCTCTCGCGTGCACCCGTCGGGGCGCGCAGCCGTCGCTGCCGACTCGCGCCGAGGTCGATGGGTTGCTGCGGGCGAGCGAGCGCGGAGACCTGCCGTGAGGCGCTGGGGAATAGCGCGCTTTCTAGGGGAGACGCCCCCGCAGCGCGCGTACGCGCTCGATGGCCGACTCGACGCGCGCCGGGTCCAGCGTCCCCTTCGCAACGGCCTGGCGGATCGCTGCGAGCGCCACCTGCGCGGCCGAGCGTCCGTCGGGCAGCTGGTCGTCAACGATCAGTAGCACGTCCACCCCCGCGTCGAGGGCCAGCACCGCCGCCTCGCCGATCCCGTAGTGCTGCTCGATCGCGCCCATGCGCAGGTCGTCACTGATCACGGGGCCCTGGAAGCCGAGCTCGCCCCGGAGGAGCCCGCCGATCGTCGCGCGCGAGAGCGTCGCCGGGCGCTGATCGTCGAGCCGCCGGTTGAAAACATGCGCCGTCATCACGCTGTCGGCGAATCCCTCTCCGATCAATGCGCGATAGGGCACGAGCTCCAGCTCGGGTGCCGCGGTCGCGGTGACGTCGGTGAAGCCGCGGTGAGAGTCGCCGAAGCTCGAACCGTGGCCCGGGAAGTGCTTCAGCGCGGTCAGCACGCCCTCGGCCCGCAGCCCCTGCACGAAGGCGCGCGCTTGCTCGGTGACCAGCTGCGGATTCGCCCCGAAGCTCCGCGCCGCGCCGACGATGACCGGGTTCGCAGGGTTGTAGCCGACGTCCACCACCGGCGCCAGGTTCCAGTTGATCCCCACGGCGCGCAGCATCGTGCCGATGCGGCGCGCCTCCAGCTCCGTCAGCACGAAGTCATTCGTCTCACCGAGCTCCTGCGCCGAGAACGTTGCGGGCCAGCCGGCGCGCGCGGCCAGGCGCATGACGTTGCCGCCTTCGGCGTCTGCCGCGACGAGAAGCTTTCGACCCGTGCACGCCGCCGCCCGCTGCGCCAGCGCTCCGGTGAGCCGAGCGAGCTGGTCGGCGTC
>JAHFDK010000249.1 GCA_023249095.1 Candidatus Rokuibacteriota bacterium | reverse complement strand
GACTTTCACCTGGTCGTCCAGCCGCGCCAGGAACTCGAGCGTCCCGTCGGGCCACCAGCGGACGAGGTCACCACTCCGGTAGAGGCGTTCCTCGAGCGTCGCCGACAGGCGTTGAGTGACGAAGCGCTCGGCGGTCTCGTGCGGGCGGCCGACGTAGCCGCGGGCCAGGCCGTCCCCGGCGATCCACAGCTCGCCCGGCACGCCGATCGGGACCGGTCGGTGATGACGATCGAGCACGTACACGCGCGTGTTGGCGATCGGCCGGCCGATCGGCACCGAGCGTCCCGGCTCTGGCGCGCTCGTCACGACATGGCAGCAGGTGAAGGTCGTGCCCTCGGTGGGTCCGTAGCCGTTGATGAGACGCAGGGCCGGAAGCGCCTCCCGCACGCGCCGGACGTGGGCCGGGGAGAGCACGTCGCCGCCGGCCAACAGCTGTCGAAGTGGCCGGAGGCTCTCGAGACCGTGATCGACCATCTCCTGGAAGAGACCGGCGGTGAGCCAGAGCGTGCTGACGTGGTAGCGGGCGAGCAGGGCGCCAAAGTCGGTCGCGGACGGCACACCGGGCGGGGCGATCGCGAGCCGACCGCCGTTCAGCAGCGCGCCCCAGATCTCGAACGTGGAGGCGTCGAACGACAGCGGGGAGAGCTGCAGGAAGACCTCATCGCGCCCGAAGGTCGCGTAGTCAGTTCCCCGGACCAGGCGCAGGATGCCTCGATGCGTCACCGCGACGCCCTTGGGCTCCCCAGTCGAGCCGGACGTGTACATGACGGCGGCGAGGCCCTCGGCGGACATCGACGGGCCGGGGCGGCCGTCCGGCCATCGCGCGATCTCCTCCGCGTCCCGGTCGACCGAGATCGCCCGCCGGCCGAGCGCAGTCAGCCGGCTCCGCATGCTCTCCTTCGTGACGATGAGGTCGATCTGCGCGATGCTCGCCATGGCGGCCAGGCGCGCTTCCGGCGCGAGCAGGTCGAAGGGGGCGTAGGCGCCGCCCGCCTTCAAGATGCCGAGCAGGGCGACGATCGATTCCCAGGAACGGTCCAGCCACACGCCGACGACGCGCTCGGGACCGACCCCGCGCGCCCGCAGGTGGTGGGCGAGACGGTTCGCGCGGCGATCCAGCTCGCTGTAGGTCAACGCGCCCTCCGAGACGAGGGCGACGGCGTCGGGGGTCGCGTCGACCTGCTCCTCGAAGCACTCGTGAACGGAGCGATCACGGGGGTAGGTCGTGGCGGTGGCGTTCCAGTCGACCAGGATCCGAGCGGTCTCGGCGTCGTCGAGGAGCGGCAGCGCGGACAGCAGGCGGTCGGGATCGGCCGCGATGCCCTCCAGCAACGTCTGGGTGTGGCTCACCAGCCTCGCGATGGTCTCCGGCTCGAAGAGATCCTGCTTGTACTGGACGGTCGCCTTCAGGGTCCCGTCGACGCCGTCGCGGACGAACAGCGTGAGGTCGAACGGCGAGGCGGTCGTGACGAACGTGAGATCATCGCCGGCCCCGGCGCCCTGGAAGACGAAGCTGATCTCGAACAGCGGGTTTTGGCCGAGAACGCGCGCTGGCTGCAGCTCCTCCACGAGCTTCTCGAACGGCATGTCGGGGTGGCCATAGGCATTGAGGCACGTCTCGCGCACACGCGCCAGCACCTCCCGGAATGTCGGATCCCCGGCGAGATCCGTGCGTAGAACCAGCGTGTTCGCGAACAGGCCGATGAGCGGCTCCAGCTCCACGTGATGGCGGTTGGCTACCGGGGTGCCCACGACGATGTCGTCCCGGCCGGTGTACCGGCTCAACAGCACCTTGAAGGCCGCCAGCAGCGTCATGAAGAGCGTGGCGCCCTCGCGGCGGCTCAACTCGCGGAGATCGGCGGCGAGCGCGTACGGCACGATGAAGTCGTGGCTGCCGCCCGCCGTCCTCGGCCGGCCCGACCGCGGCTGGTCGCTCGGCAGATGGAGCGGCTCGGGTCGGCCGGCTAGGTGCTCGAGCCAGTAGCGACGCTGGCGTTCGAGGATCTCGCCCGTCAGCCACTGGCGCTGCCAGACGGCGAAGTCCGCATACTGGAGCGGCAACTCCGCCAAGGGAGAGGCACGACCGCCCACGAACGCTTCGTACAGCGCGGTCAGCTCGCGCGCGAGGACGCCGAGCGACCAGCCGTCGGCCACGATGTGATGGACCGACACGAGCAGGTCGTGCTCCTCAGCTCCGAGCCGGAGCAGCACCGCGCGGACCAAGGGTCCCCGCGCGAGGTCGAACGGCCGCTGCGTCTCCTCGCTCACGAGCCGCGCCGCCCGCCGGTGACGTTCCGACGCATCGTACTGTGCGAGATCGACGACCGGCAGCGCCACGGGTTGCGGATCGGCGACCTGCTGCACCGGCTGGCCCCCCCGGCTCACGAACGTGGTCCTGAGTGCCTCGTGTCGGCGCACGATTTCGCCGAGGGCGTTGGCGAGCGCGGTGACGTCGAGGGGACCACGAAACCGCCGGCGCACAGCGAGCGTGTAGGCGGGGGTGCCGGGCTCGAGCTGGTCGAGAAACCACAGGCGTTGCTGGGCGAACGAGAGTGGGAGCGCGCCGTGCCGGGGCGTTTTCGCCGGGCCCGATCCCTCCGGGCGACCCTCGCCATCCGTGCGCAACCACGCCAGAATCTCGGTCTTGCGCGCGGCCAGCTCCCCACGCAGCGCATCGGTCAGGACACCGGGCGGGGCGCTGCACCGCAACTGGTCGCCGTCGATGACGACGGTGATGTCGAGCGTGCGCAGGAGGGTCACGAACTCCGCCGCATTCATGCCGGCGCGAAGTCCTTTTTCAACGAGTAGCGCCGGTGCCGGTCGGGGAAATCATCCAGGATTCCGAACACGACGTAGCCGAGCTTCGCGTAGAATGCCGGCGCCTGGAAGCTGAATGTCTCCAGGCAAGCGTGGCGGCAGCCGCGCCGCACGGCCTCGCGCTCGGCGGTGGTGAGGAGAAGGCGGCCGTAGCCGCGGCCACGAAGCCGCTCGTCGACCCACAGGAACTCGACCAGGAGCCATCCCCAGTACGTGCTCCCGATCACCCCGCCCACGATCCGTTGCTGATCGTCGCGCAGCCAGATCGTCAGCTCGCGGAAGTGCGGTTCGCCCGCCTGCGAGCGGTTGTACGCGATCAGCGCGTCCCGCAGTGCCTGCGCGTCGTGTTCGCTCCGCTCGACGGCGATGTCCAGCCGGACGCCGCTCACTAGAACCTCTCCGTGTCCCGTTCCTCAGACGTCTCGGCCCGGAGGCGACCCAGCAGGGCCTCCATCTCCGCGTCGGAGAGGCCCGAGAGCCGAGCGAGCAGTTCTTCTCGCCGGCTGAGGCCGCGGCTGGTCGCCGGGGTCACGGCGACGGTGCCGCTCCCCTGGGCCCGTACGATCTCGGGACAGAGGCCGGCCACCGTCGGCTCGGCGAAGAGGCTCCGCACCGGGAGCTCGACGTGAAAGGCGCGTCGGACTCGCGCGATGACCTGCACGGCGAGCAGCGAATGCCCGCCCAGCTCGAAGAAGTCGTCGTGAACGCCGACACGCTCGACCTTGAGCACCTCGGCCATGATCGCCGCCAGGGTCTGCTCGGCCGCGTTCCGCGGCGCCACATACTCGCGCGCCGTCTCCGGCCGGGGCGGCGCCTGCGCCAGGAGCGCGCGCCGATCCACCTTGCCGCTGGGCGTCAGCGGGATCGCGTCGAGGACGACGAACGACGCCGGCACCATGTAGTCCGGGAGCCGCTCCCTTGCAAACCGCCGGAGGTCGCTGGGGTCGAGCCGGCCGGCGGGAACGACATAGCCGACGAGACGCTCGTCGCCCTCCGTGGCGGCCACCGCGACCACCGCGGTCTGAACCGAGGAATGCTCCCGCAGGACGCCCTCGATCTCCCCCAACTCGATCCGGGCGCCGCGGATCTTGACCTGATCGTCGACCCGGCCGAGGAACTCCAGATTGCCGTCGGCGAGGAGGCGTCCCAGGTCGCCGGTCCGGTAGAGCCGCGACCCTGCATCCCCGGCGAAGGGAGCGACGATGAACTTCCGCGACGTGAGGTCGGGATCGTGCAAGTATCCTCGCGCGAGACCGTCCCCGCCGACGTGGATCTCGCCGGGAACGCCGATCGGCACCGGCTGACCCTGGCCATCGAGCACGTACAGACGGGTGTTGGCGATCGGGCGCCCGATCGGGATGCGCTCGTGGAATGTACCGCCGGTGATCACGTACGCCGAGACGTCGGCAGCCACCTCCGAGGACCCGTACAGGTTGACGAGGGTGCCGTCCGGCACGATCTCCTCGAAGCGCCGGGCGAGCTCCGGCGTGATCGCCTCGCCGCTGGTGATCCAGAATTTCAGCCTGGGCGCCCGGCGACCGAGGTCGGGCACGCTCTCGAGCAGGGCCCGCAGCAGTGAGGGCACCAGCACGATCCGGGTGACCCGATGCGTGGCGAGCAGGTCGACCAGGCGCGATGGTTCCAGCAGCACGTCGTCGGGAATGATGACGTTGGGCACGCCCTGCAGCAATGGCCCGAAGATCTCCCACACGGAGTCCACGAAGCTCAGCGTCGTCTTCTGACAGCAGACGTCCTGCGCGGTGAATCGCCAGCGATTCCACATCCAGGCGAAGCGGTTCACGGAGGCCCTGTGCGTGGCGAGCACGCCCTTCGGCGTTCCCGTGGACCCTGACGTGTAGATGACGTAGGCCACGTCAAGCGGGCCCGTGCCGCTCTCCGGCTCGGTCGTCGGCTCCCGCCCGATCCGGACCCAGTCGGTGTCGAGCTCGACGATCTCGGCCCGCGTCGGCAGCCGGCCCCGCAGGTGCCTCGTCGTGAGCACGACCGGCGCGCCGCTATCTTGCAGCATGAACGCCAGCCGCGCCGGGGGATGGGCCGGATCCAGCGGGACGTAGGCGGCTCCTGCCTTCAGGATGCCGAGCAGGCCCACGACCGCCTCGATCGACCGCTCCAGGCAAATCGCGACCAGGTCACCAAGGCCAACGCCCCTGGCCCGAAGGTAGTGCGCGAGCTGGCTGGCGCGGGCGCTCAGCTCCCGGTAGGTCATCCGCTGCTCGCGACAGACGAGGGCGACCGCGTCCGGCGTCCGGGTCGCCTGGGCCACGAAGAGGTGATGGATGCACGCCTCACGCGGGTAGTCGGTCGCGGTCTCGTTCCACTCGACGAGCAGGCGGTGACGCTCGCCCGCGTCCAGGAGCGGCAGGCGGGACAGCCGTTGTCCCGGATCGGCGGCGATGCCCTCGAGGAGCCTCTCGAAGTGCCCGAGCATGCGCGCGATCGTCGCGGCCTCGAAGAGATCGGTGCTGTATTCGAACGCGCACTCCAGGCCCTCGTCGAGCTCCGCCATCTCGACGGTGAGGTCGAACTTCGCAGTCCCCGGATCGAACTCCAGCTCTTCCATCGTCAGGCCCGGCAGCTCCAGGCGCTGTCTCGGCGCATTCTGCAGAATGAACATCACCTGGAACAGCGGGGCATGGCTGAGGCTCCGCGCCACGTCCAGGTCCGTGATGAGCCTCTCGAAGGGCACGTGTTGGTGGTCGAAGGCGTCGAGGGCGACCTCGCGGACGCGCCCCAGGAGCTCCCGAAGCGTAGGATCGCTTGACAGGTCGGTCCGCATCACCAGCGTATTCACGAAGAAGCCGATCAGGTGCTCCAGCTCGACCTCGCCGCGACCGGCCGTCGCCGTGCCGACCAGGATGTCGTCGCGACCCGTGTACCTGGACAGCAGCGTCTGGAACGCGGCGAGCAGCGTCATGAACAGGCTCGCGTTCGCCGCCCGGCTCACGGTCACGAGTCGATCGCGTAGGGCGCTCGAGAACACCCGCCTCTCGATGGCACCACGCGGTGTGTGAACCGACGGACGAGGCCGATCGGTGGGCAGATCGAGCACGAGGTCGGCTCCCGCGAGCTGGGTTCGCCAATAGGCGATCTGCCGATCGACGGCGGCTTGCGTGAGTGAGTCGCGATGCCGGGCGGCAAAGTCGCCATACTGAAGCGGCAGGTGGGGCAGCGGCGAGGGACGCCCGGCCGCTGCGGCCTCGTAGAGCTTGCCGATCTCGTCGAAGAGCACGCTCATCGACCATGCATCGGTCACGATGTGATGCATGAACAGCAGCAGCACGTGATCGTCCTTGTCGAAGCTCAGCAGGACTGCCCGTATCAGGGGACCCTGGGCCAGGTCGAACGGCAATTGGGCCTCGGCCTGGGCAAGTCGTAAGGCCTCGGCCTCGCGCTCGACTTCGGGAATGCCGCTCAGATCCCTGACGGGCAGCTCCACGGTCCGTGACCTGGCGATGATCTGTACCGGTTCGCCATCCACCTCCACAAAGGTGGTCCGCAACGATTCGTGACGAGCCACGACCCCGGCGAGACTCTCGCGAAGCGTGGCGTGGGACAGCGATCCGCGCATCCGAATCACGCGGCCGATGGTGTAGGCGGCGGTCCCTAGTTCCAGTCGGTCGAGAAGCCACAGCCGCAGCTGTGCATGCGAGACCGGACGGATCTTCTCGTTCGCCCCCCGCGAACTCACGTCAAGCGCGCGTTAACTCCCGGCCAGCTTCGACAGATCAGCCGGGAGATTCGCCCCTCGACGGCAATGGCCGCGACGTAACCGGGATCCGGCACGAACGCCTCCAGCGACCACCGCCCTACCGCAGCGGCGGCGGCGTCCCTCTCTCGCTCGACCGAGCCGGCAATGCCCTCGCCGAGGGCTTTGCCATACGCTTCCATGCGCGTCCAGCGCTCGAAGAAGGCCTGGGGCCGACGAGGCTCCGGCAGGCGGCGTATGGCGCGCCGCTCGCGTGGCAGGAACATGCGCTCGGCGATCGCCTCCATGTCGGGCAAGGGCCGGACGCGCTCGACGTCCACGCCGATCCGCTGCCCTCGGGTCACCGCGCACAGTCCGAGGCTCTCCGAGCGCGACAGGCTGAATCGCAGACCGGTCGCGTCGAACGGTGGTGCGAGTTCGGGCCGGCCCTGGGGGCCGTACGTCAGGCGAATCGTGTCAGGATCGATCCCGAGATGTTCGCCGAGGATGGTCCGGAGCGCGGCCCGTCCGACAACGAACCGCGTCGCGTCAGGCTCGAAGCAGAAGCGGGCAGCTCGCTGCTGCTCGTCGTCGCTGAGGATGCGTATGAGGCGCTCGACCCATCCGACCGAGCGGTCGAGCCTCACGAGCCGGAGGTCGACTTCTCCTTCGGCGAGGGGAGCGCGTCTATCGGCCAGGGGCCAGATGATGGAGGTGTCCTCGAGGCGTCAGGCGCTGATAAACATGGTTAGGGAAGAGCCAGATTTGGTTAGGTATGTCCAGGGCGACCGACAGTGGGTGCATGAGCCCGTCGCCCGGCCGTACCTCAGCTAGAACACGGGCAACCTCCTCGGCACTGCGCGCCGGCCGCACGACCGCTTTCAGCTTGAGCAGCGGAGCCGCTTCCTGCACGGCTGAGAGCGCCCTGAGAGCAATCGGATCGTCGGCGGCATAGATGAACCAGATCCTCCGGAGATTCGGGACGACAGCCTTGAGGATCTCGATTCGCTTCGGCATGAGCTCGGCGCCGAGACTCGTCACCCCGGTGACGTTCCCAGAGGGGTGCGCGATGTCCTTGACGATCCCGCTCGCCGCCGGGTCACTGACGATGCTGAAGACGATAGGGATCTTTCGGGTGGCGGCCATCGCCGCTTTCGTGCTCGGCTCGTGAGTCGTGAAGATGAGATCCACGCCCGACCCGACGAGATCGGCTGCGACCACCGGCATCACCTGGTAGTTGCCTTCGGTGAAGCGATTGTCGATGACGAGGTCACGGCCCTCTTCTAGCCCGATCGCCTTGAGTCCCGTCCTGAGCCCTTCGACCGCTGGGTAATTCGGGGCCCATGCTTCGTGGAGAGCCCCGATCCGGTATACCTTCCCCACCTGCGCTCCGGCGGTGCCGGGTACACAGAGCACGCCGGCCAGGATGAAAGAGCCTATAGCCCTGGTGAGCAGCCCAAACTTCTCGAGTACTGACACTACCCACGGCGCCATGGCTCGGCAGGATTGTCGCACACAGAGCGTGCTGTCCGATTACTGGTGTCCTGGACTGCCCGCGAAACAGCCCGGCGCCGGGTCGATTTGACGCCCACTTAGCCGCCCCCCTCCGCGGGGGGTTTTCGGACCGCCCCCGGGTCGTCGAACAGGCGCACGCCTTCAAATCGGCAAACGCGAGAGGCCCGACATACCGCGCAGCGCGCACCGTGGACAGGAGGGGCCTGACGACGATGGCCTGGGGTGCTCCTGGTCGGGCGAGCGCTGTTTTCCGCTTCTGGCCGTTGCGGCGGGCCGCCCGTTGCTTCGCGGGCGTCGTGGCCTGGCCCCCACGTCGACCGAGACCAGCGGCCTGTTCAGGCGTGAAGCGCCAGGGATGACCAGGAGGAAAACGGTGTCGGCTCATGTACGCTTGGGTTCGCCCGAAGCCAAGCGTAGAACATTTGGCACCAAGAGCCCGGTTTGACGACAGCAGTCTGAATGAGTGAGGGCGTGCGTCGAGGTGCTTGCGCGGTGACGACCGGGGCAAAAGCAGGCGGTCCTCGCGATTCGTACACGGGGCAATCCCAGGAACGAAGTTGCCCTGACGCGTGTGGGGCGGGAGAATGCTGGCGCGCAGCCGGTTCCGAAGCCGGCCCCGGGCCGGCACGGGAGCCTGCACGACGGGTCGGCACCCGGGCCGGCACTGAAGGCGCCCCAGAGGAGGTAGCCATGCTGCTCCGTGAATTCGCCACCGGCCTCGGCGTCGGTCGCAACGTCGCCGCGAAGATCGCCGACGCGATCCCCGGCGTCCACCGCGAGCAGCTGGCACCAGGTCAAGTGCCAGCGATCGTGCTGCCGGATGACGCGCTTGAGTACGTAAATGATCACCCCGAGCTGCTCGAGGCCGCGCGTGCCCAAGCGGTACAGCCCTCTGCGACACGGCGGGGTGTCGATTTGGCGCCCATTTAGGCAGCCCCCTCGGTGGGGGGGGTCGGACCACCGGTCATCCCCACGTTATCCACCGCGACCCCCGAGCACACCCATGGGTACGAGGATCTCCGGCCGCGCCTCGACGCCGTGCGAGCAGACGTCATCGGACTACTGAAAGAATTGAGCGCTCGCACAGGACACACAGGCGCCGCATGGGATGGATAGGTCGCTCCGTCGCGCGGCGTCTCGGCCCCTA
>JAHFDK010000248.1 GCA_023249095.1 Candidatus Rokuibacteriota bacterium | reverse complement strand
GCAGCGCCGCGTCGGCCACCGCCGCGTAGTACTTCGCCAGGTCCAGTTTTGTGTGGCCGGCCTGGGGAAAGAACACCTTGTCCGGGTTGGTGATCATGACTTCTCGCCCGGCGACTTCCAGCACGGTCTGCGGCACCTTCCCCATGGGGACAGTGTTGTCAATTCACATTCGGCGCGCAAGGAAACGCCGCGCGCGTCGGTTTCGGGGGCTTCGTGTTTCTACGTCCCAACGGACTCGACGCGGGTGACTTCACCTGCGACGCGGTCCACGCCGGCATCGCCGAACCCGTGGTCAACTATCTCCAGGCGGTTGGCATTCGATCGAGGCTCCGGCCACTCGAGCGGGCCGCGTTCACCAAGGGACACGCCGAAAAGAAGTTCAAGGACCTCGTCCTGACCGCGAGTGCCGCGTTCGGCAACGCGGCCACCAGGCTCGAGGCCTTCGTCGCTGCCGGCGGCGCCTACGTCTTCGGGAGCTATGCCGACATCGATGGACTCTTTCGGGAGCAGGGGGCCGAGCTCGATCGGAAGCGGCGCGAGGCGACGCTCCATCGTATCCAGCAGCTCATCCACGAGAAGGCGATGTTCGCGCCGATCTGGCAGCTCGCCGCGATGGGTGGCTTTGGGCCGAGGGTGGAGGAATCGGGACTTGGCCTCATCGCCGCCTATCCCTTCTCTGGGCCCTACGAGGACGTGAAGCTCAAGGGAAAGTAGAACCCGAGCTACAGTCGGTACAGACGACGAGGGTTTTCCTCGAGGATCTTTCGCTTGGCGGCCTCACTGAGGTCGGTGCGGGTCAGGAGCGTTTTCGCCGCGAAGCGCTCCCGATCACCGTGCGGCATGTCCGACCCGAAGATGATGTGGTCCTCACCCACCAGATCGATCACCTGGGGAAGCAGCGTGTCCTCCACCTCTGTGCTGACGTACAGGTTCCCGCGGCGCAGGTATTCGCGGGGCGGGCAGGCCGCACGGGGAGCAGTCTGCGGGATGATCTTGGCCATGCTCCTGGCGAAGTGGAACCGATGCTCCAGGCGATGCACCATGAAGTGCAGCCATTCGCAGCCGGCCTCGAGGAATGCCACGCGTATGGTGGGGAACCGGTCGAGAATCCCGCTGCCCAGCACTGACGCGAAGCCCATCAGGACCGGCGTGAGAAAGGGGATCACCGTGGCGGTGTAGAGATCGGCATAGAGGTTACTGAGAGACGGACAGGCCCACCCCACGTGCACGGACAACGTCAGCTCCTCCTGGGCCACCACCTCGAAGAACGGGAGCAAGGCCGGGTCGTCGAGTAGCCGGTCACCGGCGGTACCGAGTACCATCACCGCCACCGCGCCGAGCTTGCGAGCCTCGCGGACTTGCTGGATCGCCGCTGGAATCTCGTCCAGGTTGACCACCGCAGCCCACCGGAGCCGCCCGCTCGCGCCGATCGCGTCCGCCAGCCAGCGATTGTAGGCGGCGCACAGGGCGGTGGAGAGCGCGGGGTTTACGGTCAGGGGATACGCCAGGAAGAGGGTTGGATACAGCACCGCCACACCGAGATCCTCGGCATCCATGTCTCGCAGGCGCGCGTCAGGGCCGCGCAGCTCCAGACTCTCCAGGCTCTCCGGCTTCGACTGGGTAAAGAGGGTCCGTTTTCCCCCGTAACTCGTCGGCGTTCCGAGGTTATGGCACCCGCGGCCGAGCCGCCTGGGAAAGAGCTGCTCCTCGATCATCCAGTAGGCCAGCCCATCCGTGGCGACAACCTGAGGTCGCTGCGCCCGGAAGGCCGGATCCAGATACTTGTCACTGAAGGTGAGGTCGTGCTCCTCGACATGGCCGTCCGCGTCGATGACTACGAGGTCTTTCATGAGGTCCTCCGCCGTCTCTGCCCTCAAGGCTCCTCGGCAGCGACGAGCATTCTAGCCAACGGCGACCAGAGACGTCGAGAAACATGAGCCTACCGCAGGGCATTCCTCGAAAACAGCCAACCCAGGATGACAGCCCACGGTCGAGCTGCGCCGTATACTGGCCGAAGATGTACCTCACCGTCGCGATGCTCCTTGTCCTCGCCGCGCTGTCGGGCTGTGCGGCGCCTGCCCCAGGCACCATAGCTTCGGAGACGGCGGCGTCCCAGGTCGCCGCTCCCAGCGCCGCGCCAGCGGAGACCACGCTTGAACGCACGGTGACGCTGCCGTCGGGAGCCACGCTCAAGGTCCCCGCCGACTGGACGGTCACGGCGTCGACCGACGGCCTCATCCTCGAGGATCCTGAGAAGCAATTGAAGATCGAGCTCGTGGAGGTCGAGGCGGCCGCGGGAATGAGCGCTGCCATCTCCACGGCCTGGTCGCGCCAGCGCCCGGGCTTCAACCGGCAAGAACTCGCCGCCTCGGACTCGCCGGGCCGCGAGGGCTGGGACCTGTTCCGCTGGTCCAGGTACAAGACCTCGCCCGAGGAAGCGCGCAGGGTGTCGGCGTTCGTCGCGCGGAAAGATACGCTCGCGGTGGTCATCCTCGTCGACAGCCCTCTCGCGGCCGTCCAGCGACGCAGCTCACAGGTCGGGCTCGTACACGACAGCCTGCGTCCCGCTGGCTACGTCCGCGAAACGTACCGGGGCCGAACGCCCCGGCTGTTGGACGCGGCGCGCGTGGCGTACTTGAAAGCGTTCATCGACCGGATGCGCGAAGCCGCCGACGTGCCCGGGGTCTCGGTCGTGCTCTTCGACCAGCGCGCGAGATCCCACGCAGGTCTGCAGTCGCAGCGTTGAGTCCCGGAAGTCCTCTATGAGAAGTTCGCGAGAGAGATCCCCCCGCGGGTCTGATCCGGGATCCGCTACTCCGTCGGAGGCGCCGGGATGGCCGGTCGGGCCATGTCCGGGGAAGGACAGCGAAGAACACGCTCCCCCCCCGGGCGTCACTCCCTAGGACGGAGAGGACTCCACTTTCAGCGCGAGGATCGCGACGACCCCGGCGAGTTGGCGTGGCGCGAGCGGCTTCTCGAGGTGGTACTGGAACCCTGTGCGCAAGATGCTGGCCCGGTGCTCGGGGCCGATGACCCCGGTGAGGGCGGCCGCGGGTGTCGCGCCGCCGCGCTCGGGCGGCAGGGCGCGAACCTGGCGGATGAGCCAGCAGCCGCCCCGGCCCGGCATCTGCAGGTCACTCACGAGGACATGTGGGCGCTCGCGCTCCACCGCCTCGAGCGCCTCGGCGGCAGTGGCCACAGCCGTCGCGGCCGCTCCGTAGTGTTCGAGCATCGCGATCACTGCGGAGCGGACGTACTCACAATCGTCAACCACGAGGACCCGTACACCACCCAGGAACAACCCGTCATGCGAAGGGTCGCCAAGCATAGGCGTTACCTCTCAGGCTTTGCGCAGATGCCCCTCTTAGGGCATGGTGCACGGCGTCCACGACGTCAGCGACACCGTACGGTTCCCCCAAAATGACCTCGATCACGTCCGATGCTCCCACCGCCGCGTCCAGCGCCGCCTTATCGATCGTGGTGAGAATCCAGGTCCTCTTCTTCAGGCCAGCGGCCTGCTTCAGAAGCCGGAGGAAGTTCCAGTGCTTCTCGAACGGGCGGGGGAGGTCGTATACGATCACCTGCGGGTCATGAGTTTCCAGGAAGGCGACGAGATCCAGTGCGCCGCTCTGGATTTCTGCCAATAACGCAGTCACCGTCGGCAAGCCCTCACGATCAAGAGCCTCGCGGAGGGAATCCATAAACTCCGTATGGGAGTTGAAGATCGCTACCGGCGTCCTCTTCGTCATGGCAGAGTGCAGCTGTGTCCTCTCCTCCTCGAGTGTGGCCGACTCGGAGGCTGAGCCGTGGCAGCGAAACCTGCCAGGGGCGATTCAGAACAATCCGGGACGTACAGGGAAGGCGGCCTGCGGGGGGCCGTCAGCGGAGCGGGGGGTGCACCTCACTGCACCTCGCGACCTGGGTCGCTATGGTCAACGACGCGCGTTCAAGCATCCCGCCCAGAAAGCGCGTCACCAACTTGTAACAGATTATAGGGTGAACCGCCCGCGCACAGATTGTCAAGTTCCATGGGCTGTCAATCTCTATCAAGGGCCAAGCCCAGGGGCCTCGTGGATCAAGGGTTACGCGGGCTTCGCTGTCTGGCCTCGGCTGCGGTCTCGGGGGATTTGTGACGGGTCATGTGCGTAGCCTCTCCGGCCTGAGCGGCCGCCCATCGCCAGAGCATGGTGCACAGCTTTCACGACCGCGCCGAGGTCGTAGGGCTCTTCGAAGGCGATCTCGATCACGTCCGACGCTCCCACCGCCGCGTCCAGCGCCTTCTTGTCGGTAGTGGTGAGGATCCAGGTCCTCTTCCGCAGGGCGTCGGTCTGCCTCAGGAGCCGGAGGAAGTTCCAGTGCCTCTCGAAGGGACGGGGAAGGTCGTACACGATCACACCGGGGTCATGCACCTCCAGGAAGGCGACGAGATCGAGGGTGCCGTCCTGGATCTCTGCCAAGAGCGCCGTGGTGGTCGGCAAACCCTCGCGATCGAGGGCCGCGCGGAGGGCGTCGACGAACTCCGCGTGGGAGTTGAAGATCGCCACGGGTGTCCGTGTCGTCGGACGAGACATGTCGACCGTACCTTTCTCGCTGAGCCTGAGGCGCAGTCTCAGAGACCGAGCCGTGGCAGCGAGACCTGCCGGGGCGAGCCAGAACGATGTCGGGACTGCAGGGGCGGCCTGCGGGGAGCCGTTAGCGGAGCGTGGGGTGCACCTCACTGCACCTCGCGACGTGCGGTCGCAACGTTCAAGCCGGCGCGTGTTCGAGCATCCCGCCTCGAAGGCGCGTCACGAACTTGTAACGGAGAGCACGGTGGACCTCTAGTACGCGGGTGTCAACGTCTATCAGCTGAAGATCCCGCTTGCAGCCGTGCAGCATCCGAACGGCGGCGAGCCCAGATCGACGGCTGCGACCAGTTCGGCCATCTCAGGGGTCGACTCGAGGTGCAATGATCTCAGCCGAGCCGGCGAGGCTCCTGAGGATGCGTGGCTTGAGGAACCAGCGGAGCCGCCCGCCGGCGGCGGGACCGTTGGGAAGGTCCACCAGAGCCGCGCCGCCCTTCTCGAACGCGAGCCGCTCGCCCTGGGTGGCGCCGAGCAGGCGCGCGAGAAGCGCCCCGAGGAAGGGCTCGTGGCCCACGAGCGCGATCCTGGCGCCGGGCGGATGTGTCTTCAGCGCCGCAACGATTCCGTCGACGCTCGAGTGAGCAAGTGCCGGCTCGATCGCGGGCGCGATGTGCCCGAAGGCGCGCGCGGCGATCGCGGCGGTCAGTCGGGCGCGGGGAAGCGGGCTCGTCAGCAACACGTCGGGCCGACGCGTGCCCCGGGCGAGCCCTCGAGCGGCCACGCGGAACTTGGCCTTGCCGTCGGGAGTGAGAGGGCGCTCGTCGTCGGGAACGCCGGGCGTCCCTCTGGGCACCGCCGCGGCGTGGCGGATGAGTAGGAGCTTCATCGCTCAGGCCGCAGCCTGATCCCACCGCGTCGGCGCCTCACGGTCACAGCGAGTCGCGTAGGCGCGCGCGGCATGGTTCGCATCGTCGAACTCGACGACGACCTCGACGTAGGGGTTGAAGTCGGGTCCGGAACGCCGAACCCGGAGTTTGGCGCCCTCGGGTTCGCCGCCGACCGTGTGACGCAGGAGGGCGATAAAACGCCGGCACTGCCAGAACGCCCGCCCGGCGTAGTCGCTCTCGCTCGCGGCCGCCGGCGCTTCGCCGGCGGGAACAGTGCCCAGCGCTATGAGGTCAGAGGCCATCTCGTTCACGCATTCCTTGGGTGTAGCATCAGTTCAGCCGAGCGCGTAGGCTGTGAAGGATTCTCGCCGCGCGCACGTCACCTGGAGCCAGCCGCACAGCCTCCTCGAATTCGCGGAGCGCCTCCCACCAGTGCCCCTGCCGGATGTAAATCCGTCCCAGATTCATGTAGGGGAACTGCCGCGGTTCGTAGCGTTTGGCCTGCTTAGCCCTTTCGAGCCATGAGATCGACTCGTCCAGCTTGTCCTGCTGCATCAGGTAGACCCCGATGTCGTTGTACGGATTCCCGAACTCAGCATCGATCTCGATCGCGCGCAGGCATTCCTGGGTGGCCTCCTCCAAGCGGCCCTGGAAGCTCATGGCCCAACCCAAGAAGGTATGTGCCTCGGCCGTCGGATACAGCTCGATGGAGTGCTGGTAGAGCTCGATCGCGCGATCCAGCTTTCCCCCTATGTGGCAGCGGTAGGCCTCCCGCCAGAGTTTCGTCGCCTGCCTCAGCGTCTGTTGGTCTTCCATTGCTCCGACCCCCTGGTCACCAGGCACATACGCACCCGCTGGCTCTTGCGCGAGGGAGGAAAGAAAGCCATAATCTTATATATTTCTTATCTACTATATAACTTATAGTAGGGTATGCGTATGAAGTCAAGTCTTCGTGCGACGGCCGGACGCTGAGGATCAGCGTCCGGGTCGGGAGAGGACGGTCAAGGTGCTTGACGGAGAGCGGCGTGGATGGGTTGCGACGCCGGCGATAAGCGTCGAGGCATTCTCTGGTGGCCCGGGTCTGTCGCCCGCGTCCGTGGCGCTCGAGGGCACGACCTACGCCGTCACGCCGGCGGCGGTGGAAGTACATGCCGGCATCATCGCCGGCGAGATCACGGGCATGCGCGTTGTGCAGCGGGTGGAGAGGAGCTCCGACCGCCTCATCTCCCCGCCGAGACTGATGGGAGCGCTCAGGCTCTGGAGTAGCTCGGAGACGCACAGCGTCCGGTTGGTGGTCGCGAAGATCCAGTACCTCGACGACCAGTCGCGTCCGATGAAGCTCGAGGACTCCCGGATCGAGGAGACCTTCAGGTTCGCCACGTACGGTAGCGAATGGCTCGACCCCGGGCAGAAGGCGATCCAGGCGCTTAACGTGGCGTTTCCCGTCGAGGCGCTCACCGCCAGGAAGCTCACGAGACTCCGCCTCGAGATCGGCTACGTCTCCTCTCCTTACCGGGAAGAGATGTTCAGTTTCAGCGTGTCGATCGGGAACCCGCAAGGAGAGAAGTAAGCTCGCATGCAAGTGACGGCGTTTTCAATTCCGGCGCGCCCCGGATGGCGCTGGCGGATCTGCGATTACGGGGGAGCGACCCTCGAGGAATCACGTGATCACTTCCTGACGATCGCCGCCGCCGTGGCTCAGGGAGCGGAGCGGCTCGCGCACATGAATGCTGTCGACCGCGCGAACTCGACGCGGTACTCGCCAACCGTGCGCCGCCGGAACTGGTAACGGACGAGCGCTGCGTGTCAGCGTCTCGCGAAGGAGACTACGATAATGTATATCCTGTGCGGCAGACGGCTGGAGGCGCTTTAGGCCGACCGCCGACAGGAGGCGACAGCGTGACCGATATCCCGCGCATCAAGGGCGTGCTCTCCCCGGTCGTGACCCCGTTCAAAGCCGACCTCGCACCCGATCCGGAGCGGTTCGTACGCCAGTGCCGCTGGCTCCTGTCCCAGAACGTCGGCCTCGCCGTCTTCGGGACGAACTCCGAGGCGAACTCGCTCTCGGTCGAGGAGAAGATCGACCTGCTCGACCGGCTGGCCGGAGCGGGGCTCGATTCCGCGCGGATGATGCCGGGCACCGGCTGCTGCGCCCTGCCGGATTCGGTGCGGCTGACCGCCCACGCGATGAAGCTGGGCTGCGGCGGCGTGCTGATGCTGCCGCCCTTCTACTACAAAGGCGTGAGCGACGACGGGCTCTTCCGGAGCTTTGCGGAGGTGATCGAGCGCGTGGGAGACACGCGTCTGCGCGTGTACCTCTATCACATCCCCCCGGTGGCGCAGGTGCCCATTACCCTCGGCCTCGTCGAGCGCCTGCTCGCCGCGTATCCGGCCCAGATCGCCGGGATGAAGGACAGCGGGGGTGATTGGAGCAACACGAAGTCGTTCCTCGACGCCTTCGCGAAGGCCGGCTTCGACGTCTTCGCCGGCTCCGAGTCCTTCCTGCTCCAGAACATGCGGCACGGCGGGGCCGGCTGCATCAGCGCCACCGCCAATGTCCACTCGGGGCCCATCGCGCATCTCTACGACACCTGGCGAGCCGCCGACGCCGACGCCCAGCAGGCGCGCCTGGACGTGATTCGCGGGGTCTTCCAGAAGTTCCCGATGATCCCGGCGCTCAAGGTCGCCATCGCCCACTATGGCGCCGACCCGGGCTGGACGACCGTTCGTCCCCCGCTGGTGGCGTTCACGCCGGGCCAGGCGCACGCGTTGGTGGCAGAGCTCGATCAACAGCGATTCGCGATGCCGGGGCTGGCAGCGCGCTAGTCGAGCTTCCTCCGCCATGACGCTGCGTGAACGGATCGGCGTGGACCTCGGGGGGCGGCGGCGCCTGGAGGACGGTCTCGCGTGGGCGGCGGCTCACGGCGTCCACTACGTCGACGCGTGCCTCGAGGGCGCACCCGATCATCCCAACGCGCCCGCCACGTGGACGGCCGAGCGGGTGGCGTCCCTGCGCGCCACCTGCGAGCGGCACCGCATCCACCTCGGCCTGCACTCCGCCTCCGCCGTCAACGTCGCGGAGACCTCCCCGCTCCTGGCCGATAGCGCCGAGCAATACCTACAGACCTACATCGACCTCGCGGGATGCCTCGGCGCCGAGTGGATCGTCGTCCACGGGGGCTATCACTTCACCGGCGACTACGCGGCGCGGCGCGCGGCGAGCCTCGAGCGCCTCCAGCGCGCGGCCGCGCACGCCGAACGGTCAGGCGCACGGCTCCTTCTGGAAAACCTCAACCGGGAGCCGGAGCACGCCGAGGTCCGCTACCTCGCCCACAACCTCGAGGAATGCCGCGAGTACTTCGGTCGCATCCAGTCGCCCAACATCGGTTGGGCGTTCACGGTCAACCATGCGCATCTCGTCCCCGAGGGCATCGACGGCTTCCTCGACGCGATGGACCTCGGCCGTTGCGGCGAGGTGCGCGTGGCCGACAGCCACGGGCGATACGAGGAGCACCTCCGCCCCGGCGAGGGCACGATCGACTTCAGGCGGATGTTCGCGCGTATCGAGGGCGGAGGCTACCGCGGCCACTACATGATGGCCTTCGGCACGCTCGACGACATGGCGACGGGGCGCGAGACCCTGGTGCGCGCCGCCGGCGGCTGATGGACGGGTGTGGCCGTCGACATCCGCGGCGGGAGGCAGACATGGTGACGAAAAAATCGTTGTACTCGTGCACCGCGGTGGTCGGTCTC
>JAHFDK010000247.1 GCA_023249095.1 Candidatus Rokuibacteriota bacterium | reverse complement strand
CTCGGCGCCCTCGCCTCGCTGGGCGCGGCGATGGCGTGGGCGGTGACGAGCCTCCTCGCGCGCTCCCTGATGCCGGAGCTCAACTCGGCGACCATCAACGCCGTCCGCTCGACGATCGGGGGCGCGATCCTCGTCGTCTGGGTGCTCACGACGGCCGGCCTTGGCGTGTTTACTACGATCTCGGCCGGCGCGTGGATCCTCCTCACCCTCTCGATCGTGATCGCGATCGCGATCGGCGACACCGTGTTCTTCGAGAGCTCGCGCGCGCTCGGCCTCGGCCGCGCGATGACGATCTCGACGACCTATCCGGTCGGGGCCGCCGCGATCGCCGCGGTGTTCCTCGGGGAGCCGGTCACCCTGCCGGTCGCGGTCGGGACGCTGGTCACGCTGGCCGGTCTCGTCCTCATCGTCGCGCCGTGGGCCGAGCGCGCGCCGGAGGAGCGCTTCTGGTTCGGTGTGGGCACGGCAGCGCTCGCCTCGCTCGCCTGGGCGGTCTCGACGGTCCTCGTCAAGCCGCCGCTCTCCGAGATGGACGCGGTCACGGCGCAGGCGATTCGGCTGCCCCTTGCCGCGGTGGCGCTGGCGCCGTGGGCGCGCTCCGCGCCGAGGGCGCTCGCGTTGAGCGGCCGTGGTGCGCGGGTACGCATCGCGGTGCTGGGCGCGCTCACCTCGGTCAGCTCGGTCATGTTCGTCGCGGGCGTCAAGCACGCGGGCGTCGCCGTGGCGTCGGTGCTGTCGTCGACCGCGCCGATGTTCGCGATCCCCTTGGCCGTTGTCTTCCTCGGCGAACGGCTGACCACCCGCGCCCTCGTCGGCGCCGCGGTCACCGTTGCCGGGATCGTCGTGCTGCAACGTTGAGGGCGTCGAGGAGCGAGAGTCCGGAGACTAGAAGCGGCGCCGGCCGCGCATGCCGCGCTTGCGCAGGCGGAGCGATTTCGGCGTGACCTCGAGCAGCTCGTCCTCGCGGATCCATTCCAGGCACTGCTCGAGGTTCATGCTGCGGGGGGGGGTCAGCTTGGCGGCCTCGTCGGCGGTCGACGCGCGCATGTTCGTGAGCTTCTTCTCCTTGGTGATGTTCACGTCCATGTCGCTGTCGCGCGCGTTCTCGCCGATGATCATGCCCTCGTAGACCTCGAGGCCCGGGCCGACGAACATCACGCCGCGTGCCTGGAGGTTATCGATGGCGTACGCGGTCGTGCGTCCCGAACGGTCGGCCACGAGGGCGCCGCTCTGGCGATGAGCGATCTCCCCCTGCCAGACGTCCCAGCCGTCGAAGAGGTGGTTGAGGAGCCCGGTGCCGCGCGTGTCCGTGAGGAACTCGGTCCGGTAGCCGATGAGCCCGCGGGCCGGGATCCGGTACTCGAGCCGAACGCGGCCCGTCCCGTGGTTCACCATCTTGGCCATGGCCCCCCTGCGCGGTCCGATCTTCTGGGTCACGGCGCCGATGTGCTCCTCGGGAATGTCGATGACGAGGTACTCCATCGGCTCGAGCGTCTGGCCGCCCTCGGTCCGCGTGATGATCGTCGGCTTGCCGACCTCGAGCTCGAATCCCTCGCGTCGCATCATCTCGATCAGGATGGCGAGCTGCAGCTCGCCGCGGCCCGACACGCGGAAGGTGTCGGGCGAGTCCGTCTCCTCGACGCGGATGCCGACGTTGATGCGCTTTTCCTTCATGAGCCGCTCGCGGAGCTGGGGCGAGGTGACGAACCGGCCCTCCTTGCCGGCCAGCGGCGAGATGTTGGACGAGAAGAGCATCGACACCGTCGGCTCGTCGATGCGGATCAGCGGCAGCGCCACCGGTGTCTCGGCGTCCGCCACGGTCTCGCCGATCTCGATCGACTCGATGCCGGCGATCGCGACGAGGTCGCCCGCGCTCGCCTCCGCGATCTCGATGCGCTTGAGCCCCTCGTAGCCGTAGAGAACGGTGACCTTCGCGAACTCGACCGAGCCGTCGCGGTGCACGACGGCGACGCGCTCGGCCTGGCGGACCCGGCCGTTGAAGATGCGGCCGATGACGAGCCGGCCGACATAATCGTCCCAGTCGAGCATGGCCCCGCGGAACTGCAGTCCCGCGTCCGGCTCGAAGCGCGGCGCCGGAACGGTGGCGAGGATCGTCTCGAACAGCGGCTCGAGCGAGCGCCCGGGCTCGGCGAGCTTCCGGGTCGCCGTGCCCGTTCTGGCGTTGGTGTAGAGCACGGGGAACTCGAGCTGGTCCTCGGTCGCCTCCAGGTCGATGAACAGGTCGTAGACCTCGTCGAGCACCTCCGCGGGGCGGGCGTCGCTCCGGTCGATCTTGTTGATGACGACGATGGGCGGCAGGCTCGCCTCGAGGGCCTTTTTCAGGACGAAGCGGGTCTGCGGCAACGGCCCTTCGGCGGCGTCGACCAGGAGCAGGACGCCGTCGACCAGGGTCAGCGTCCGCTCGACCTCCGAACCGAAGTCGGCGTGGCCCGGGGTGTCCACGATGTTGATGTGGACGCCACGGTACGCAATGGCCGTGTTCTTGGCCATGATCGTGATGCCCTTCTCGCGCTCGAGATCGATGGAGTCCATGATGCGCTCGGGCACCGACTCGTTCTGGCGAAAGAGCCCGGACTGCCAGAGCATCGCGTCCACGAGCGTGGTCTTGCCGTGGTCGACGTGGGCGATGATCGCAATGTTACGGACGTTCTCACGCTGCTGCATCGCTCCATCCTATCACGCCGGCGTGACGGCCCCGGCGGTCGCGCATGTATAATGACGCCCGCGTCCGTCGCCGGAGGTCGTCCACATGAATCGCCTGCTCGCTCTCGTCGTGGCCATCAGCGTCGCCGCGCCGGCGCTGGCCCAGAACAGGCCGGTCGTCAAACCGCCGACGGCGGTGATCACGCTCGAGAACGGCGGCCAGATCACCCTGGAATTCTTCCCGGCCGACGCGCCCAAGCACGTCGAGAACTTCGTCAAGCTGGTCCGGGCGGGCTTCTACGACGGCCAGCGCTTTCACCGCGTCGAGTCGGGGTTCGTCGTCCAGCTCGGCGACCCGAAATCGAAGACGCTCCCGATGGACCATCCGGACATGGGGACTGGCGGCCCCGGGTACACGATCAAGGCCGAGTTCAACAACCGCAAGTTCGACCGCGGCCTGCTCGGGATGGCGAGAATGAATGATCCCGACTCGGCGGGCAGCCAGTTCTACATCATGCTCGGTCCGGCCAGCCATCTGAACGGTCAGTACACCGCGTTCGGTCGGGTGGTCAGCGGCATGGAGGTCGTCGACACGATCAAGGTCGGCGACCGCGTGAAGTCGATGAAAATCAAGTGAGGGGTTGACTCGCCGAACGTCGGGCGCCCACCCGCCGAAGGCGGGCGGGACCATCGCCCCGACGGCGAATCAGAAAGGAATCACGGTGAAGCAGACGGCGGTCATCACGCTGGAGAAGGGCGGCGAGATCCGGCTGGAGTTCTACCCGGAAGACGCGCCGAAGACGGTCGAGAACTTCGTCACGCTCGCGAAGAAGGGCTTCTACAACGGGCTCAACTTCCACCGGGTCGTCCCCGACTTCGTGGTGCAGGGTGGCTGCCCCAAGGGGAACGGCACGGGCGGGCCCGGGTACACCGTCAAGGCGGAGTTCAACAAGCAGAAGCACCTGCGGGGGGCGGTGGCGATGGCGCGCAGCCAGGACCCGGACTCCGCGGGCAGTCAGTTCTACATCTGCTACGGGCCGACGCCGCACCTCGACGGCCAGTACACGGTGTTCGGCCAGGTGGTCTCAGGGATAGAGCACGTCGACCGCATCAAGCAGGGTGACCGGATGACGTTGGTGGCCATCACGGAGGAGTAGCGGGTGGCCTGGTCGCTCCTCGTCCGGAACGGCTCGCTGATCGACGGCACCGGCGCGCCAGCGCGGCCGGCGGACGTCGCCGTCGAGGGCGACCGGATCGTCGCCGTCGCGCCGCGGCTCGACGGCGCGGCCACCCGTACGATCGATGCCAGCGGGCACGTGGTGGCGCCGGGGTTCATCGACATGCACTCGCACTCCGACCTCTTCTACTTCGCCTGCCCGTCGGCGGAGTCCAAAGTGCGGCAGGGCGTGACGACGGAGGTCGTCGGGATGTGCTCGTTCTCACAGGCCCCACTGTGTCCGGGCCGCGAGGACTCCGTGCGGGGCTGGGCGGGTGGTATCGTCGGTAGCGACATCTTCCTGGATCTGTGCTGGGCGACGTTCGCGCAATACCTCGACGCGCTGCGCGCGATCCGCCCGTCCGTCAACATCGCTCACTTTGTCGGCCACGGCGCCTTGCGCATCGCCGCCATGGCGGGCGAAGCGCGGCCGGCCAGCGCCGACGACCTCAAAGCGATGCAATGGCTGCTCGCCGAGGCGATGGAGGCCGGCGCCTTCGGCTTCTCCACCGGCCTCGTGTACGCGCCCAGCGCCTACGCCGACACCACCGAGCTGATCGCGCTGGCCAAGGCGATGGCCCCGCGCGGCGGCTACTACTTCTCTCATATCCGCGGCGAGTCCTCGATGCTGCTCGACTCCATCAACGAGGCGATCCGCATCGGCGAGGAGGGGGGCGTGGCCGTGCAGGTCTCGCACGTGAAGGCCTCCGGCCGGGAGAACTGGCCGAAGATCGACGCCGCGCTGCGACTGCTGGAAACGGCGCGGGCGCGCGGCGTGGACGTGTCCGGCGACGTCTATCCGTACAACGCCGGTAGCACGAAGCTCGACAACATGATGCCGACCTGGGCCCACGATGGTGGCACGGCGAAGCTGCTCGAGCGGCTCGCCGACCGGGCGACGCGGCGGCGCATCGTCGAGGAGTGCCTGATCGACGGCGAGCGCTGGGGCACGATCTCGCAGGGGGGGATCGGATTCGACCAGGTCTTCATCGCCACCTGCCGCCGGCGCGAGCTCGAAGGCCAGAGCCTCGCCCAGATCGCGCGACAGTCGGGTCTGGCGCCCGCCGAGACGCTGATGAACCTCCTGCTCGAGCAGAAGTGCACGGTCGGCATGGTCAGCTTCTCGCAGAGCATCGAGAACGTGGCCAAGGTGCTGGCGCATCCCGCGCTCATGATCGGCTCCGACTCGATCCCGCTCTACGAGGGGGACGGCGACCGCCCGGGGAAGCCCCATCCGCGCACGTACGGCACGTTCCCGCGTGTCCTGGGCGAGTACGCCCGCGAGCAGAAGCTCTTCCCGCTCGAGACGGCCGTCCACAAGATGACGGGAATGTGCGCCGCGCGGCTCCGCTTCCGCGACCGCGGGCTCGTGCGCGAGGGCTACGCCGCCGACCTCGCGATCTTCGATCCCCGCACCGTCAAGGACGAGTCGACCTTCGCCGATCCCCACCGCTATCCGACGGGGATCGCCTACGTCGTCGTCAACGGCGCCGTCGTCGTGGACGGCGGCCGCATGAGGCCGCTCGGCACGGGTCGCGTCCTCACACCGTGACCACACCCAACCGTCCATAGCCTCCGAGGGAGTCACGCCATGAACACGGAGCAGCTCTTCATCGCCGGTAGCTGGCGTCCGCCGGTCTCTGGTGCCACGTATGCCACGATCAACCCCGCGACCGAGGAGACGAGCGCGCAGGTGGGCCGGGGCGACGAGCGCGATGTCGAGCTCGCCGTCGCCGCGGCCCGGAAGGCGTTCGACGCCGGACCGTGGCCGCGGATGAGCGCGGCCGAGCGCGGGCGGATCGTGTGGAAGCTCGGCGACCTGATCATGCAGAATCTCGACGAGATGGCGCGGCTCGAGAGCCTCAACACGGGCAAGACGCTCTTCGATTCGGGCAAGGTCGAGATCCCATTCGCCGCGGAGGTCTTCCGCTACTACGCGGGCTGGGCCACCAAGATCCACGGCGAGACCCTCGGGCTTCGGGAGAACGCGTTCACGTTCACGCTGCGCCAGCCCCTGGGCGTGGTCGGCGCGATCGTGCCCTGGAACTTCCCGTTCCTGCTCTCCTCGTGGAAGATCGCCCCGGCGCTGGCCGCGGGTAACACGGTGGTCCTCAAGCCCGCCTCGCTGACGCCCCTCACCGCGCTCAAGTTCGCCGAGCTCACCCAGGAAGCGGGCCTGCCCGAGGGCGTGTTCAACGTCGTCACCGGGCCCGGCGGGCAGGTCGGGATGGCGATGGTGCGCGACCCGCGCGTCGACAAGATCGCCTTCACGGGCTCGACCGAGGTGGGCAAAGGGATCATGCGCGAGGCCGCCGGTACGCTCAAGCGCGTCTCGCTCGAGCTCGGAGGCAAGTCGCCGAACATCGTCTTCGCCGACGCCGACATGGAGGCGGCGGTGAAGGGTGCCTTGACCGGGATCTTCTACAACAAGGGCGAGGTCTGCGCCGCCGGCTCCCGTCTCTTCCTCGAGGACAAGATCCACGACGACTTCATGGCGAAGCTCACCGACCGAGTCAAGACCCTCAAGGTCGGCGATCCCATGGACAAGGCGACGCGCATGGGCCCGGTCGTGTCCAAGCAGCAGATGGAGACGGTGCTCGGCTACATCGACGCGGGCAAGCAGGAGGGCGCGCGGGTCGTCGCCGGCGGCGGCCGCGCGAACGTCGGCTCGGGCAAGGGCTACTTCGTCGAGCCCACGATCTTCGACGGCGTCACCAACAGAATGAAGATCGCCCGGGAAGAGATCTTCGGCCCGGTCCTCTCGGTGATCCCCTTCAGGTCGGTCGAGGACGGGATCGCCGAGGGCAACGCGACGACCTACGGGCTCGCCGCCGCCGTCTGGACGCGCGACATCGCCAAGGCGCTCAAGGCGGCGCGCGCAATCCGCGCGGGCACCGTATGGGTCAACGCCTACAACCTCTTCGACGCGGCGCTGCCGTTCGGCGGCTTCAAGGAATCGGGGTTCGGGCGTGAGCTGGGGTCGGCGGGCCTCGAGCACTACACCGAGACCAAGACCGTCTGGGTTGACCTCTCGTAGTAGTCCACCCGGCGTCGGGGGCGGGGGACAGCGGGGAAGGGGTCGCTGCGACCACGCGGCACGCGCCCGCTCGATCCGTTGCGGCTGGGCTCCATCATGGCGCGGATGCGTCCGTCGCCGCCTGGAGGGAACGGGTCGCGGCGACCCCTTCCCCGCTGTCCCCCGCCCCCGGCGCCGGATGGACGTTGAATGTGGAAGGGACTGAGGTGAGGCATGAGTCGTAGATCGGCGTGGGCGATCGGCGGCGCGCTCGTCGCGCTCACGGTGGCCGTGTCTGCACCGCGCGCGCAGCACCAGGGACACGGCGGGATGGCACCCGCAGCCGCAGCTCCGGGCGCGGCGGTGCCGCGGAAGGTCACGATGGAGGAGCTGCATCGGCAGGGCGGCGTGCCGCGCGGCTGGAAGTTTGCGTTACCGGCCGGCGATCCGGTCAAGGGGAAACAGCTCTTCGCGGACCTCGAGTGCTACAAGTGCCACGCGATTCAGGGCGAGCGCTTCCCACCGGGGGGCGGCGATGCGAGGAACGTCGGTCCCGATCTGACGGGTATGGGCGGCATGCACCCCGCGGAGTACTTCGCGGAGTCGATCCTGTCGCCGAACGCGGTGATCCTGGATGGCCCCGGCTATAGCGGCCCGGACGGGACGTCGATCATGCCGAGCTATGCCGACAGCCTGAGCGTCACCCAGCTCGTCGATCTCGTCGCGTTCCTCAAGGGGCTCACGGGTGGCGGGCACGAGCACGGCGCGGCGTCCGTGGAGAAGACGACGGGCGACTACACGATCCGGCTCGCCTACCGGGGTGGCGACGGCGACCACGCCGGGCACGGCGCGCCGTCCGCCGCGCCCGGCCACCTGATGGTCTTCGTCAGCGACCGCGCGACCGGCGAGCCGGTTCCCTATCTTCCGGTGAGGGCGACGATTCGCGCCTCGGGCAAGCCCGCGGGCGCGGTGAAGCTCTCACCGATGGTCGGCGGCCAGGGCTTCCACTACGGCGCCAACGTGACCTTGCCGCAGGGCGCGCACACGATCACCCTGACGATCGGCCCTGCGGCCATGCAGGTGATGGCGTCCGCCAAGGGCCGCTTCGCGAAGCCGGTGACCGTCGTTTTCGAGCGGCCAGCCGGGACGTAAGGCCGCTCAGCCCGCCGCGGACTTCGCCGCCGCCAGCGCCGCCTCGTAGTTCGGCTCGGATCCGATCTCCTTGACGTACTCGACGTGCTTGACCTTGCCGTCCTTGCCGACCACGAAGACCGCGCGCGCGGTGAGCCCGGCGATCGGGCCGTCCTTGATCTCGACCCCGTAGGCGGGCCCGAAGGCGCGCTCACGGAAGTCGGAGAGCGTCTTGACGCTCGTGACCCCGGCGGCGCCGCACCAGCGCTTCTGCGCGAACGGCAGATCGCGACTGATCGTCCAGATCTCGACGCCGGCGCCGAGCTTCGCCGCTTCCTGGTTGAAGCGCCGCGTCTCGGTGTCGCACGTGGGGGTGTCGAGCGACGGCACCGAGCTCAGGATGATCACCTTGCCCGTCGCCTCGCTCAGCTTGACCGGCTTGAGCCCGTTGTCGAGCGCGGTGAAGTCGGGCGCGCTCTGGCCGGGCTTGAGCTCGGGCCCGCCGAGCGTGATGGGGTTACCGCGGAGCGTGACAGCGCCTTTCCGATCGTCAGCCATGGGTATCCTCCTGGGGGGATTCTAGTACACTCGTCGCCCGATGGACCTTCTGTGGAGCGGCGTCCGTCAGGCGGTCGCCCTCATCGTCGGCGCCGACCGTGAGATCTGGGGCATTCTCTGGCTCTCGCTCCAGGTCTCGGGGAGCGCGACGCTGATCTCGCTGGCCCTGGGCATCCCGGCCGGCGCGACGCTGGCGCTCGCGCGCTTTCCGGGGCGCGGGCTCGTCGTGAGCGCCGTGAACACGGGCATGGGCCTGCCGCCCGTCGTCGTCGGGCTCTTCGTGACGCTCCTTCTTTGGCGCAGCGGCCCGCTCGGCGGATGGGAGATCCTGTATACGCCGGCGGCCATCGTGATCGCGCAGGCCGTCATCGCCTCGCCGATCGTGACCGGCATAACGCTGGCGGCCGTGCAGCAGGTGCCGCGCGAGTTCCGGCTCCAGCTCCTGGCGCTCGGCGCCTCGCGGCCCCAGATGGTGTGGATGGTGCTGCGCGAGGCGCGCCTGCCCATGCTCGCCGCGGTCATGGCCGGCTTCGGCGGCATCGTCTCGGAGATCGGCGCCTCGATGATGGTCGGCGGGAACATCAAGGGGCAGACGCGGACGCTGACGACGGCGATGGTGCTCGAGACCGGGAAGGGGAACTTCGAGGTCGCCATTGCGCTCTCGCTGCTGCTCCTCGTGCTGATCTTCCTCGTGAACTGGG
>JAHFDK010000037.1 GCA_023249095.1 Candidatus Rokuibacteriota bacterium | reverse complement strand
GCTCACGGCGAGGAGCAGCGCGATGAGAATCGTCGGAAACGTCAGCGTCGCGTCGACCACCCGCATGAGGAAGCTGTCCACCCGGCCCCCGAGATAGCCGGAGACGATGCCGACCATGAGCCCGACGCCACCGCCCGCCAGGAGTGCCGCGGCCGCCACGATCAGGCTCACGCGCGCGCCGTAGATGATTCGGCTCAGGACGTCCCGGCCGAGGACGTCGGTCCCGAGCAGGTGCTTCGTGCTCCCGCCCTCCTGCCACGCGGGCGGGCGAAGCTTGTCGGGCAGCGACTGCTCGGTGGGCGAGTGGGGCGCGATGAGCGGTGCGAGCACGGCCACGAGGATCAGGACGGCGATGATGAAGAACGAGGCCCACGGCAGTCGCGCCAGATCCCCGCGCGATCGGGAGCGAGCCAAGACGTCGGCCGCCGGCGAGGGCCCGAAGCCGACGTCGATCCGTTCCTCGATCCGCGCCATCTAGGCGTACCGGACCCTGGGGTCCAGGTAGGCGTAGAGAATGTCCACGCCGAGGTTGACGCCGAGCACGATGATCCCCTTCAATAAGATAATGGCCTGGAGCAGCGGGTAGTCCCGGAAGATGACCGCCTCGTACGTGAGCCGTCCGACGCCCGGCCACGCGAACACGGTCTCCGTCACGATCGCGCCGGTGATGAGCAGCGCAAAATAGACGCCGAACAGCGTGGTGACGGGGATCAGCGCGTTCCGCAGGCAGTGCTTCCAGATCACGACGGTCTGCGAGAGACCCTTGAGTCGGGCGAGCTTGACGAACTCGCTCCCCATCACCTCGAGGAGGCTCGAGCGAACGAGCCGCATCATGCCGGCTACCAGGAACACGCCGAGCGTGATGGCCGGCAGCACGTAGTGGCTCGGCCCGCCCATCCGCGACGAGGGAAGCACTCCGAGCTTGATGCTGAAGACGTAGATGAGCACGATGCCGAGCCAGAACTGCGGGGTGGCGATGCCCAGGACGGCGACGGCGCCCGAGACGCGATCGATCATCGTCCCGCGGTAGACCGCCGCCAGCACGCCGAGAGGGATCGCGAGCGCGAGTGCCCCGACCATGGCGAGCGGCAAGAGCCGGAGCGTGTTGGGAAGACGCTCGAAGAAAACCTCGGTGGCCGGCTTGCGATAGCGAATGGAATCGCCGAGGTCGCCACGCAGCGCCCCGGCGAGAAAGAGGTAGAGCTGCTCGTGGACGGGCCGGTCGAGTCCGAGGGCGCGCATGAGATGCGCGCGATCCTCCTGGGTGGCGTCCTCGCGCAGGAGGAGATCTGCGGGGTTCCCGCTCACGCGCGCCAGGCCGAAGATGACCAGGGCGAGGACGAAGAGGAGCAACACGCTCTGGAGGAACCGCCGCAGGATGAACCGCTGCACTGGTCGCGCTCGCCCGATCTCAGGGCCAGGGGCGCTGTTCCGGGCGCGGCATCCGCTCGGTCACGTCGCCGAACTCATGTCGGCCCGGGATCGGTTTGAAGTACCCGACGCCCTTGGGGTTCACGGCCCAGGTGCCCAACCCCTCGATGATCGGCACGGCGATCCAGCTCTTGGCCACCAGCTCGATCATCCGGTTGGTGGCCGCCGTGCGCTTCGCGTCGTCCCTCTCGGCGACCACCGCCTCGTACGCCTTGTCCCCCTCCTGGCAAAGAACCGGGCAGTTCTGGGGATCGCCGAAGAGGTGCTGGACGCCCTTCGAGACGAAGGTTGTGGCGTAGCGCGGAATCGGCTCCGGCCGTCCCGCGGTGCGGTACATCGAGGCCGTCCCGACCAGCCCCTTCTGCTCGCCCCGCCCCATGGGATCGAACGCGCCCCACTCCACAGTCTTCATCTCCACCTTGACCCCGATCTTCTCCCAGAAGCCGGCGACCGCCTCGCCGATCGGGACCATGAATGGCGTGCCGGGGAGCGCCGTGTTCCAGAACGTCAACCGGAAGCCGCTGGCGTGTCCCGCCTCGGCCAGGAGCTGCTTGGCCCGAGCGGGATCGTAGCGCAGCGCCGTCCGGGACCAGTCCTCCCAGCGGGGGACGGTCATGTCGCTCGAATACTTGAACGCCGCGAACGGCATCGGCCACTGCGCTTCCTTACCCATGACGTGGTCGATGATCTGCTGCCGGTCGATGGCGAGGGAGAGCGCCTCGCGCACGCGGACGTCGTTGAGCGGGGACGCCTTGGCTTCCGGCCGGTAGAGCCCCCAGAACTGATAGACGGCCTGCATCGTGCCCGGCACACTGACGATCTTCATGCCGCCAGCCCGCGCTTCCTTGACCGCCTCGGGACCGACGCTCACGATCGCCGCCTCGCCGGTCCGGACCATGGCCAGGCGGGTGCTCTGCTCGGGCACGAGAAGGAGCGTCAGCCGCTTGAACTGTGGGGTGCCGCGCCAGTGCGGGTAGGTGACGGCTTCGTACTCGACGCGGTCTCCGGGGATGCTCCGGACGAACTTCCAGGGGCCGCTGCCGATCGGCTTGTCGCGGAACCCCTTCGCGCCGACCGTCTCGATGTACTTCTTCGGCATGACCGAGCCTTCCATGAAGACCGCCCGGGAGAGGCTCGCCGCGAACTGCGGGATGACGCCCTTGGTGTAGACCCGGACGGTGAGGTCGTCCACGACCTCGATCCGATCGACCGCCCGCCGGAGCGCGGCGGCGCCCGAGGAGATCGACTCGGGCGACATGACCCGCTCGAGACTGAACTTCACGTCGTGCGCGGTGACCGGGTCGCCGTTGTGAAAGCGCTGGCCCTTGCGCAGGTAGAAGGTCCAGCTCCGGCCGTCCGCCGCGAGCTCCCAGCGCTCGGCGGCCCCGGGACCGATCCCGCCCTTCTCGAGGTCGAATCCCACCAGCGAGTCCCAGATCGGCGCGTGGTAGTGCGCGTGCGGAGCCCGCGTGTCCATGATCGGGTCCATGATCTGGCCGCCCAGCGTGTCGAGCGCGATGACGAGCGTGTCCTTGTCGGCCGCGCTCACGACGCCGACGCCGGCGGCGAGACAACCGCTCAGCACCAGGGCTACCAGGATCCGCGTATGCATGGTCTCTCCTTTGCGGGGGGCCGCGCGCCCGGGCGTCGCGCCGGTCCGGGCATTCTTCACAGTGCACCCTCCCGGTGTCAAGCCCTGGCCTGACGCCGCGCTGCAGTCCGGCGACGCGCCGCCCTGGCCTTGACGGCACCGACCGCGCCGGGCGAGTATCGACGGGCAGTCGAGGAGGCGGACGTCATGCACTTCGGGATCTTCGTCGAGGAGATGCGGTACGGGGCGAACCAGGTCTCGGCGTTCCGGGACGCGTTCGAGCTGGCCCAGCACGCCGAGGCCTGGGGCCTGGACTGCGTCTGGCTCGGTGAGATCCACTTCGCCCCGATGCGTTCGGTGATCTCGGCGTCACTCCAGGTCGCCAGCTCGATCGCGACCCGGACCCGGCGCCTTCGGGTGGGGACGGCCGTGACGGTGCTTCCCCTGAATCATCCCCTGCGCATTGCCGAAGAGGTCGCGACGCTCGATCACATCAGCGAGGGCCGCCTGGAGTTCGGGATCGGCCGCAGCGGCGTCGCGCGCTCGTACGACATCTACGGCATCGCCTACGGCGAGAGTCAGGCGCGCTTTCGGGAGGCGCTCGAGATCATCCGGCAGGCCTGGAAGGGCGAGCCGTTCAGCTACGAGGGCGAGTTCTATCGGTTTCAGGGCGCGACGGTCGCGCCGCGGCCGTATCAGGTGCCGCATCCGCCCATCAGGATGGCCGCCAACACGGAAGAGACGTTCCCGGCGGTCGGCACGATGGGATTGTCCGTCTTCGTCGGACTGCGCGCCGCCGAGATCTCCGATCTGCAGGCGCACCTGGCGCTCTACCGGCGGGCGTGGCGCGAGGCGGGCCATCCCGGCGATCCCAGCGTCTATCTGCGCATCCCGGTCTACGTCTCGACGACCGAGCGGGGCGCGGTCGAGGAGCCTCGCGAGAGCCTCATGCACTTCTTCGGCCGCCAGACCGAGCTGGCGCGGGCGGTGATCGGCCGCGCCGGCGCTGGACCCGCCGACCGTCGCCGCGCGCTGGCCGAGCGCATGGCGAACCTCTCCTACGAGGACGTCCTCGCGAAGAAGGTGGCGTTCGGCACCGCGGCGGGCGTGATCGACCGTCTGACCCGGCTCCGCGAAGAGCTGGGCCTGGACGGGATCGTCGCCGAGCTCAATCCCGGCGGGCGCATTCCCCTGGAGCTCGAGACCCGGAGCCTGCGGCTCCTCACGCACGAGGTGATGCCCGCGTTCAAGTGAGCAACCCGGCGGCACTCACCCTTCTCAACTATTCTTTCTTCAGTTCCGCGACGGAGCGGATCGCCGTGCCGTCGGCGCGGGTGAGCGGCAGGGTGACCGAATGCGAGTACCATCCGGGGATCGAGGCCGAGTGATTCCCCGCGCCACCGGCCACGACGATGATGATGTCCTCCGGCTTCTCGACGATCCGCAACGTCCGCCGCCCGTCCACGTCCTCGATACAGTTGCCGCGCCACACGCCCAAGACGTCCGCGTTGCTCTGACCGATCTGCTCGAACGGGATGCGGGCGTGCTCGAACAGCGTCTGGCGCACCCGCTTCTTGTCGAAGCCCTGGCGCGCCGCGATTGAGGCATGCTCGGGGCCGAGTACGAGGAGCGCTTCCTGGCTCATGAACATGTTGTTGGAGCCGGAGACGGCGATCGCCCTCGCGATCGTCTCGAGCATCTCGTTGGCGTTCTTGCTCTTGTCGATGATGTTAGCGGGCGCTGCCCCGCCGAAGGCCGTGACGGTGCTCGTCTCTGCCTCGAAGCCCCGCTCGACGTGAAGCGGCGCCCAGGGGCTGTTCGCCTCGTTCTCGGCGAAGCAGCACGTGTACTTGGCCGGGTTGCCGAGCGTCGACTTGTCGGCCTGCTGCGGCACGCCGCCGCCGATCGTCGTCATGATCAGCCGAATCGCGCGGCCGATCGTCGCGTTGGCCCGGAAGCCCGGACCGAACAAGTTCCCGCGCGCATTGACCCCGATCTCGCGAGCAACCGGTCCGTTGACGATGAGCACCGGACTGGCCGGGTTCGTCGTGCCCTGGATACCGTACAGGTTGAACTGCTTGGCGAGGATGGCCTTGACCGCCGTCACGATGACAGCGAAGTACTCCGGCTTGCACCCGGCCATCACCGCGTTGACCGCCAGCTTGGCGATCGTTGCCTCTCCCCAGCGCGGGGGCATCGGACCCAGCGAAAGGGACGGGTCGAGGTCGCTGAAGGCCAGCATCTGCGCGACCCGCTCCTCGGTCGGTGGCACGATCGGCAACCCGTCGGTCCAGCCTTCGCTGGCGAACCGGTCAAAGATTGCCTCCGGGTCGTCCGCGACCGTGACGCGCTCGACGACCGCGGCCGCTGCGGCAGGCCGGCTCGCACCGGCGGCGGTATGCAGTTTGGCCCCGCTCGCGTACGCGCCCGTCTCGGTGGCGATCTCCACGATCGCCGCCATCACGGGCTCGGCCCGCCCACGCATCTCCGGGTGCGGGACGCTGACGATCGGATGCGGCACGTACACGGCCGGCAGGCTCGGCTGACCGAGACTCGTCGTGACGATATCGTACAGCGACCGGAATTCTTCAGTGACGATGGTCGCGGTCGGAATGCCGCGCTTCTCGAACTCGATGCTGTCGTGGACACTCCACGACGTGCAGGACCCTCAATCGGCTATCCCGTTGATCACCACGTCGCACTCGCGAGCGGCCGCCTCGAGCATCTCGTCGGGCACCGGGAGCGCTGCGGCCTTCTTGTCGTAGCGGATGATCCTGGAAACGCCGTGCGCGCTCTGCAGCAGCTCCTCGACGCGATCCAGGAACGGTCGGGTGCCAGACTTCGAGTTGTTGAGTAGGCCGACGACTCGACCCTCGAGCGTTGGGACGCGCTTGGCCAACGGCACTGCGGTCCCAGCGATCACAGCGGCCGGAACGAGCAATTCGATGGTAGCCATGCCCGCGGCACCCTCCCTCTCTACTAATCTAGTTCGCGTCGACAATCCGTCCATTCACCGCCCGGCCCGGGGCTGCGCCGGCCTTTTGAACACGCGGCCGAACAGCACCCGCGATCGCCCGCTCTATCGGCGCGCCAGCAACTGCGCGGGCGTGGGATCTCTGAGTCCCTTGAATTCGAAGGTGTTCCCCGAGGGATCGTGAGCACCCTTGCCGCGGACCCTCGGCTCGAGGAGCAACACGAAGCCTTCCGTGCAGCCGAGCAAGCCACCGAAGAACGCGCGCGTTTCGCTGATGTCGCGGACGGTGAACGCCAGGTGAAAGGGCGATGTCGATGCCACGCGAGTCCCTCCTCGTTGCGCGCGACGATCTGCCTAAAAAGGGACCCTGTCAAGTGGCTTTCGGCGAGCTGCCGTTGCTAAATAGAACTGTCCTCTGCACGCCAAGGCCACGGGGGTGACGTTCGAACAGTGCCTGGCCAGCTTCAGCAGCGCAACCTTGCTGAAGCGGCTGCAGCTGGTGGCCGAGGTCGCGAACGTCGCGGCTGTCAGATGGGGCGAGCGCGATGACGGGAACCTTCGTCCACGTGACCTGCGGCTCGCGGGAGTGACCGCGTCAGCGATTGAGCAGTGTGGCAGGCAGCGCCCCGCGCCGGCGTCACCCTGATCGCCAACATCGACGGGCACATACGCGACGTGATCCCAAAACCGCTCCACGGCGCGCGCGAAGGCGGCCTGCGCATCCCGCTGCCCGAGCTGATGGCTGCCCTCGACGCGCAGAGCATCAGTTATGTTCGGCGCGATCGTGGGAACGCACAACTCCCGAAGCGATTCAAGAAGCGTCAGGACGCGAAGTGGATCGATCTGGCCCTGCCCTGCTTATGCCTGCGAACGCGGTACGATGGACGTTGCCTTGCGTGATCAGTACGCGCCGCTTCGAGACTACGCGCTCATTGGCGATTGCCGCACCGCGGCGCTAGTCTCCAGGAGCGGATCCGTCGACTGGTGGTGTGTTCCGAATCTCGACTCCGCGAGCGTGTTCGCCGCCATTCTCGACGCCGACCGTGGTGGCCGCTGGGTGCTCCGCCCTGAGGGCGCGGCAGAGACGCACCGGCGATACGTGCCCGGCACGAACCTCCTGGAGACGACGTACACGACCGCCACCGGCCGCGTACGAGTCACCGACGTGATGACGCTGCCCCGGCCGAGGGCTGGCGCCGTTCCGCGAGCTCGCGCGCCGGGTGGAGGGCCTGGACGGGCGCGTCGCCATATCGTGGCGCATCGAGCCGCGCTTCGGATACGGCCTCGCTCGTACCCGGATCGAGCCGCGGACGCCATTTCCCGTCGCCACGAGCGGCACCACCGCGCTGGCGGCGTGCGCCTGGGATGCCGGCCGCATCGAGACCGAGGCAACCGCAATCGCCGGGCGCTTCGAGGCGCGAGCCGGGACGCGCACGACGATCGCCCTGGTGGCGGCCGACGGTGAGCCGCTGGTCTTTCCGGCGCGCGCCGACGTCGAGCGCCGCATCGAGACGACCGCCGCGTTCTGGCGGGACTGGTCGGCGCGGCTGGCGTACGACGGACCGTGGCGCGACGCTGTCGTGCGCAGCGCGCTGGCGCTCAAGCTTCTCGTGTTCGCGCCCTCGGGCGCGATCGCGGCGGCCTCGACGACCTCGCTGCCGGAGTCGCTCGGCGGCGAGCGCAACTGGGACTACCGCTTCTCGTGGATTCGCGATTCGGCCTTCACGATCGAATCATTGCTGCAGCTCGGGTGCGACGCCGAGGCCAGGGCGTTCTTCTGGTGGTTCATGCACGCGACGCAGCGGACATTGCCACGGTTGCACGTGTTGTATCGGCTCGACGGTGATACCCACACCCCCGAGCGCACGCTGCCGCTCGCCGGCTACCGCGACTCGCGTCCGGTCCGGATCGGCAATGGCGCCGCGAATCAGCTGCAGCTCGATACCTACGGCGAGCTCCTGGACGCGGCGTACCAGTACGCGCACCGGGGACACACAGTCGGCCGTCAGACGGCGTGGGATGTCGCGCGGATCGCCGACTACGTGTGTTCGCAGTGGCGCGAGCCGGACTCGGGCATCTGGGAAGTCCGGGCCGCACCGCGGCATTACACGCAGTCGAAGGCCATGTGCTGGGTCGCCCTCGATCGCGCGAGGCGCCTGGTCGACCGCGGCGAGATTCCCGCTCGGCGCGCGACTCGCTGGGCGAGCGAGGCCGCCGACATCCGGCGCTTCATCGAAGAACGCTGCTGGTCCGAGGCAAAGCGCAGTTACGTCTGGTATGCCGGCGCCGACGGACTGGATGCGAGCCTGCTCCTGCTCGCCATCATGCGCTACGAGAGACCCGAGGCCGCGCGGATGCGGATGACCATCGAGGCCGTCCGCCGTGAGCTCGCCGCCGGCCCGCTGCTCCACCGATACACCGGCGCCGACGGACTGGCCCGCGGCGAAGGCGCGTTTGCGTGCTGCTCGTTCTGGCTCGCGGAGGCGCTCGCCATCTCGGGTCAGCGGCGAGAGGCGGAGCACGTCATGGACGAGCTGGTCGCGCTCGCGAACGACGTCGGTCTGTACTCGGAGGAAATCGATCCGGCGTCGCACGCGTTCCTGGGAAACTTTCCACAAGGGCTCGTCCATCTGGCCCTGATCAGCGCGGCGGTCGCGATGCAGGAAGCGTCGCAATGAGGGTGTGGGGCGCCCTGGCCGGCGGCTTCGCGGGAACGCTCGTGCTGACGACGGCCCTGGCGGCGGGAAGCCACCTGCGGCTCACGCGGATGGACATTCCGTTCTTGCTCGGCACGGCGTTCACCGACGACCGCACCCGGGCGAAGGTGTTCGGTTACACGGCACACTTTGTCGCCGGCCTGGTATTCGCGCTGGTGTATTACGCGGGGTTCGTCGCCCTGGGCCAGGCCGGCTGGAAGCTCGGCCTGGTCTTCGGCCTGGTTCACGCGCTGTTCGCGGGGACCACCCTGGTCAACGTGCTCCTGCCGGTCGTGCATCCGCGGATGGGGACGCCGGACAGCGCCGCAGATTCCTCTCCTCTCCTGGAGTCGCCGGGCTTCATGCTTCTCAACTACGGCCGCGGCACGCCGACGTTGACGATCCTCGCCCATCTGGCGTACGGCGCCATCGTCGGCATCTTCGTCGGCGCCTCGGCCCGTTGATCGCGCTGCGTGGCCACGCCTGCCGGCGGTACACGGCCGCCGACTTGCATTTAGGGCGGTGTTCGAATAGCTTCACGGTGAACGCGCCCGGGATGCCCACGAGGGCCAAGGGAAGGCGGTGCGAAGCCGCCGCGACCCCGTCACTGTAATCGGGGACGAAACCCGCAAGTGTCACTGGCCGTATGGCCGGGAAGACGCGGGGAGTAGGACGATCCGAGAGCCAGGAGACCTGCCCGGACGCCCACACACCTCAACCGGTCTTCGAGGGAGGAACCGGAGATGACAGACCGTCAAATCGCGTGGTTCCGTCCGTTGTGGCTGGGATTGCTCATCGTCGGGAGTGCGGCGCTCACCACGGGGTACACGTGCATCACGCCGTTTGCGGCGTTCGCCGTGATCGCCGCGACGACCCTGTCGCGTCGGGATGCGGTGCTCCTGACGGTAGCGCTATGGCTCACCAATCAGGCGGTGGGGTTCGGCGTGCTGAATTATCCGTGGACAGCCCGGGCCTGTGCCTGGGGTGTCGCCATCGGCGCTGCCGCCGTGATCGGGACGCTCGCCGCTCACTGGACGGTCCGGCGATTCGGATCGTTCCGCGCACCCGCCCAGACGGGCGTGGCATTCGTGGCCGCGTTTGCGCTCTACCAGCTGACTCTCTACGCGGCCGCGGTGTCGATGCTCGGTGGTACGGAGGCGTTTTCGGCCCCGATCATCGGCCAGGTGCTGCTCGCCAACGCCGTGACGCTCGTGGGACTCGTTGGCTTGTATCAGCTCATTGCCGGAGCCAGGTTCCTGAGCCGTCGTCGTCGTGCTCACGCGTCGCCCGCGCGCCTGGCGTAGCGGCTCGGCGAGCGCGCGGTCCGCGGTACACTGAGGGATGGGCTACCGCGTCGCCTCGTTGCTCCCAGCCGCCACCGAGATTGTTTGCGCGCTGGGCGCCGAGGCCGATCTCGTCGGGATCTCGCACGAGTGCGACTTTCCCGAGACGGTGCGTCGTCTTCCGGCGCTGACACGCGCTCGGGTGCGACCCGTGGGAGCCAGCCGTGACATCGACCGAGAGGTCCGGTTGGTCCTCCAGGACGCGCTGGCCGTCTACGAGATCGAGCTCGCGCGACTGGAAGCCGCGCGCCCTGATGTGATCGTCACCCAGGATCTCTGTGACGTCTGCGCGGTCTCGTTCAGTGACGTCTGTGCCGCGACGGCGGCGCTCGTTCATCAGGAGATTCGTATCGTCAATCTGCACCCGACCCGGTTCGACGATATCTGGGCCGATATCGCCCGGGTCGCCGACGCGCTCGGTCGATCGGCGGAGGGCGCCGCGGTCGTGAGAGGCCTCCAGGCCCGGGCCTCGGCGATCACGACGCGCAGCTCAGGCCGCGGCGAGCGGCCGCGCGTCGTCGCAGTCGAGTGGCTCGACCCGGTGATGCTCGGCGGTATGTGGATGCCCGAGCTGATCGAGCGGGGAGGCGGCATTCCGTTGGTGACCCGGCCAGGCGACCACGCGCCGACCTTGACGAGAGATGCGCTGCAGGGGCTGGCGCCGGATGTCGTGTTGATCAAGCCTTGCGGATTTCCGCTCGGCCGAACCCTGGAAGAGCTGCCACTGCTGCGTGCCTCACTTCCCTGGGAATCCTGGCGCGCCGTGCAAGCAGGGCGTGTCTACATCGCCGACGGAAACGCCTACTTCAATCGACCGGGACCACGGATCGTCGAGTCACTGGAGATCCTGGCGGCGTGTCTTCATCCCGAAGCGTTCCGCGACTTCCGCAGCAAGCACCGGGACGCGGTGGTTCGAGTGGATGCAGACTTGAAGCAACACCCGTTCTAGCGCGCGTCAGCCTTCGTCCGTCCGTCCGACCGGCCGGACCAAGACGTCAGGCTCGAAACGGCACGTCGCGATGTCTCGACCATCGCGATTACCGGCCGACGTGATCCGCTACAGAGATTCCTGGGACCGAGCAGACGCCGAAGCCGGTCAGATCCCGCCGTCGCCTCTCGCGCGGCCCACATCCCCGACCGAAATGTCAGAAAATGTCAGAAACTCGAAGGGGGCTACGAGCCTGGTGCCCGTAACCCCCTGAGTTTTTGGAGCGGCCGACCGGATTCGAACCGGCGACGTCCAGCTTGGGAAGCTGGCATTCTGCCACTGAATTACGGCCGCCCGGCGCTCTTCATTCTACAACGGTCGCGTCGGCGCTACTTCCCGTCCTTGAGCGACATCGTGTAGGCCTGGAGCACCTCATCGCTCCGCGCCTTCCAGTTGAGTCGCTTGCTCACCCCGTAAAGATCGACCTGCTGGTAGAGCGGCACCGCCGGCATCTCGTCGAGCCAGAGCTTGTTGATCCGATGGTACTGCTCGAGGCGCTTCTTCTCGTCCATGATGGCCTGTGCCTCGTCGACCATCCGGTTGAAGTCCTCGTTGTGCCAGTTCACGAAGATGCCGGGCGACTTGAACAGCGGGCCGTAGACGGTCTCGGCGTCCATCGTTCCCGTGCCCCAGCCGATCAGCCAGACCGGTCCGGCCTTGTGGACGTAGACCATGTTGTTCAGATAGGTCACGAAGTCGTAGGTGCGGAGCGTGGTCTTGATGCCGGCCTTGGAGAGCTGGCCGCCCACGGCCTCGGCGACTTCCGCGTCGCGGACGTAGCGGCCGCGCGGGCTGTGCAGCGTGATCTCGACGCCGCCGCCGAAGCCGGCCTCGGCCAGGAGCTTCTTGGCCCGCGCCACGTCCGCCTTGAGGGGCTGGAGCTTCGGGTCGTAGCCGAAGTGCATCGACGGCAGCATCGTGGCGACGCGCACGCCCTTGCCGTCGAGCACGGTCTTGATGAGCTCGTCGGCGTCGATCGCGTAGGCGATGGCCTGGCGGACGCGCTTGTCGGCGGTGGGCCCGTTGTAGGGCCCGGTCGGCTTGTGCTGCGCATCCATCTGGTGCGTGTAGAACATGAGCTGGATCGTGCGGATCGACGGCGCGGTCGACAGGAAGAGCTTCGGATGCCTGTCGATGATCGCGCCCAGATGCGGCGGGATGTTCACCGCGAGGTCGATCTCGCCGTTTTGCAGCGCGGCCACGCGCGAGGCGTCCTCGGGGATCGGCCGGAAGATCACGGTCTTGATCTGCGGCGCCCCGCGCCAGTAGGCGGTGTTCGCCTCGAGGACGATCTCCTCGTCTTTCGCCCAGCGGACGAGCTTGTAGGGGCCGGTGCCGATGGGTTTCCTGGAGAGATCGGCCGTCTCCTTGCCGGCCGACTCCTTGGGCGGCAGCATCCCGCTCTGGACGAAAGCCAGCACGGGGACGAACGTCGGCCAGGGCTTCTTGGTGTAGACGCGGATCGTGTACGGGTCCACGATCTCCACGCGGTCGATCGGCGCGAAGAACGTCGCGCCGCGCAGCTTGCCCTGCCCCTGGGCCAAGCGCTCGAGAGTGAACTTCGCCGAGTCGGCATTGAAGTCTTCGCCGTTGTGGAACTTCACCCCTTTGCGAAGCTTCACTTCCCACGCCGACGGCGGAACGAACTTCGGCATCTCGGTGGCGAGGTTGGGGACGATCTTCAGATTCGGGTCACGCTCGTACAACGTGTCGAAGATGTGGCGCCCGACGTTCGACGCCGGGCTCTCCGACTGGTTGGCCATGTCGAGCGTCGTCGGGTCGACGCCCTGCGCGAGCACGACCTTGCCGGCCGGCACGGCGCCCGCCGCCAACGGCGGCAGGAGCACGACGAGCGCGGCCATCGCGACCTTCCATGCGACCATGCGGAGCCTCCTCGAGCGAGGGGATCGAACGCTCAGGGTGCCCCGCTACTCTAGGGTCCACCCGTGGGGGAGTCAAGGTAGGCCAGCGCCTCCTCGCGCGTGGCCACGAGTCCGAGCGCCTGAGCCTCGCGCGCCCGCTCGAGGAGCTGGCCGACGGCGGGGCTCGGTGGAAGGCCGAAGCGTTCCATGACGTCTTCGCCCCGGAGCAGCGGCGGCGCGTCGGCGCCGACGTGCTGCGTCTCTTCGAATCCGCGCAGGAGATCCCGGATGAGCGACGCGCGACGCCAGACAGAGCGGAGCGATTCCCCTCTCACGGCAGCGCCGTCCACGAGCGCCAGCAGCAGCAGGTCACGCGTGTCCTCGCGCAGGTCCCGGAAGAAGCGGTAGCGCGCCCGCGGCGTCAACCGACCGGCGGCGGACAGGTGCATGGGACGCAGGTGATGGCGGACGAGTCGCTCGAGGACCCCGCGTGCGCGCGCCGGAAGCTTGAGCCGCTCGCCGATGACGCGCGCGCGCGTGGCGCCGATCACATCATGCTCGAAGAAGCGTACGCGGCCGTCGATCACCCGGCGTGTCTCGGGCTTCGAGACGTCGTGCAGGAGCGCCGCCAGCTTGAGGACCTGGCCGCGGCGTACGTCACCGCCGAGCTCCTCGGTCATGTGGGCGGCGAGCTCCTCGCCGAACGGCCGGAGCCCGCGCAGACCCAGGAGGAGCGCATCGGCCCCGGCGACCGCCCGGAGCGAGTGCTCGAGCACCGGAAATCGGTGAGGCGCCGGCTGCGCCGTCGCGCGCATCGCCTCGACCTCCGGCACGATCACGCCCAGCAGGCCGAGGGCGTCGAGGCGCCGGAGCGCGCGCGCCGTGCGGGGAAGCGCGAGCAGCGCGAGCAGCTCATCGCGAATCCGCTCGGCGGAGACGCCGGCCAACCCGGCGGCGGCGGCGCGGATGGCCTTCACGGCGCCCGGCGTCAAGTGAAGCCCGAGCGCCGCCTCGAGCCGGGCGCCGCGGAGCGTGCGAAGCGGATCCTCGGCCAGCACCCGCGGGTCGTGGACCCGCAGCCGCCGCGCCCGGAGATCGTCGAGCCCACCGGTCGGATCGATGACGCGGGCCCGGCCGCGACGCAAGAGCTCGCCCACCGGGACCGCCAGCGCGTTCACGGTGAAGTCCCGCGCCGCCAGATCGCCCTCGAGTGTCGCCGCCCGCCAGTCCGTCACGTCGAGACACCCACCGGGCGCGAGGACCCGTGCCGCCCCGCGCTCCGGATCGAGCGCCACGAAGACGCCGCCGAGGCGCGCCGCCACGCGGCGCGCGATGTCGAGCGCGCCGGACTGCACGGCGACGTCCAGGTCGGTGGGCCGCATCGGGCTCTTCCCGCGCAGCCAGGCGTCGCGCACGGCGCCGCCGACGAGCACCGGCGCCCGCGACCGGCCCGCAGCCGACTGTAGGGCGCGCAGGAGCGCCCGCGCCGGCCGCGTCAACTGGTCGAGATGGAAGTAGGAGCCGAGCGGCGCCGCGCTGCGAGGCGACACTTCAACGGCCCGAAGGAGGAAAGTAGGAGCCGAGCGGCGCCCCGCTGCGAGGCGACACTTCAACAGCTCGAAGGAGGGAAGTAGGAGCCGAGCGGCGCCGCACCTACGCGAGCTCGATGCCGCGCGCCCCGATGCGGTACTCGACGATCTCGTCGCTCATCACGCTTCCGCGATGCTTGACGACGCACAGCATGCGCACCAGCCGGTTCCCGACGCGCTCGCTGCCGAGGACCAGGATGGTGTTCGCGGTGGCGCCGATGTCGCCGGTGGCGACCTTGCGCGCGAGCAGGTCTTCGAGTCGCGTCTCCTCCGTTGTCACCAGGAGCAGCGTCGTGACGGCGGTGTGGTCGTAGCGGTGCGCGTCGATGAACGCGCGGTGCTTCCACACCGGCAGGCAGATCTCCATGCCGAGCGTCTCGGCGTCCCGGTGGATGAGCTTGCGATAGAGCTCGTCGAACACGAAGACCTGGATCGAGTCGGCGGGCGAGTCCATCGGCTCGACACCATCGACCACGACCCGCCGCGTGCCCGCCGCGCAGTGGAAGTAGAGGAACGGCCGGACCGTGTAGAGCGCGTGATTGTAGGCGGCCTTCCAGTTCCAGTCGAACTCCCGGCCGCCGTCCGGCGTCGGCACCTGGAAGTCGCGGACTCGGCCCACCCACGGGCACGCATTGGAATAGAACGCGTCCAGCTGGTCGGGCGGCGGATAGGGATCGGCCATCGGTGTCACCGTGTGCGTCCAGGGCTTGAGCGACCAGGCGAAGAGTCGCGCCGCGTACTCGTCGTGTTGCTGCGAGTCGCCGCGCCCGTTCAGGTCGAGGACGACGCCGCGCGCGCCGTCGGCGACGCGTCCCTGATCGGCGAACGTGAGCCCGAGGTGGGTTTTCCCGATCCCGGTCGCGCCGTAGACGACCGCGAGCGTGCCGGGCAGCAGGCCGCCGCCCAGCATCGCGTCGAGCTTCGCAAGGCCGGTCGAGACGCGCGCAGTCACCGGCGTCGAGTCTACACTGCCCGGCCCTTGGTCGTGAACTGCCGCTCGTAGAGCGCACGCAGTTCAGCGAGCGTCGTGGCCTCGCCTGGCGCCTTGTCATCGCGGATGCGCGTGATGCGCGCGAACCGGAGCGCGAGGCCCGACGCATATGTCGGGCTCTTCTGGATCTCGTTGTAGGCCACCTCGACGACGGCCTCGGGCCGCACGCGCACCGTGTAGCCGTCGTCGCTCGTAGCAAGCGCCCACAGCCGCTCGGTCATCTCGGCGAACTGCTGGTCGGTGAGCCCCTTGAACGTCTTGCCGACGTCCGCGAACGTGTCCCCGTCGCGCACCGCCAGGTGGTAGTTGGAGAGCCACCCGCTCCGCCGGCCCGAGCCCCGGTCGACAGCGACGATGACGCAGTCCACCATCTCCGCCGATTTCAGCTTGAACCAGCGCTTGCCGCGACCTCCCGGCTCGTACGCGCTCCGGAGGTCCTTCGCCATGACACCCTCGTGCCCCGCGGCGAGCGCCTGCGCCAGGAACTCGCGGGCCGCCGCCGGCGAGGTGACGATGGTGCGCTCGGCCAGGTGGCGGCCGCCGGTGACGGCGGCCAGCGCCTCCCAGCGGTGCCAGTAGGGCTCGTCGATGAGCGCGCGCCCGTCGGCCATGAGGCAGTCGAAAAAGTGCAGGGTGAGCGGCATCGCGCGCACGAGTCTCTCGACTTCGTGAACCCGCCGGAACCGTCGCATCAGCTCCTGAAAGGGCAGCGGCCGCCCCGCCGCGTCGAGCGCCAGGACCTCGCCGTCGAGGATGAACCGCGAGGCGGCGAGCTCCCGTCTCGCCGTCTCGACGACGTCGGGCAGGCTCGCGGTGACGTCGGAGAGGCGCCGCGTCCAGATCCCGATGTGTTCACCGTCGCGATGGAGTTGGATACGGGCGCCGTCGTACTTGTACTCGAGCGCGGAGGTCCCACCGTGGGCCGCCAGGACGTCCTCGAAGTCGTCGGCGATCTGGGCGAGCATGGGCAGGAGCGGGACGCCCGGACGTGCGGTGGCGGAAGCGAGCGCCGCAGCTCCACCTCGTGCCGCCAGCGCCGCGACCTGGGAGAGGTCGCCGAGCATCAGCGCGGTGCGGCGAGCCGTCTCCAGCGGAGCCGCGAAGGCGCGGGCAATCGCCTCGAGCACGAGGCCGTCCGACACCCCCGTCCGCATCTCGCCCGCGACGATCCGCTGCAACGTCTCCCGCTCGTCCGTCGACGCCCGCGCCACCAGGCCACGCAGCAGCTCTTCGCGGGCCCGTCGCGCGCCGGCGCCGCCCGCATCGGCGACGGCGGCGAACGCCGCCGCGACGTCTTCGAGCGAGAGGGACGGCCCGGTGGCTTCGGCGGCCTCCGGCAACCCGCGGACTCCGAGCGCGCGCGGGTCGGACGCCGGAAAAGCCCGGCCCGTGAGGAACGCGACCGCGGTGCCGATGGCGTCGGCCGGGAGCGCACGGAGGTACTCGGCGAGGAGCGCGAGTTTGTCGAGCCTCGCCGGGCTCGCGCGGAGCCGCCGGCAGAGGTCTGCGAGCCGCCCGAACTCGACCATGCCGAAACTCATTCTACTGATTCTAGGCTCGCCTCGGCCGACGGCCTGCGGCTCGCACTGCCGCGTATTCTTGACTTCGCCGCAGCCACCGCCCTACTTTCGTTCCATGCGCCGTCGTGTACTGTACGACGCGACCTCGCGCGCGGCGGCGGCTGCGGCCGAGCTTCTCCGTCACGCGTTCGACGTCGCCCCGCTGTCCGCGTCGACGGCTCTGTCCGCCGCGGCGCCGGCCGTGGTGCTGGTCGGCACGGACCTCGCCGACGGGCGGTGGGGCGACGCGCCGCTGCGCATCCTGGCCCTCGTCGACGCCGACGCCACCGGCCCGTGGCCCGAACACTGGTACGGGCTGCTTCCGGCGGGCGTGGGCGGGCCGATTCTCGCGCGCGCCGTGGAGAACGCGTTCGACGATCTCGACCGCGCGGCCGCCATGACGCGACTCGATCGCGAGCTCTCCGAGCTGAACGCGATCGGCATCCGGCTCTCCGCCGAGCGCAACCCGCGGGAGCTGCTCGAGACCATCCTGACCAAGGCGCGGGAGATCACGCAGAGCGATGCCGGCTCGCTCTACCTTGTCGAGGAGGACGCCGACGGCACCCGGTGGCTGCGCTTCGCTCTGACCCAGAACGACTCGGTCAAGATCCCCTACCGTGCGTCGCGGCTGCCGCTGACGAGCGCCAGCGTCGCAGGACACGTCGCGTTGACCGGGGACACCCTCAACCTCGAGGACGCCTACGCACCGCCGCCGGGGGCGCCGTTCCGGATCAACCGCTCGTTCGACGACAAGGCCCGCTACCGTACCAAGTCGATGCTGGTGGTGCCGATGCGCACGCCGCAAGGCGAGACGATCGGCGCGCTCCAGCTGATCAACTGCAAGCCGGAATTCGGGCACCGCTTCGCGTCGGTGGAAGAGATCGAGCGGACGGTTCGGCCCTACGGCCCCCGCCACGAGCAGCTCGCCGGGTCGCTCGCCTCGCAGGCGGCCGTCGCGATCCACAACAGCCAGCTCTTCGAGTCCATCCGCCGGCTCTTCGAAGGGTTCGTGCAGGCCTCCGTTACCGCGATCGAGTCACGCGATCCGACGACCTCGGGCCACTCCTTTCGCGTCGCCAATCTCACGGTCGGCCTCGCGAGCGTGGTCGACCGCTGCGCCACCGGCGCGTACGGCACGACCCGCTTCAGCGCCGAGGAGATGATGGAGCTCCGCTACGCCGCCCTCCTGCACGACTTCGGCAAGGTCGGCGTGCGCGAGCAGGTGCTCGTGAAGGCCAAGAAGCTCTTCCCGGGCGAGCTCGACCGGATCCGCCAGCGCGTCGAGCTCATCAAGCGCGGGCTCGCGCTCCGCTACGCCGACAAGAAGATCGAGCATCTGCTCGACAACGGCCGTCGCCGCTACGCCGAGCAGTCCGCCGCGTTCGACGCCGAGCTGTCGGCGTATCTGGCGGAGCTCGATGACAGCCTGGCCCTCATTGTCGTCGCCAACGAGCCGACGGTGCTGCCGGGCGACTTCGCGGCGGAGCTCGACCGGCTGGCGCTCCGCGCCTTTGAGGATCACCTCGGGAACCGCCAGACCGTCGTCACGCCTGAGGAGACGGCGATCCTCTCGATCTCCCGCGGCAGCCTCACGGAGGCCGAGTTCAAGGAGATCCAGTCCCACGTGAAGCACACGTACCGGTTCCTCGCCGAGATCCCGTGGACCAAGGAGTTCCGCCGCATCCCCGAGATCGCCGGCTCACACCACGAAAAGCTCGACGGCACGGGCTATCCCCGCGGGATGAGGGGCGAGGGGATCCCGCTGCAGTCCAGGATGATGACCATCGCAGACATCTACGACGCGCTCACGGCAGGCGACCGTCCCTACAAGAAGGGGATCTCGAGGGACGAGGCGCTCGACATCCTGAGCCACGAGCGACGAGCCGGGCGCGTGGACGGCGCGCTGCTCGACCTGTTCATCGAGGCGAAGATCTACGAGCAGGCCACTTCGCCGACCGTCACCCCGCCAGGAACAGACAAACGCCGCCCCATGCGATGACGGCACCGAGCGCCAGGAGCGCGCGCACGGCCTCGCGGCCGAGCCCAAGACTATTCAGATGTTGAGCGGACCGCGTCAAAAAAAAGGCGCGGGAGCCTCGACGGTGAAGCAACGCGTACGTCACTGCGTGCGAGCTCATGGCATTCTCCTTCAGTTAGAAACCGCGAAGCAGTCCGATGACTTTCCCGAGAATCCTGACGGGGCGTCGGGCCGGATCGACAACGATCGGCGCCATCGTCGGATTTTCGGGCTTGAGCACGACGCGCGGACCGTCGCGCAGGAACCGCTTCACCGTCGCCTCGGTCTCGCCGCCTGCGTCCGACTCGACCAGCGCTGCGACGATGTCGTTCGGCTGAGCCGAGTCCTGGCGGCGGACGAGCACGAGGTCGCCGTCGCAGATGTGCGCATCGATCATCGAGTCGCCCCGGACACGGAGCGCGAAGACGTCCTCGCCGCGCCCGGGTAGCGATGCGGCGGCGATCGGCACTTCGCCTTCTCGATTTTCCTGGGCGAGGAGCGGCGCACCCGCGGCGATGCGGCCGAGGATCGGCACGGAATGGTAGGCTCGCCCCGCACCGACCACGTCGGGAAGCGTCAGAGCTCTCGAGGTCCGGCCGACGCTCGGCCGTCTCTGCAACTGCCCTTTCCGCTCGAGCGCTCTCAGGTGGTCGAACGACGCCCGGGGCGTGATCCTGAATCGCTCGCCGATCTCGCGTACGGTCGGGGGCACTCCATGCCTGGACTGGAAGCCACGCATGAAGTCGAGTACTTCCCGCTGCCGGCTCGTCAGCTCGCGCATGGTTCGTCGTCCTCCGTGGCGGCAAGTATCACTCAACCTCTGTTGAGTAGTCAACAAAAAGCGAGTGCCGTGTGGACGACCATTGATCCGCAATCAGACGGTGGTCAAGCCGGCTCCCAGGGCTCGCAGACGGGGCACGTCGTGAACCCCTGCTCGCGGGCATCGGCGACGTGCTTGAAGTAGGCGCGCTCGGCCTCCGGGATCCGCGACACCCAGGCGCAGTCGCTCTTGTGGAAGAGGCGCGAGGCCCGCTGCGCGCAGTACGGCTCACCCGGCTCGACGGCGACGGACGGCGTGGTCTCGGCCGCGGTCTTCGTGCCTTCGGCCTCGGACGGCAACACGACAACCGGCGTCGACTCGATGGGCGTGGCCGTCGGCGCGATGATCGGATCGGGATCGTTGATGTGCAGGTTCGTCTCGACGGTCGACCGGAACTCGTCACTCGCCCGGCGGAACTCGCGCAGCGCGCGACCGACCATCCGTCCGAGCTCGGGAAGCTTCCCGGGACCGAACACCAGAAGGGCCAGTACCCCGATGACGAGCATCTCCTGAAGGCCGATGTCGAACATCGCGGTTTAGAGTACCACGCGCCCCAGGGCTAGCTGACCCCGGCCAGGCTCGACAGCTCGGCGAACGAGCCCACGACCAGATCCGCCTCCCCGGCGTCCGCGCGCCTCGCAGGCGCGTCCGTGCGCCCCTCGGGAGCGTACAGCACCGTGAGCATGCCGACCGCCTTGGCGCCGCGGATATCGGACGGAATGCTGTCGCCCACCATCGCAGCGGCGGCCGGTGGGACGGCCATCCGCTCGAGAGCCATGCGGAAGAGCGGCGGTTCCGGCTTGCCGACCACGATCGGCCGTACGCCGGCGGCCACGGCGACCGCCTCCACGATCGCGCCGCAGCCCGGCAGGAACTCGCCGCCCTCGATCGGAAGGCGCGGGTCGACGTTCGGCGTGACGAGCGGCGCCCCGCCCGCGACGGCCCGCGCGGCGGCGGTGAGGCGCTCATAGCTGAGATCGAAGTCGTTGCCGACGGCGACGACGGTCGCGGCGCGATAGTCCTTCACGTCCACCAGCTCGTGGCCGGCCCGCGCGATGACGGCCGCCATCTCGGGCGCGCCGACGACGAGGACCCGCGCCGTCCCGAATCGCTGACGGATCACCTCGCCGATGATCTCGAGCGGCGTCAGAACGTGTCGAGCGGCGCCAACCCCGAGGCGGTGCAGGAGTTCGCGCAAGTCATCGCCGGTGGCGCGGGAGTTGTTGGAGATGAAGCCGAGCGCGCGACCGCCCCGGTGGAGGGCGGCAAGGAGCTCGCTCGCACCCGGATTCAGGACGCTGCCATTCCAGACGCACCCGTCGAGGTCGAAGACGAACCCGCGCACGGTCGAGAGTAGCCGGGCGGGCACGAACCTCAGGCCTGCGCCGACCGCGCGAAATCCGCGATCGCGTCCTGGTAAACCTCACGGGTCCGCGTGGCCACGCTAACCCAGCTGAAATGCGCCTCCACCCGATGCCGGCCCGCGCGCCCCATCGTGCGCCCGCGCGCGGGGTCCTCGAGGAGCGCGCGGATGGCCGCGACGAGCGCGTCGGGGCGGCCCGGCTCGACGAGCACGCCCGTCTTGCCGTCCTCGACCACCTCGAGGATGCCGCCGACCGCGGAGGCGACGACCGGAGTCTCGCAGGCCATGGCCTCGAGGTTGATCAGACCGAACGGCTCGTACACTGACGGGCACACGAACACTGCCGCGTGGCTGTAGAGCTGCACGACCTCCTCCACGGGGACCATCTCGCCGATCCACACGATATTCGGGTGCCCGGGTAGCGCTCGCTTGAGGCGCGCTTCGATCTCGGGCGTATCGGGCGCCGAGGCGCACAGGACGACCTGCACGCCCGGCGGGAGCTTCGGGGCCGCCTCGAGCAGGTGGAAGATCCCCTTTTGATCCGTGATGCGTCCGACGAAGAGCACGTACGGCTCGCGGACGCCTCGGCGCGCCAGCGCATCGCGTGCCTCGGTTCGCCGGAACAGATTGGGGTCGATGCCGTTGTGGATGACGACCACGCGGTCGGGGGCGATGCGAAAGTGGGCCAGGATGTCCTCGCGCATCTGGCGTGAGACCGCGATGACGCGGTCGGCGGCTTCCACCGACGTCTTCTCGATCCAGCTCGAGAGGAGATAACCGCTGCCCAGCTGGTCGGCCTTCCACGGCCGGAGCGGCTCCATGCTGTGGAGAGTCACGCAGAGCGGGATGCGGTGGACGGTGCGGATCCAGAGCCCTGCCATGTCCGCGTACCAGGTGTGCGCGTGGGCGACGTCGGCGTCGACGGGATCACGCGTCATCGCCAGCGCGATCGACAGCGTCTCGAGCGCGGGAGCATAGCGGGGCCCGTCCCGCCCCGGTCCGACCCGCTCCCAGGGTGTATAGCCGCGCAACGCGATCTCGCCCGTCGCCTCGGCGGGGGACCGCTCGCCGAAGCAGCGGACTTCCACCGCCATGAGCTGGCTCAACGCGCGCGCGAGCTGACCGACGACGACCCCCGCCCCGCCGTAGATGTGCGGCGGATACTCGCGGGTCAGCAGGAGGGCCTTCACGACCGCTCGCTACCCTCCGCGAGGTCGTCCCCGCGTCGCTCGAGCTTGCGCGCCACCGTGCGCACGTCGATGCCGAGCAGCTTCGCCGCCTGCGTCTTGTTGCCCCCGGTGATGCGGAGCGTCTCGTCGAGCAGCCGCTGCTCGATGTCTGCGAGCGGCGTGCCGATCAATTCCAAGATCGCGTCGCGCGGCGGGCGCTTCACGCCCATGACTTCTTCCGGCAGGTCCTCGGCGTCGATCCGATCCTTCCGGGCCAGCAACACGCTGCGCTCGATGAGGTTCTCGAGCTCCCGCACGTTACCCGGCCAGGCATAGGCTTCGAGCCGGTCGATGGCCTCGCTCGTGAAGCCTTCCAGCTTGCGGCCGTTCTTGGCGCCGTAGACCCGCAGGTAGTGCTGGGCGAGCACGCGGATGTCCTCGGGGCGCTCGCGCAGCGGCGGCACGCGGATGGTGATGACATTGAGCCGGTAGTAGAGGTCTTCGCGGAAGCGCTTCTCCTTCACCATCTCGGCCACGTCCTGGTTGGTGGCGGCCACGATGCGCACGTCGACCTGGAGGGTGCGCGTGCCGCCGAGGCGCTCGAACTCGCCCTGCTGGAGCACGCGCAGGATCTTTGGCTGCGTGACCAGCGAGAGGTCGCCCACCTCGTCGAGGAAGAGCGTGCCGCCGTGCGCGAGCTCGAAGCGGCCCTCCTTGCGCCCGGCGGCGCCGGTGAACGCGCCCTTCTCGTAGCCGAACAGCTCGGACTCGAGGAGCGTCTCCGGCAGCGCCGCGCAGTTGACGGCGATGAAGGGCCCGTTGCGCCGCGCGGAGCGCTCGTGGATCGTGCGCGCCACCAGCTCCTTCCCCGTCCCACTCTCGCCCTGGATGAGAATCGTCGCCGAGCTGTCGGCGGTTTGCTCGACGAGCGTCAGCATCCGCCGCCAGGACGGGCTGGCGCCGATCATCTGCCCCTTGGCGCGGAGGTCCTCCAGCTGCTTTTTGAGCGCCCGGTTCTGCTCGATCAGATCGCGCCGCTCGAGGGCCTTGTCGATGAGCTTGATGAGCTGCTCCCGCCGGAAAGGCTTGGTGAGGAAGTCGTAGGCGCCGTCCTTCATCGCCTTCACGGCTTCCTCCACGGTGCCGAAGGCGGTCAACAAGATGACGTCGACGTCGGGCATGATCGCCTTCGCCGCCCGCAAGAGCTCGAGCCCGGTCAGGCCGGGCATCTTGAGGTCGGTGACGATGAGGTCGACGCCGCCGGCCTGCACCCGCTCGAGGGCGGCCCGTCCGTCCGAGGCGAGGACGACGCGGTACCCCTCGCGGGTCAGCGTGCGCTCGAGACTCTCGCGCAGCCCGGGATCGTCGTCGGCGACCAGCAGCGTGGCGGGATCAGACATGCGCCGGCTTCTTGATCGGCAGCCGGATCGTGAACGTCGCACCCCGACCAGCGCGGTTCGCCCACCGGAGCTCGCCGCCGTGCTCCTCGGCGATCTGGCGGGTGATCGAAAGACCGAGGCCGGTCCCCTGGGGTTTCGTGGTGAAGAACTGCTCGAAGAGTCGGGGACCGACGTCGTCCGGGATACCCTCACCCGTATCGGAGACCGCGATCTCGACCCCCTCGCCGTCGAAGTGACTCGCGATCGTCAGCTCGCCGCCGCTCGAGAGCGTCTCGAGGCCGTTCTTGACGAGGTTCCACACGGCCTGGCGCAGCAGGCCGCGGTCGATCTCCATCATCGGCACGTTCGGATCGACCTCGACGCGGAGCGTGAGCCCCTGGCGGCTCGCGACCGGGCGGACGAAGTCGGCGAGCTCCTGCACGAGGTGGTTGACCGACTCCTCCTCGAAGTGGGGTCGCGGAAACCGGGCGAAGGCGAGGTACTCCTCGGTCAAGGCGTCGAGCGCGGTGACCTGGTCGCGGATCGCGGTGACGAGACCCACCGCTTCCTTCATATCCGCGTCGCTCCGCGCGCGGACGATATCCTCGAGCATCTCCGCATTCAGCTCGATCGCGCTGATCGGGTTGCGCACCTCGTGCGCGACCTTGAGCGAGACGCGCCCGACCGTCGCCATGCGTTCGGCCACGACCAGTTCCTGCTGGGCCGTCTGCAAGCGGCTCAGCGTGCCCGTGAGCTCATCGTTCAGCCGCTCCACCTCGCCGCGCGCCCGCCGCTCCCGCTCGGCGACCAGGCCGAGGGTCACGGCGGGCAGACCGGCCAGCGCGGCGAGAATCAAGTGCGGCGTCCAACCGACCCACGGCGGAACCAACACCGTCGACAACGCGTAGAGCCCCCCCGCCACCACCGCCGCGCCGAACCCGACCCAGGGCCCGAAGTAGTAGGCATTGACGGCGACGAGGGGAAAGAACAGCAGGTAAAAGACGCTGTCGCCGGCCCCGGTGAGGCACAAGAGCACGAAGACCAGGAGCAGATCGATAGCGAGGGCGCCGATGAAGTACGCGCGGGTCGCGCGCGGATTGACCGTCACCACCGCGAAGATGCCGACCTTGTAGGCCGCGAAACAGAAGACGAGCCAGGAGAGGTCGATATCGCTGTAGCGGGGCCGCAGCGGAAAGAGCCCGAGCGCGGTGAGGCCACCGACCATGACGACGGCCAGGAGGACCGCGAACACGCGCTCGTCGCGCTCCAGCAACCGAAAGATCGCGTGCCACGGTTTCCGTTCGCTGGCTGTCACGGCCATCTCGCCGACTATAGCATTCGGGAGCATTAGAGCCTCATGGCCGGCGGCTCCGGCGCCAGACGGCGATCGCCACCCAGAGCGCGATGGCGACGACAACGAGCAGGCCGAGCCACCGTTGCACGCGATGGACGTCGGCGAATACCCGTTCGACCTGGTTCGCAAAGAGAAAGGCGAGGCCGAAGGTCGCCGGGATGCCCAGCAGCGCGGCGCCGGCGTCGACTCCGAGGAACTTCCAGAAGGGCACCCGGGCGATCCCGGCCGTGAGGAAGGCCGCCGCCCTGATCCCCATCACGTGTCGGGCGGTGAACACGATCTTCACACCGTGGTCCCGGAACGCCGCCTTGATCCGCTCCTCCCGCGCTCGGCTCAGGACCCGTCGGACGGCACGCCAGTCGAGGACCCGCTCCCCCCAGTGGTGGCCGATCCAGTAGAGGACGATGTCGCCGGACAGCGCGCCCGCGATGCAGAAGGGCAGGGCGAGCCACCACCGCAGGACCGCCTGGTGGGACAGGACCCCCGCGACGATGATCGCTGCCTCCTCCGGGATGGGGGCTCCCAGGCCCCCGGTGAAGAGGACCAGGAACAGCCCGGCGTACCGGAGATTCTCTACAAACGCCTCGACCAGATCGCACCTCGGGAAGATTCGGCTCGCGGAAGACGATGACCAGTGTATACTCCGACTGTTTCCGTGCGGTCAGAAGGAGCCCTGCCATGGCGGTGAAACTCTTCGTCGGCGGTCTTGCATTTTCAACCTCTAACGAGCGTCTGCGCGAGGCCTTCGCGGCGGCTGGCAGCGTCGAGTCCGCGAGCGTCGTGACCGACCGGGACACCGGCCGCTCGCGGGGCTTCGGCTTCGTCGAGATGGCGACGCCGGAGGAAGCCGAGCAGGCCATCAGCCGCCTCAACGGCACGAGCCTCGACGGCCGGACCATCCAGGTCGAGAAGGCAAAGGCCCCCGGGGCAGGCGGCGGAGGCGACCGGCGCGGTGGCGGCGGTGGCGGTCGCGGTGGCTTCGGCGGCGGCGGTCGCGGCGGGTCCCGCGGCGGCAGCGGTCGCTGGTAGCCCAGCACACAACCGCTCGCCTCTTCCATCTGTGGTTCGCCCCGGCCCGGGGCGGTAGTTTGGCATCATGCACATCGTCCTGCACACCGAGTCGTCTCACGGACACGGTGGCCAGGAGATCCGCACTCTCGCGGAGACACGCTGGCTGATCGACCACGGCTGGCGCGCCCTGATCGTCTGCCAGCCCGACAGCCCCCTTCTCGCCGAGGCGCGCGCCTCTTCCATTCCGGTTGAGGCCATCCGGATGGGGAGCGCGATCGACATCGGCGCCATCGTGCGGTTGCGCCGGCTCATGCGGGAGCGCGGTGTGAGTCTCGTCCACACCCACAGCTCCGTCGACAGCTGGCTCGGGGGGGTCGCCGCGAAGTCGCTGGGCCGGCCCGTGGTGCGCAGCCGGCACGTGTCAATTCCCATCCGCCGACGGCGCGCCCTCGTCTACCGGCTCGCCGACCGGATCATTACCAGCGGTGAGGGCGTGCGCGCGATGGTCATCGGGGCGGGCATCACGTCCGAGCGCGTCGTGGCGATCTCGGCCGGGGTCGACAGCGCGCGGTTCCATCCCGGCGTGTCGGGCAAGGCAGTCCGCGACGAGCTTGGCCTCGGCGCAGCGCCGGTGGTCGGGCTCGTCGCCAACGTTCGGGGCTCGAAGGGCCACAACGTCTTCCTCGATGCCGCGCGGGCGGTGCTCGCGGTCGCGCCCGAGACGCGCTTCCTCATCGTCGGCGACGGCGTCGGCTTCGATGACGTGAAGGGCCGCGTGCGGCACCTGGGCCTCGAAGCGCGCGTCCGCCTCACCGGCTTCCGCCGCGACATCCCCGAGGTGATGGCGGCGCTCGACGTGCTGGCGCTGCCCTCCATCAGGTCCGAGGCGATCCCCCAGGTGATCCCGCAGGCGCTCGCGGTGGGCACGCCGGTCGTCGCCTCCACAGTCGGCGGGAGTCCCGAGCTGATCCGGGACGGTGAGAACGGTCGCCTCGTGCCTCCGGCGGACCCGGCGGCGCTCGCCGACGCGATCTTGGCACTGCTCCGCGAGCCCGAGCGGGCGCGTGCGATGGCGCGCGCCGGCCAGGTGATGGTGCAGGCGCGGTACACGATCGACGCGACGATGGCGCGGACCACGGCGGTGTACCGCGACCTCCTCTAGCGGACCGGGCGCGCCGAGAAGCCCCGAAAGTCGGCCTCGGCGCAACGCTCCTCGGCCTCGATCGCGAAGCCCGCGGTCTCCACGGCGCTCTCGGTCTCTCGGTTCGGGTAGCAGCCGCCGCTGAGCCAAGTCCAGACGGGCTGCACGCGGTCCTGGAGCCCCGCCCTCCACGGGCGCGCCGAGCGGACGTGCTCGACCATGCGGAGGCGCCCATTCGAGCGCAGCACTCGCTTGATCTCGGCGAGGCCGCGCGCGGGATCGGGCACGCTGCAGAAGACGAGGCTCGAGACCACCGTGTCGAAGACGCCGTCGCGGAATGGGAGCGCCTCCGCGCTCCCCTGCACCAGCGGCATGCGCGGCGCCCGCCGGCGGGCGCGCGCGAGCGAGGCACGCGCGGGGTCGAGCCCGAACACCAGCGCCCCGGCGCCGTAGAGCGGCAAGCTCCGACCGGTTCCGCACCCCACGTCGAGCGTGCGCCCGCGGGCGCCAGCGACGAGCCACCGCCGCCAGGGTGCGAGCCCGGTACTCTCCAGCACCGCGCAGAGCCCGTCGTAGAGCCACGGGATCTGCTCGAGACCGCGCATCGTCCTCAGGCCTCCGGAAAGACCACGAGGGCGCCCGTGTAGTTGTGGAAGAAGTTCTGGCGACCGATCGGCGCGAACTCGCCGTTGCCGAAAAATCCGACGAGCGGGAATTCGCCGAGCCGCTCGCGGATGAGCGTCACGTCGTGGTCGGGAACACCGAAGAGCCCTCGCCCGCGGCCAGCGCAGTCGAAGTAGCAGCCGAAAGCCGGGCGGCGGCCGCCCAGGCGCGTCGCCACCTCGTCGAGCATCCCGAGGAGATCCTGCCGCGACGCCTCGGCGTCGCGGATCTGGAACTGGACGGTCTGCCCCACGCGCACGCGCTCGGCGACGGCGAGAGCCCCACTCGACTGATCGGCGCCGACGAGGTTGCGCACGAGGAAGTCGCCGCGCTCGAGCGGGGATTTGGCTGGATCCATCGCGAGACCGGCGAACACGCCGGCCCGCTGGATCCGCGCCTCGGCGTCCCTGAGCGAGCGGATCGCCTCGCCCAGCATCTCCAGCGCCGGGCGATTCCCGATCCCCTGGATCACGTTCGCCTCGGCGCGCGTGATGACGTAGGGCTCGCCGATCGGCGTGCAGCCCTGCGCCACGCCGATGACCGGTGTCAGCCCGGAGAGCGCGACCCCGGCGAGCGCACCCTGGGCGGCCTCCGTGTTGTAGAGCTCGAACATCGGCGCGCCCGCCGCGACCGCGCCCAGCACCGGCACGAAGCCGAGCGCCTCGTCGAGCTGGGCGAGCAGCGCCGCCGGGTTGCACCCCATGGCGTCCGGGAACACGAGCGCGCAGCCGCCTTCGGCTACGGTGCCGCCGATCCGCTGCGCCAGCTCAATTCCGAGGTCCGAACGCTCGCCCTGCCGCTCGAACAGGAAGGGCGTCGCGACCAGCCGCTCGCACCGCACCGCGAGGACGGCCACCGCGGGCTCGTCCTCGACTTCTCGGCGGTCGGTGAGGATGCCGGCGGCGCTACAGCCGAGCACGGCGCGCGCGCCGGTCACCCGGCGGACGGCGTGCAGGAGCTCGTGGGCCCGCGGGTAGGCGTCGCCGGTGACGAAGACGAGGGCGAGGTCCGCCCGATCGGTTCCGCTCCGCCCGAGGGCATCGAGCGATGCCTCGAGCGCGGCGCGGTCGGCCGCCCCCCCAACGGCAAGACCCGTTCCAGCGGCGATCACGACTGGACTCTAACACCTTTGTTGCTACACTTCCGGGCCGTGGGGCTTCGGATCACGCAGGTCGATGCGTTCACCGACACGCCGTTCGCGGGCAACCCGGCGGCGGTCTGCCTCTTGCCCGCGGCACGCGACGAAGGCTGGATGCAGAGGACACCGTCCGGTGCCTGGCGCCGAACCACGCGGCGCTGGCCGCGCTGCCGGTGCGTGGGGTGATCGTCACGAGCCGCGCCGCCTCGGCCGGTTACGATTTCGTCTCACGGTTCTTCGCGCCGGGCGCCGGCGTGCCGGAGGATCCGGTGACGGGCTCGGCGCACTGCGCGCTCGGCCCGTTCTGGCAGACACGCCTCGGCAAGAGCGAGCTGGTCGCCTACCAGGCCTCGCCGCGCGGCGGCATCGTCCGGGTCCGCGTCGCGGGCGACCGCGTGACGCTCGGCGGCAAGCCCGTCACGGTCCTCCGCGGCGAGCTGCTATAGCCGGTAGAGCATCCAGTAGACGAGCACGCCTGTCACCGACACGTAGAGCCAGATCGGAAGCGTCCAGCGGGCAATCCGCACGTGTCGCGCGAACGTGCCCTGGAGCGCGCGGTAGACGGTGGTGAGCGCCAGCGGAACGATCGCGGCAGCCAGGACGATGTGCGAGACCAGCAGCGGAAAGTAGACGACACGGATCCATCCCTGTCCCCCGAAGGGCCGCGAGCCCGCGATTGCGTGGTAGGTCACGTACGAGACGAGAAACAGGGTCGAGACCACGAGGGCCGACACCATGCACGTCTTGTGCGCGGTGACCCGCTTGCGCCGAATGAAGATCCAGCCGGCGCTGAGCAGCGCGGTGCTCGTCGCGTTGAGACAGGCGTTGAGGAGCGGCAAGGCTCCCACGGCAGATCGTCCGCCGGTCTCCGGGCGCTGGCCGAGGAGCAGATAGCCGACGACCAGCACGATCACGAGCGAGATCACGCCGATCAGGAGGAGCGCGAACCGATCCTTCACGGCGCGGGTCTCGTCACAGCAACGTTCCGAGGAAGGCGGCCGCGGCGAGCGACATGACGGCCGTCGCCGACCAGCCGAGCACGTTGAGCCAGGGACCGTTCGCGTGCTCGCCCATGATCGCCCGGTTGTTACTGACGAGCATGACGAGCAGGAGCAGCGGCGCCGCCAGGAGCCCGTTGAGAACGGCCGAGAGAAACAGCATGCGGATCGGGTTCGTCCCGGCGAGATCGAGCAGCATGCCCGCGCTCACGGCGCCCGCGAAGACCAGGTAGAAACGCCGGCCGCGCCGGGGTGAGAGATCGAGCCCCGCGCGCCATCCGAAGACTTCGGCGACGGCGAAGGACGCCGATCCCGCAAGCACGGGCACGGCGAGCAGCCCCGTGCCGATCAACCCGAGCGCGAAGAGAAGATATGCTCCGTCGCCGGCGAGAGGCCGGAGCGCCTCGGCGGCCTCGCGCGCGGTCTGAATGTCGTGCCGGCCGACGCGATGGAGCGTGGCCGCCGTCGTCAGGATGATGAAGTAGAACACGACGTTGGAGAGACAGATGCCCGTCGCCACGTCGAGTCGGGCATCGCGAAGCTCGTGTGCCGTCGCTCCCCGTCGAGAGGCCACGGTACGCCGTCCGCGCGCCTTCTCCTCTTCGACCTCCTGTGAGGCCTGCCAGAAGAAGAGGTACGGCGAGATCGTCGTACCGAAGATGGCGACCAGCGTCGTGACGTACGCGCGATTCCAGCGGAGGTCCGGCACCACGGTCGCTGTGAGCACGGCGCCCCAGTCGGGACGGGCCAGAAAGGCCGCGAAGACGTAGGAGAACAGCACCACCGTCATCCACTTGAGATACTTCGCGAACGTCGGGTAGCTCGTGTAGATGGTGAGGACCATGACCGTCGCGCCGAACAAGGGGACCCACACGAGCCTCCACACGCCGGTCAGCATGCTGGCTGCGTCCGCCATGCCCGCGAGATCGGCGGCGATGTTGAAGACGTTCGCGACGAGCAGCAACAGGCACGCGACGTAGAGGAACGGGCGGGGATAGTGCCGGCGAACGGCGCCCGCGAGGCCGCGGCCGGTGACGAGCCCGATCCGCGCGCAGATGAGCTGGACCGCCATCGTCAGGGGCAACGTCGCGAGCGCCGTCCAGAGCGTCCCGTAGCCGAGCGAGGCGCCGGCGACGGAATAGGTCGTGATCCCGCTCGGATCGTCGTCCGACGCGCCGGTGACGAGACCGGGCCCCAGAATTCTGAAATAGCGGACGAGCGGATTGTGGCTGTGCCGATCGGTCTCCTGGATGTCGCTCATGAGGGGCTCCCCATTATGCCCACGCGGCACGCGACCGGTTCGACTAACATGGCCTCCGATGAGCCGGGGGACGTCGACGTGAGCGGATTCGCCGACTACGAGCGGTACGACGCGCTCGGCCTCGCCGAGCTGGTACGACGCCGCCGGGTCTCCCCCGGCGAGCTCCTGGGGCCGCCATCGAGCGGGTCGCGGCGCGCAACCCCGCGATCAACGCCGTGACGATGCCCCTCTACGACTACGGACGCGCCGCGATCGCGGCGGGCCTGCCGGACGGACCGTTCACGGGCGTGCCGTTCCTCATGAAGGACCTGACGGCGTCAATCGCCGGCGTGAAGATGACCCGGAGCTCCCGGTTCTTCGCCGACGCGCCGCCACCCGCCGCCGGTAGCGAGCACGTCACGCGGCTCAAGCGCGCCGGCCTCGTCATCTTCGGCCGCACCAACACGTGCGAGCTCGGGCTCTCCCTCACCTGCGAGCCCCAGCTCACGGAATTGACCCGTGTCCTGATTCCCGGGGGCCTCCTCTTGCTCGCCTTCCACGGCGGCGAGGGCGAGGTCCACGCCGACGACTGGTTCGGCCGGGGCGTCTCGATCGACGCCACGCTCTATCAACCGACCGAAATGGCGACCTACATGAAGCGGGCGCGGCTCGACGTCGAGGCGATCACGACGCGCGCCCCTTACGAGTTCGAGTACCAGACAACGCGCGTCTACGCGGCCGGAGTGAAGCGGTAGCCCCCGCCCTCGCGGACGATGAAACCCGGATGCGGGAAGTGCCCGGCCAGGATCAGCGTGCCGGAGTCGGCATGGCGCTCGACGAACGCGCGCCGTGTCGCGCGCGCCTGGGCCGGATCGTAGCAGAAGCGGCTCGACCACTGGGGCTCGGCCACCTGCACCGTCCGGTGCATGAGGTCGCCGGAGAAAACGGCGCTGCTGGCGGAGGTCGTGAGGCGGACGCAGACGTGGCCCGGGGTGTGGCCGATCCACGGCTCGAAGCGGAGATGCTCGTCGACCTTGAAGTCGCTGTCGACGAGCAGCGCCTGGCCGGCCTCGACCACCGGCACGACGCTGTCGGCGATGCACCCCGACTCCTCCTTGCCCGCGTCGCTCTCGTACTTCCAGAACTCCCACTCCGCACCGGCGATGACGTATGTGCTGTTCGGGAACGTCGGGACCCAGCGCCCGTCCTTCCAGCGCGTGTTCCATCCGACATGGTCCACGTGCAGATGGGTACACAAGACGAAGTCCACCTGCTCGGGCGTGACGCCGACCGCGGCGAGATCGTCGAGATAAGAGCTCTGTCGCATGTGCCAGGCGGGCGAGCCGGCGCGCGTTTTGCCGTTCCCGACACCCGTGTCGATCACGACGGTGTGGCGCGGCGTCCGCACGACGTACGTCTGGATGCGCGAGGCGAGGTCGCCCGTCCGCTCGTCGAAGAAGTGCGGCTTGAGCCAGCGGTGGTGCGCGGCGATCACATCGGCACTCGAGTCGGGTAGCATGGACGCGGTCGAGAACGACGAGCGGTCGATCTCGATCACGCGGGAAATCGACACCTCGCCGAGCTTCATCGTCTGCATGGGGCCTCCCGGACTATAGGCGATGGTGATAGGGTAGCCGCTCAGGAGGACTTATGCGTGGCGTCGTTTTCCTCGGCAACCGGAAGCTTGAGCTGCGTGAGTTCCCGGACCCGACACCGGGTCCCGGGGAGGTCGTCGTCGCCATGAAGGCCTCCGGCATGTGCGGGAGCGACCTGCACCCGTACCGCGCCGCCGGCAACGCGGCCGCGGCCCTGGGCCTGGGCGGCGGCGGCGGACCCGTCGTCGCCGGCCACGAGCCGTGCGGCGTCGTCGCCGAGCGCGGGCCCGGCGTCAGCGAAGCGGACGCGCCGATCGGCCAGCGCGTGATGGTCCATCACTACAAGGGATGCGGGCGGTGCAAGCACTGCCGCGTCGGCTGGGCGCAGCTCTGCCGGCAGGGCATCGTCGTCTACGGCATGACTGGCCACGGCGGCCACGCGCCTTTC
>JAHFDK010000246.1 GCA_023249095.1 Candidatus Rokuibacteriota bacterium | reverse complement strand
CGAAGCCACGCGCACGCAGCAGGTCCCCGACTGGATCGCGAGCCATCAGCGCGCCTTTCAGTTCATGGGCGGCGTCACCACCGCCGTCGTGTGTGATCAGTTAAAAAGCGGCGTCGTGGTCTATGTTGCCACCGGGCCGCGCCAAGCTCTCGACAAGCCCAGTTCCAACGGGGTCAGCCGCCGACGCCATAACGATAGGGATGCTCCTGGTAGCCTTTTGGGCAGCCAGGGCATCGGTATTAAGGGTTGTGACGATGACGTCTGGCTTGAGGCGGACGAGATCGGCGGCGAAATCAGGGAGCCGCTCGAGTCGACCCTCGGCGTATCGGTACTCAATCCTGATGTTCTTGCCCTCAACCCATCCGAGGTCGGCGAGACCTTGTCGGAATGCCTGGAGCCAGGGCGCGATGTGCGGAGGGGAGGACAAGGAGAGAAATCCGAGCTGGGCCATTTGCGTTGGATGCGGTACCTGAGCCCGGAGCGGCGCCGCGGGAAGCAGAAGATCTACTCCAATGGCGAGCGTGATGACTGTAAGCCTCACCAGCGTGGCTGCCCAGTCGCCAATGCACTGCATTACCAAGAGCCGAATAGGATCCCGCGAGTCGCCATCAGCGTGGTCCCGCGCTCCTCTCGTCTGCCCAACGCTCGCGGTGAGCGGCGCGCGAAGCGCGTCCGCTCGAGCGCGCGGTTAGCTGGTTCCCGTTCGTTGGTCAGTCCTCCCCGCAGCTACTGAATCACCTTGTCCGCTCGTCCCAGCAGGGACTGGGGCATCGTAAGGCCGAGCGCCTTCGCGGTCTTGAGGTTGATCTCCAACTCGATCTTCGTCGGTTGCTCGACAGGAAGATCCGCCGGCTTGGCTCCCTTGAGAATGCGATCGACGTACTTAGCCGCACGCTGGCAGCCCTCGAAGACATTGGGCCCATAGAACAAGAGCGCGCCGGCCTCGGCAGCCGCAGGCTCGCCGGAGAGGCTCGGCAGCCGGTGCTTAAGCGCGAGCTTCGCTATCTGGACACGGTTGGAGTAGAAGAACGGCCCCTGGGTGCTCATCACCGCTTGAGCGCTCCTCCCAGCGGCGTCGAACGCCGCTGGGAGATCTTCCACTCTCCGCACCTCGATCACCTGGAGTTGGGCGCCGAGCTGATTGGCCGCGGCCGCCATGTCCCTCACGACGAGATCGTGGATATGTCCAGGGAGCCGGAGCACGGCGATGCGCGAGGCCCCTGGCACGACGTCCTTAAGGAGCTGCACACGTTTCGCCATGAGCTCCGGCGTAAAGTGGGTCACGCCCGTAATGTTACCGCCCGGGCGCGCGAGGCTGGCGATGACCCCGAGTTCAACCGGGTAGAAGCTCGACGCCAACACGACGGGAATCGACGTGGTCGCTTCCTTCACCGCTACTGCCGCGAGTGCATTCGCCGAGACGATGAGGTCCACCTTGAGCCGGACCAAGTCGGCGGCCAGGCTTGGGAACAGATCGGTGCGGTCTTCCGCCCAGCGCAGCTCGAGAACGTGGGTCCGCCCCTCGACATATCCGAGCTCGCTGAGCCCGAGTCGCAGCCGCTCCAGGCACGGATTGGGATTGTTGGCGAAGCCAAAGATGAGCACGCCGATCTTCGGGACCATCGCCTGCTGCGCGGCGACGACGAGCGGGGCAGCAAGGAGGGCGAGAGCCAAGACTAGGGAGCGGCCGCTGCCCAGTTTCATGGACGCCTCCTGATGGTGGACCGGGATAAAGACCCCAGAAGCGACAGGCGTTGGATCATGGCCGTGTCCAGCTAACTACTATTCGGTCCATGAATACGCTGACCAGTGTAGCGGGCCAAGCTCGGCAACCAGGCGCCGTGTAGCACGGGTCGCGCGTTCCTGTTCATGGTCCGTCAGTCCAACGCTTCTGAGTATTTGCCGGGCCTGCGCCAGATCGTGCCGGCCGTGCTATCCAGCGAGGCGCTGTCGTGTAGCACAGCGGATATCCCGCTCGGAACGGCGCGAATATCACGCATCCAGCATTCCGTCCAGCGGACTCCGCACTCCGGAGGGGCCGCGGTTCAGGACGTGCGTGTAGATCTGTGTCGTCGACACGTCGCGATGACCCAGGAGCTCCTGGACGGTCCGGATGTCGCGGCCGTCTTCGAGGAGGTGGGTGGCGAAGGAGTGGCGCAGCGTGTGGGGACCCGCCCGCTTGGCGATTCCGGCGCGCCAGACCGCCTGCTTCACCGCGCGCTGCAAGACGGACTCGTGCAGGTGATGGCGGCGATGCTGGCCCGTGAGCCGGTCGACATACGTCCGCGTGGCGGGGAAGACCCATTGCCACACCCACTCCCGGCCGGCGTTCGGGTACTTCCGCGCGAGAGCCGTGGGGAGCTCCACCCAGCCGGCACCGGTCTCGAGGTCGCGGCGATGCTGCTCCCGGACGCGCTCCAGGTGTCGGGCGAGATGCGGCTTCACCGCGGCCGGCAGCATCGTCACGCGATCCTTGTCGCCCTTGCCGCTCCGGACGACGATCTGGTTGGTCCCGACGTCGATGTCCTGGACGCGCAGGCGGCAGCACTCGAGCAGCCTGAGCCCGGCGCCATAGAGGAGGAACGCCATCAGGCGCGGCGTGCCGTCGAGCCGACGCAGGACGGCCCGCACCTCGTCGCGGGTCAAGACGATGGGCAACCGCTGCGGGCGCTTGGCGCGGACGATCTCGTCCATCCACGGCAGGTCGACCGCCAGCACCTCCCCGTACAGGAAGAGCAGGGCGCTCAGCGCCTGGTTCTGCGTGGACGCGGCCACCTTGCCCTCGACCGCGAGGGCGCTCAGAAAGCGTGTGACCTCGGGCGCTCCCATGTCGGCGGGGTGGCGCTTGTCGTGGAAGAAGATGTAACGGCGGATCCACGCGACGTAGGCTTTCTCGGTGCGGCGGCTGTAGTGTCTCGCGCGGATGGCCGCACGGACGCGGTCGAGCAGGCGCGGCTTCGGTGCGCCGGCCGGGTCGGCTTCGGCCACGCGGAGTGCGACAGCGAGGCCGGATGATTCCACGGAGGCGGGATATGACAAGGTGCGGCTCGATCGGAGGGCGACAGTAACCATGTCCTCGCGGCCCCCTCTTGTTCGTGAGTGTCGAACATAGCCGAGCGGCCAGAACCGAACAAGGCAAATCGACGTGGAGGCAGGAGGACGGACGACATGGACGGAATCGGATACAGTCGAGGCGCCGGGCGACGACCGACGACGTGGGATGGGGAGCGGGCTTCGCTTGTTTCGCCCGGGCTAGCGCCAGAAGGCGACCCCGTAGATCTAGAAGGTCAGGTCATGGACCACCACCGTGCGTTATCCGGTTCGGGATCGAACCTCGCTTTGGATTTCCTGCTCATCAGGGCGTTAGAACAGCACCCGGACGCGGAACTCCAACGGAGCCGCGGTTGTTGCCGTCGGAACAAAGCGCCCCCCCGCAACCAGCCAAACGCGACGGGCCTACGGACCAGGGGTCGCCGCACTTGGTTCAAATCGACCCATGGCGACCTTCCGCCGCAAGGTCGTCATAGGAGTCTTCAGGGCCCTGGCGATGCGCCGCCACCCCTGACCGTCCGCGCGGCGCCGCCGAACCTCCTCCACGTCCACCACGCGAGGTTTGCGTCCGATGTGCACGCCCTGCGCTCGCGCCCGGGCTCGCCGAGCACGTCGCTCGACGGTACCCGGCGGTCGTGGAGGCGGCGCTGGATGCCGAGCGCTGCGAGCACGGCGCGCCGCGCGTCGTCCTCGTGCGCGATGGGCGCGCCGAAGAGCGCCATGAAGCCGTCGCCCAGGAACTGGTTGATGGTGCCCTCGTAATGGTGGACCTCGGCGAGCGCCACTCGAAGAACCGCTCAAGCACCTCGTGCATCGGCTCGGCGCCCAGGCGCTGGGCGAGTGCGGTCGAATTGGCAATGTCGCAGAACAGCACGGTGACTTGCTTGCGCTCGCCTTCCAGCGCGCTCTTGGAGGTCAGGATCTTCTCGGCGAGGTGCCGGGGCGTGTAGCTCTGCGGCGAGGCGAACCGCGCGGGGTCCTTGTCCGCCGGAGCGGGGCCGAGCGCGCGGCCGCACTTCTTGCAGAACTTGTGGGCCGGCGCGTTGTCGGTGCCGCACTCCGGACACGTGATGCCCAGTCGTGCCCCGCACTCCGGACAGAACTGAGCGTCGGGGGGGACCTCGTGACGGCACTGGCGACATTGCATGTGGTTTCCCCGCCGGGTCTCACGGCGGATCGGGCTGAGAGTATGCCGCCGGGCATTCGACGGTCAAGGAGAGGGAGGAACCCGCGGTCTACCGCACAGGCGGCGCGTCGACGGACAGCGCGACCGCCGAGAGCATCCGTCCGTTTTCCGGATTCCCAGGGAATTCCTGCTGGATTCCCAGTCAGCCTCCAAACTTCTCCACTGCGGTCTCTGCCAATGAGAACTCGTGGCATTCAGAACGGTGAGGGGGACGTAAATCACGAGCGCATTTTAGTCTCGGGGACTGCCGGCCTTGAGTCAACAGCGCAGACGGGTGCGGGCGACTACGAAGAGGAGCATGTGCTTGCCACCCATGTCCGAGGCCACGTCTTCTCCCGCGCCGTGGGCTTACCTGTCATTCTTAGGGGGTGTATGCCACCGTAGATCTCTCACACACACCCGCGGATTTTTGACAGATTCCCGCACGGTACACAACCCCTCGGCGGTGACAGGTTCTCTGACCGGGCTCGTCACCGTGGCTGCGGTGGAGCGTGCATCACGGGCGTACGCTCCACGCTGAGCAGTCAAAGGTAGGGCCGCCCGTATAGTGTGAAACGAGCTTGATGTAGCGTTTCGCTTCCGGTGCATACCAAACGGTATGGTCCGCGCGATGCTTCGGATTGCTCCGTGTCCAGCTCTGACACGCGATCCGCAGGGTCCGGACACTGTTTCCGGCGATCTGGAGCTCTTCCCAACTGACTGCCCTGCACTCGTAGTCGTATCGCTGTGACTTCCCCCTGCGGCTTTTCCCGAGCACGTAGAACACCCACTCACTACCCACGGTCAGTGGAAACCGGACCCAGTCGTGTTTCTTGTCTTCGAGTGCCTCGCTCACGGAACGATCTGGCCTGATACGCTCCGAAATCCACCCATCGACAGCGACGACCACTTTGTAAGGCGCCGCGGCGGAGAGATTCGCATTTCTTCCATTCGGCGTGCGGATCATCTCGTACCTGTCTTCGTTGCGGTTGGAGACGGTGAACCGGTATCGACCGATCTCCCACCAATCGCCGACGGACCACGTCGGCTTCTCGACTACCTCCTGAGCGAGCGCCGATTCGGCGGCCAGCCAGATTCCAAGCAGACAAAGGGCAAGAACGACGACGGTCTGCGTGTTCCTTATCTCGGCAATCACTTCAGTTCCTCGGCCACAGGTCCAATGCCACAGCGCCGCCGGGCGATCCACACTGGCCGCGTCACGCCCTGAAGAGTTGATCGCGAAGAGCTTTAGCGAATGCCTCCGCCAACTTCTCCAAAGACGTACCATCCAGTCCCCCGCCTTCTCGAACGCCGACGCCGCCCGGTAGATCGACACCTCGTCGAAGTGCTTCGCCGTCAGCATCATCCCGGCCGGCAGCACGTCGCTCAGCCCGCATGGCACGCTCATCGACGGATGACCGGTGACGTCGAAGGGCGCGGTGTTCGGCAGCATTTCAAACGCCCGCTGGATGATCTCCATGCGCGGCGCGTCGGGCTTCGGGATCGGCGTGGCCTTGAGGGGCACGGTCGGCCGTGTTCGACGACAACGACGATCAGATCCCGGATGCGGTGACTGATGCCCAACTCAGTCAGGGCTCATCCGGTGCGGCGGTGCCGTCGCACTATTACAAGATCATCTTGCGCCAGCAACCGCCGGCCGGGCAATTTGAGGCAATCACGCTGCTCATCCCGAACCAGCCGACCGGGGTCCCGGGCCGGACCGCCGGCGATGTGACCAAAGATAACTACCTCCGAACGCGCATCCGGGCCATTGCGGAGATTCGCCGACTCACTGGGCTCGATCTTCTGCCCGCTCCGCCCTTCGATAAGGCAACGCTCGAGCAGGCGGTCGCCAGCGACCTCTGGCCGAGAAACTGAGGGACGAGGCTCCGCAGCGGCGTCAGATGGCGTCAGCGAATCTAATTCAGTTCGCCACGTCAATTCCAGCTACATCTTCAACGACAATCGTCTCAAGGTCGGTCTTGGACGGTCCGTCAATGCGAGCCACTCGGTTCGCTTGGCGCTGGATCGCGACTTCGAAGATGTTCCGTACAAGCCGCGCGTTCGCCGACCTACCTACCGACTCCCGGTGTTTCGTTCTGCCACGTGAGGACAGTCACCCAGCCCAGGAACGGCAGGCGACTGGACACTTCGCCGCTCGTGTAGACCCACACCGCGCCGTCGACGACCTGCACGTTGTCGATTATCACCCCTGCACGCAGGACTTCGTAGAGCGCGAACATTGCGAGGAGCTGCTGGCGCAGATCGGCCTTCGTCAACCCGCCGCTGCGGTACTGCTCCGACACGTGCGCGAGCCCGCCGGCGGCGTCGCGGGCCTCGAAGCGCTGCCGGGCACGCTCGACGACCGGGCCCAGCTCGCTGACCAACTCGGGCGGGGCCGCTTGACCCACCGGCGCCCCCGGCGCGGGCGTGGCCGGCATTCCGCCGACGCACAACGTTAGCGCGATCAGCGCGATCACCTGAAGACGCGGCGTTGCCATGTACCCACGATACCGTCACTCCGGCGAGGTACGGGTCGCCGCCCCGCTGGGCGCCACAGGGTGAGGCGCGCGAGTCACCGACAAAACTGACAAAACCCGGGGTGGTCTGGTCGGGTCGACGCCGAGGCTAGTTCAGGGGCTTCGGGGAGTCTCGGGGCCGGACGCGGCGCGATCGGGGATGCCCGTCGGCGCACGATCGCGCCCCCCGGCGGCCGAAGTCAAGCGCCTCCGGGAGGGCGAGGTCCCGTGGTCTGAGGCGCAGGAACCGATCAGAGAAGCATCAGAACTTCTCAGAGGGTGTTCCGGCGGAGCAGGTACGGGGCAAATGCAGGATAACTTTGTGTCAATTCATATCATTCTCCCGCACCGAAGATTTACATCCGGACCGCTTCTTCCGGGTCAACATCAGAAGTGAGAGTGAGAGCGATCCCGTACGGGCAAGAAAGTCGAGACTCTTCTGCCAATGGTGCTTCGCTTCGGCTCTGATCTCGTACGCCCTCTCTTCGAGAAGCTAGGAGCCTGTCGGAGAAATGATGGTCGCGAAAAAAAGTGGGATGGCCAGTCCAGAAACGTCGGTTCCTTCCCTGATCTCCACACACGTGAGGGCGCCCAGGAAAGCCGAAGTGGGACGAGCGACGCGTCTGATCATCGGGTTCGGCATTTCGCCGACAGGCTCCTAGACGCGGTCCACTATACCCAGATGTCGCGAGCACTGAAGGTCGCCGAGGAGTATGCCGTACGGCTCCTTCAGGCCAACTACCCCGCTGAGAAGGCGCGAGGCATTGCCCGCCATTTGGTGGAGAAGTACCCCGAGCATGAGTTCGTGATCGATGCCGACGAGGCAGCATCGTTCGGACTTCGGACAGTTCCTCTCTCTGACGACGAGCAACAGGTTGTCGAAGCCCTGAGAATGCTCGCAACCATCACGGTGATGAACGCACGCCGGTCCATCACTCGATGATGGCGTCAGCGCGCAGCAGCAGCGTCTGCGGAATCGTCAGGCCCAGCGCCTTCGCGGTCTTGAGGTTGATGACGAGTTCGAACTTGCTGGGCTGCTCGACGGGCAGGTCGGCGGGCTTGGCGCCTTTAAGTATTCTGTGGACGTAGGTGGCGGCGCGACGAAACAAATCGCGACGGTCGATGCCATAGGCCATGAGACCTCCGGCATCCACAAACTCTCTAAGTCCGTAGATTGCCGGGAGCCTGCTCATCGCCGCGAAGTTCACAATCCGGGTCCGGTCCATCACCGTCTGAACCCCTTCCACCGTAATGAGAGCGTCGACCCGGTCCAGAAGTGCTGCTTCGAACGCTCGCTCGAACTCCTCGGGTCGCTGTGTCTTGACGCTGTGGAGCTGGACCCCGATGACCTGGGCGACCCTCTCAATCTCTTTCATCATCAGCAGGGCGTAGGCGTCGCCCGAATCCAAGAGCACGCCGACTCGCGATACGCCGGGCACCACCTCTCTGAGGAGCTGCAACCGCTTGCCGGCCAGCTCAGGGGGGGCCGTGCTATGCACTCCGGTGACATTCCCGCCAGGTCGAGCCAGACTGGCTACGAGGCCGTAGAAAACGGGGTCGCCACTCGACGCCATCACGATGGGAATCGTTGCGGTGACGTGCTTGGCCCCCAGGGCCGCCGACGTTTCGCTCGTTACGATGACGTCGACCTTGAGTCGAACCAGCTCGCTCGCGAGATCCAGCAACCGTTCAGTGCGGCTGTCGGCTGAGCGGTACTCGATCACGACGTTCTGGCCCTCGACATACCCGAGTTCTCGCAGACCTTGGATGAAGGCCTCGTGCAGTGGGTTGGAAGCGGCCCCGCCGGTCGCCAGGTAGCCTATTCGAGCGATCTTGTCCGTCTGCTGGGTCTCAGCCATGAGCGGCGCAAGAATGAAGCTGAGAGTAAGAACGACCGCGAGCCCGATCAGCCGCATTGGGCACCTCGGTGGGGATGGCTGGCGGGGAGTCTAGCCGAACGTCACGACGCGCACCAGCGCCCCGGCCTGGACGAGCACCGGGGCGCGGCTAGAAGAGTGTGAGCATGAGCAGCCAGACGACCGCAGCGATCACCCAGATCGTCCAGGGGAGACGCCACGGCCAGAGAAACCAGGTCGGCGAGTCTGAAAGGATCATCAAAGCGGTCCCCGCGACGACGAGCACCACGAGGGCCAACGCCATCATGACGTCCATACCGTGAATGTACGGCGTCAGGGCACGCCGCCCGAGATCTTTAAAGCTGGGTCACGCCGCCCGCCGCTGGGTGGAAAGCGCGATCGCTTCGACAGGGGACGACTAGGCCACAGCCGCCAGAGTCATTCAGGTTCAGGTAATCGACAGTCGTTTTGCGCGAGCCGCCTGATATCCGAGCGCCCCGGTCGAGGGCACCGGGGAAGGGGCCAGTGTGCGCTACTGAATTACCTCGTCCGCCTGCAACAGAAGCGTTTGCGGGATCGTCAGTCCGAGCGCCTTGGCGGTCTTGAGTAGGGTCGAGGACTGGCGCAAAGCTCCGTAGGCTCCCCTTGGCTGTATCCGCCGTTTCCAGCTTCGTGCCTGATCGGAAGAGCGTCGTG
>JAHFDK010000245.1 GCA_023249095.1 Candidatus Rokuibacteriota bacterium | reverse complement strand
GGATCTTGAACTTGAGCTGCCCGGGGCCGTAGCCGGCCTCCTTCAAGAGCGCCTTGGCCTTCCCGGGGTTGTAGCCATACATCTGATCGAACCGACTCTGCCACTCCGGGTTATAGCCCTCCGACTGGGCGGACCAGCCGGTGACGTACGTCATGGTTCCCTTGCCGACGAACACCGTGTTGAGGAGCTCTTTCCGGTTGATGGCCATATTAAGGGCCTGTCGCACCGGCTTCTTGGTCCAGGCCACGTCGGACTTGAACGCCGGGTCCCCGGGCATGTAGTACTGGCCGCCCAGGTACACCGTCATCCAGTCCACTGGGAACGACGACGAGAAGAGCTTCAAGCCCTTCTTGAGCGCGTCCTTCTGCAGCTCGCGGGGCAGGTCGGCAATGTGGGCCTCGCCAGAGAGCACCAGCGCCAGCCGGGTCGATTCCTCGCGGGCCAATCGGGACTCCAGCTGCTTGAAGGCCGGCTTCTCTCGCCAATGGTTGTCCGCGCGCTCGAAGGTGATAGACAGGCCCGCCTGCCGGCCGCCGTACCGGTACGAGCCGGTCCCCGCCGGCCGCTTGTCGAACCCCTCCAGTCCTTCCTTGTCCCACTGGGCCTTGCTGACGATCCTGAGATCTCCGGCTCGGGACGCCGCGTACGGCATGACGGTCGTCGGGCGCTTCATGCGGAACACGACCTAGTGCTCGTTGACGACCTTCACCTCCTCGACCTGGCGCCAGAATCCGACCAGCGTCGCGGTCGCTTCCGGACGCATCATGAAGGAGTGGGAATGGACGACGTCCCTGGCGGTGAACGGGCCGTAGCCGAAGTGGAACTGAACGCCTTTACGCAGGAAGAAGGTCCACTCTTTGAAGTCAGGGCTGGCCTGCCACTTCTCGGCCAGGCGGGGGGTGTACTCGCCGGTCTTCGGATCCACCTCGAGCAGGGTTTCCAGGAATGGGTCGTACTGCAGATGATCGGGACGGCTGACCATCCAGAATCGGTTGCTATCCTCGAACCCCGCGGACGCGAACACCAGTTTCTGGACCTTCGCCTCCTGTGTCGATGCTGGGGCGGTTCCCAGGATCGATGCCAGCGCCACCAGCAGCGTAAGGGAAACGAGCCTCCGCAACGGGAGCCGTGACCACGCCTCGCGTCTCATCGGGCACCTCCTCGGAATCAGTGCGTTAGGGGGATTTCCGATAGCGAACGCTTTACTTGATCTCGGTCTTCGACTTCCACTTCACGAGCCCGGGGTCAATCTCCTCCAGGAGCTTCGTGTAGATCACGCTTTCGGGCGGGAACTTCTGCTTGATGCGGTCGAGCGAGTGCAGGAAGTCCACGAATTCGCCCATGCCGCGCGGGATCTTCTCGTTCATCTCCATCGAGTAGATGTTGAGCGCCATGATGTCGCGGGTCAGCGCCTCGTCCGTCTTCATCTCGCGGGCGACGATCTTCACGCTCGCGTCGCGGTCGTTGTTCAGCGTGTCGGTGGCCTTCCGGAGCGCGCGCAGAACCGCCTTCAACGTGTTGGGGTTCTCCTTGAGCATCTTGCCGCTGGCCACCACACCGGCGTGCACGTGCAGCCAGTCCACCTGGCCTTCCTTCCCGGGGATGAAGCTCCGGTTGCCGGTGAAGTAGACCTTGCCGCCCGCCTGCTTGACGGCGTTGAACACCCACGGCGCCCAGGCGGCCATGGCGTCGATGTCGCCCTTGGCGAGCGCGGTGACCGCGTCGGGCGGCGCGAGGTTCACGAACTGGAGCTTGTTGAAGTCCACGCCGGTGTCGCGGGCCATGGCCTGGATGGCCATCGTGACCGAGGCGCCCTTGGGCATGCCGATCTTCACCTTCTCGAAGTCCTTCGGCGACCGGACGATCTCCTGCCCCTTCTTGCCGAGGACGATCTGCTGGGTGCCGGCGATGTCGCTCTGGGGGGCGATGTTGTAGATCGTCTGCCCGGCGGCGGCGATGGGCACGACCATCGTGGCGGTGGCGGTGCCGAGGTGGATGTTGCCGGCGCCCCACATCGACGGCAGGTCGGTGCCCGCGATGTACCAGCGCGGATTGACCTTGATGCCCTCGGCCTTGAAGAAGCCGAGCTGGTCGGCGACGGCGAACTGCGAGGACATCTGCGCGTCGCGCACGAGCCACGCGTCGATTTCGGTGAGCTCGAGCTTGCCCTGGGCGAGCGCGTCGCCTGTCACGGCGAGGACGGAAACGAGGATAGCGAGCAGGGTGCGCATGCGAAGCTCCTTTCAGGCCGCGGCGCGCCAGCGTAGCAGCCGGCGCTCGACGGTGAGCAACAGCGTGTTGATCAGCGATCCCAGGAGTCCCAGGGTCAGGGCCCCCATGACGATCTGCGCGGGGTTGAAGAACGTGCGGCCCTCCATGATGAGGTGGCCGAGGCCGGCGTCGGCCCCCATGAACTCGGCGCCGACGATCACGAACAGCGCCAGGCCGACGCCGACGCGCAGGGCGACAACGATGCCGGGCAGCGCGGCCGGCAGCACCACGCGGCGGACGAGGTCCGCGCGGGAGGCGCCCAGGCTGGCGGCCGCGCGCAACAGCACCACGTCGACGCGCAGCACGCTGGCCGCGATGGCGACGAACATCGGAAAGAACGTCGTGTAGCCGATGAAGGCGATCTTCGAGGCCTCGCCGAGGCCGAACCAGACCAGGAACATCGGCAGGAAGGCCAGCGGCGGGATCGGGCGCACGAACTCGATCACGGGCTCGGCCATGAGACGCAGCGGCACGCACATCGCGACGAGCAGGCCGAGACCGAGCGCGGCCAGCGAGGCGAGGCCGAAGCCCTGGGCCACGCGGCCCAGCGATGTGAGAAAGTGACGCGTCAGCTCGCCACTCCACGCCAGCTCCAGCCCGACCCGGCCGACCTCCCCCGGCGTGGGCAGCAGCACCGGGTTGACGACGCCGAGCCACGCGTTACCGTGGGCGACGGCGGCCCAGAGAGCGAGCGCGCCCAGCAACGCCGCTGCCCGCGTCGCCGCCGCGTTCACGCGCGCACCTTGGCGACTTCCTCCCGCAGAACGCGCGTGATGTCGCTTTCGTACCGCGTGAACTCGTGCGCGAAGCGGTCACGGACCTCCGGCAGCTTGATCGGGAAGACCTGCTTGATGCGGCCCGGCACCGACGTCATGACGACGACGCGGTCGGCCAGGTAGACGGCCTCACGGATCGAGTGGGTGACGAACAGGATCGTCTTGTGCTCCACCCGCTGGATGCGCGACAGCTCGTCCTGTAGCACCTCGCGCGTCTGGGCGTCGAGCGCCCCGAACGGCTCGTCCATCAGGATGACGGCGGGGTTGTTGGCGAGCGCCCGGGCGATGGCGACGCGCTGCTTCATGCCTCCCGACAGCTGGACCGGGAACTTGTCTGCGTGGGCGCTGAGGCCGACCAGGTCGAGATAGCGGTCGACGGTCCGGCGCCGATCGGCGGCCGGCCGGGACTGGAGCAGCGGCCCGAACTCCACGTTGCCGGTGACGGTGAGCCAGGGGAAGAGCGCGTACTCCTGGAACACCACGCCGCGCTCGGGCGCGGGCCCACTCACCGGGCGGCCGTCGACCAGGACGGTGCCGGTCGTCGGTACCAGGAATCCGGCGACGATGTTCAGCAGCGTCGACTTGCCGCAGCCCGACGGACCGAGGAGACACACGAACTCGCGCTCGGCCACGTCGAGGTCGATCTCCTCCAGCGCCGGCATCGCGCGGCCCGGCGCGCCGAAGGACTTGGCGACGCGCTGGATCTGGATCTTGGGGCCGCGGGCCATCATCACGCGGGATGCTGCCAGCGGGTCAGCCGACGCTCCAGCAGCCGCACGAGCCCGTTGCCCGCGTAGCCGAGGAGCCCCAGCACCACGGCGGCGCCGAGCATCTGCGGCACGAGGAAGAAGTTGCGGCCGTCGTTGATGAGGTAGCCGAGGCCGTGCTCGGCGCCGATGAACTCCGAGATGACGATGACGAAGAACGCCAGCGCCACGCCGAGCCGGAGCCCGGTCAGGATATCCGGCAGCGCGGCCGGCAGGATCACGCGCGTGAACAGCGCGACGCCGCGCGCGCCGAGGCTCTGGGCTGCCCGCACGAGGAGCGGGTCGATCTGCCGCACGCCGGTGACGGTGGTGAGGAAGATCGGAAAGAACGTCGCGTACGTGATGAACCCGATTTTGGAAGCCTCGCCGATCCCCACCCACACGATGAACATCGGCAGCAGCGCCAGCGGCGGGATCGGCCGGAGCACCTCGACGAGCGGCTCGACCACGTTGCGGACCGGCGTGAGATGCCCGGCGGCCAGGCCGAGCGCGACGCCGAGGGCCGCGCCGGCGCCGAAGCCCATCGCGACGCGTTCGAGCGTCGCCGCCAGGTGGATCCAGAGCGGGCCTCGTACCGCCATGTCGAGCACGCTGCCGAGCACGAGCCAGGGGCCGGGCAGGAAAATCGGGTTGAAGAGCTTCAGCACCACGACGGCGCCCGAGAGCAGACTCCAGAGCACCAGGAAGGCGACGATGGCGGCGAGGCGCAGCGCGAGCGCGCGCCCGCGCGGCAGTCGGGAGCCGCGAAGTCCAGCGTCCATCAGCTCGGGCACACTGCTCAAGAATTGGGCCACCGGCGAGCCTCCGCGCGATCGGGGCCGAGTCTAGCAGAGGGAGGCAGGCAGGCGTGGCCGTGCGTGCTCGGCCGGCCGAAGGCCCCAGCGGCGGGCTTTAGCGGTTGTCCGCGCGGTTGGGGCTTGCTAGGCTGAGCCCCCGGGCGCGGATCGTCCGGATCATGAAACTCTCGAATGAAGGGTCGACATCTGGGCGCACGGCGCGCGGACCCGGCGAGGGCAGACGCTATGCCGCTGGTATCGTTCCACAATGTGGAGAAAACTTACCGGTCGCTGCAGGGCGTCGAGTATGGGGCGGTGGAGCACTTCAGCGTCGAGATCGAGGCCGGGGAGTTCTTCTGCCTGCTCGGCCCCAGCGGGTGCGGCAAGACGACCGTGCTCAAAATGCTCGCGGGCTTTGAGGCCCCCACGGCCGGGCACATCCTGATGGACGGTCGTCCGGTGCAGGGCGCCAGTCGCGACCGAGGGGTGGTATTTCAAGGGGATGACTCGCTCTACGGCTGGCTCACCGCCGTCGAGAACGTCGAATTCGGGTTGCGCATGCGGCATGTGCGCAAGGCGGATCGGCGCGAGCGCGCCATGCACTACCTGGAGCTCGTCGGTCTCAGGGGCCAGGAGAAGAAGTATCCTGCCGAGCTTTCCGGCGGGATGAAGCAGCGCATCCAGATCGCACGGGTGCTGGCGAATGAACCGAAAATGCTGCTCATGGATGAGCCCTTCGCCGCGCTGGACGCCCAGACCCGTTCGCTGATGCAGGAGGAGTTGGCCAACATCTGGCACACCACGCGCACGACCGTCCTGTTCATTACCCACGACATCGACGAGGCCGTCACGCTGGGCAAACGCATTGGCGTGATGCGCGCGGGGCCCCGATCGCAGGTGAAGGGCGTGGTCGAGGTGGCGCTGAATGGGGCGCGCAGCCGCACGGACGATGTGTTCCTGCAATACTACAAGCAGGTCTACGAGATGATTCGCGATGAAGTCGCCAAAGCCATAGCCCGCGCGGATTAGCGAATGCCCTCCAAGGAGAATCCAACGGCCAGGGAAACCAACGCGGGCGGGCGCCTGTTCATTCTCGGCCCGGGGGGCGCCGCGCGACGCCTGTGGAGCGTGTACGGAGGCTACGCGCTGGGGTTTGTCAGCCTGTTTCTGATCTGGCAGTTGGCATCGCTCTACGTGGTCAGCTCCGTGCTGTTCCCGCCGCCGACGGTTGTGTTCAGCAAGGGCCTGTTGCTGGTGCGCAATGGCGTGTTGTTGGAGCACCTTGCCGCCAGCATGCAGCGCATCTTGGCCGGGTTCATTGCCGGCTCCCTGTTGGGCATTCCCATCGGGTTGGCCATGGGTTCGTTCTGGCCGGTCCGAAAGCTGCTGGAGCCTTACACGGAGTTCCTGCGGTTCATACCGTCGGTGGCCATGATCACCGTGGCGGTGATCTGGTTCGGGATCGGCGAAGGCGCCAAGATCTTCCTCATCATCTACACGACGATCTTCATCGTCATTCTGAACACGGCGGCGGGTGTGTCGGCCATCGCTCCCAACAAGATCCGGGCGGCGCAATCCCTGGGGGCGACGCGCGCGCAGATCTTCTTTCATGTGGCGTTGCCGGCGACCGTTCCCTACATCCTCACCGGGATGCGCCTGGCGATGGGCAATTCCTTCACCACTATCGTGGCGGCAGAGCTGATCGCCGCCAACGACGGGCTGGGCAAGATGCTTTGGGATGGACGGTTGTTCATGCTGGTGGACGAAATCTTCGTGTCCCTGGTCACCCTGGGGCTGCTCGGTTTCGCCGTCGACCGCATGTTCCGGTGGAGCATCTACACGTTCGCGGGCAAATACTCGCCGGCGACCTAGTTTGCCGGCAGGGAGGGCAACTGTCATGTGGACTCGCGGCGCACAATGCCTGCTCGTGGTGAGCCTGCTGGCCTGGAGCGGCGCCGCATGGGCGCAGACCAAGATGACCATCGCCACCGGGGTGGACCCTGTGTTTTCCGCCTACTACGTGGCCCAGCAGGAGGGGCTGTTCAAGAAGCACGGGCTGGACGTGCGAATCAACACGGGACCGTCCGGCTCGGCCATGGTGTCCTTTCTCATCAACGGCCAGATCGAATCGGCCTTCGGCTCCGAGATCGCCGGGGTCAGCAACCACAACCTGGACCCCAACGTGGTGGTCGTGGCCCAGGCCACGCGCCTGGTGCGCTGGATCGCCGTGGTGGGCCGCAATATCGACAACCTGGGCCAGCTGAAGGGCAAGAAGGTCGGCGTGGCCCGCGGCTCCGGCGGCGAGGTGTTCTGGCTGGCCATGCTCGACAAGCTCAAGCTCAACGCGGCGGACTACACGGTGGTCAATGTGGAGGCGCCGGAGATGGTGGCGGCCCTGGAGCGCGGCAACATCGACGCCTACGCCGTGTGGGAACCCTGGGTGACCCGCGGCCTGGCGGCCGTCAAGAACACCAAGGTGCTCAAGGACCAGGAAGGCATCCTCGAGCAGGGCGTGTACATCTACATGAACCTGGGGTGGATCAAGAAGAACCCGGCGCAGGCCGAATCGTTCATGCGCGCGCTGGTGGACGCGACGGACATCATCAACAAGGACCGCAAGCGCGCTGCCAAGGACGTGTCCGACTTCCTCAAGAATCTGGACCCCCCGCTGGTGGAGCAGCTCATGACCAAGCTCACCTTCGACATGGAGCTGGGTAACTCCACCATCGGTATGTTCCGGCTGGCCGAGGCGCAGCTCAAGCAGCAGGGCAAGCTCGGCAAGCCTCTCGACTACGGCGCCTTCGTGTACCCGGACCTGTTGCGCAAGGTTCAGCCCGCGAAAGTCGACTACAAGCCGTAAAAGGACGCGCCTGATACAGCGAACACCCCGCTACGGGCTGAGCCTGCCGAACCGCGGCGTGCTGTTCGGTGCGACGAGCAGCGACGAGCTGCTCGAAGTATCCGAGCAGGCCGACGCCTCCGGCGCGTTCGATTCCGTCTGGGTGGGCGACAGTCTCTTCGCCAAGCCGCGGCTCGAGTCCCTCGTGCTGCTCTCGGCGATTGCCGCGCGCACGCGGCGCGTCAGGCTGGGCACGTGCTGCCTGTCGACGTTTCCCCTGCGCGATCCCATCTTCCTCGCCGCGCAATGGGCCGCCCTCGATCTCCTCTCGCATGGCCGAATGATCCTCGGCGCGTGCGTTGGCGGGAGCCTGCCGCGCGAAAAGGCCGAGGCCGAGTTCGCGCCGTTCAAGGTGAAGCTGATCGAGCGCGGACCCAGGCTCGAGGAGGGCATCACGATCCTCCGGCGTCTCTGGACCGAGGATCGCGTCAGCCACCAGGGCCGCTTCTACGAGTTCCGCGATCTCACCCTCGAGCCGAAGCCGGTCCAGAAGCCATGCCCGCCGATCTGGATCGCGACCAATCCCAAGCCCGAGGTGACTCGACCACAGGTGATGGACCGAGCGCTGCGGCGCGTCGGGCTCATGGCCGATGGCTGGATGACCGACAACACGCCGGTCGACCGCTTCAAGGAGCGCTGGGCGCTGATCCGCCAGATCGCGCGTGAGGCCGGCCGCTCGACGGAACCGATGGAGTCCGCGCTCCACCTCATGGTCAACATCAACGACGACCAGAGCGCAGCGTTCGAGGAGTCCGTGAAGTTCCTCCAGACCTACTACAGCCCCGCGATGACCCGCGAGTACATCCAGAGCTGGCTCGCGTGCGGCCCGCCGGCCGCCGTCATCGAGAAGATCCGCGCCTATGTCGACGTCGGCTGCACGACCCCCATCGTGAGGTTCGCGTCGTGGGACCAGAAGGGACAGCTCGCCCGCGCCCTCGCCGACGTCATGCCGGCCGCGCTCGCGCTCCAGGTGCCCGCCTGACGGCGGGTAGCGAGGGGCTCGGGATGCGCCGCGGCATCACGCGGCGGGACTTCCTGAACGGCGCCGCGCTCAGCGTCGGCGGGGTGCTGCTGTCGCCGCGAGAGGCGTTCGGGCTGCGCTTCGACGACGCGGCGCGCGGCACGGCGCCGTACCCGCCCGCGCTCACGGGCCTGCGCGGCAGCCACGAAGGCTCGTTCGAGGTCGCCCACGCGCTGGGGGACGGAACGTTCTGGAAGACCGCGGGCCCGGCCGCCGACAACGGCGAGACCTACGATCTCGTGGTCGTGGGCGCCGGCATCAGCGGGCTGGCCTCGGCCTGGTACTTCCGCAAGGCGGCCGGCCCCTCCGCGCGCATCCTCATCCTCGACAACCACGACGATTTCGGCGGCCACGCGCGGCGCAACGAGTTCCAGGTCGGTAAGCGCACTCTGATCGGCTACGGCGGCACGTTCGCCATCGACAGCCCGGCGCCGTACAGTCGAGGAGCGAGCGCCCTGGTGGCCGAGCTGGGCGTGGACGTCTCGCGCTGGGAGCGCATGCTCGAGCGCGGCCTCTACGCCAGGCTCGGCATGGGCGCGGCCGTCTTCTTCGACCGCGCGACGTTCGGCGCCGACCGGCTCTTGCGTGCGCCCGGCAAAGGCGAGGCCGACCCGTGGCCGGCGTTCCTCGCCCAGGCCCCGCTGTCGGAGGCAGCCAGGCGCGACATCCGGCGCCTCGTCAAGGAACCCGCCGACTACCTCCCCGGGCTCGACGACGGCGCGAAGAAGGCGCGCCTCGCGCGGATGAGCTACGCCGACTTCCTGGCGAAAAGTGCCGGCTGCCATCCCGACGTGCTGCCGT
>JAHFDK010000244.1 GCA_023249095.1 Candidatus Rokuibacteriota bacterium | reverse complement strand
GCTCCGGCGACGAGCGTCGGAACGACGCGGCCGACGAAGGACTCGGGCACGAGCCACACCCCGCGCCTGACCCGCACCGGCGCGTCCAGCATCACGGGCTTGCCGTTGACCAGCACCTGGGCCCAGTTCCGCGTGAGGGTGACGACCTTGTCGCGGGTGCGCAGGTGGGCTCGCGTGCTCGCGGGAGTCGCGTCGAGCTTCGTCTGGAGCGAAGCGGCCACCCTGGTGAGCTCGACGTACGTGCGCCCATCGTGGATGACCGTGGGCAGGCCCGCCCCGGCCCAGCTCGTCGACCAGAGCAGGAGCGCGATCAGGGCGCCGGCTAGACCTCGGGCGCTCATGGGCGAGGCCAATTCTAACAACGGAACGCGCGGGCGGGGCCCTTTAACATCGGGGGGCCGAGCGCCCCTCCCCCGGATGGCTCTCCGGGTCGGACGAGGCTTCGGGCGCGTTCGGGGCGCGGGGCCGCATCACCGCGAACACGACGAGGCCGATCGCGATCCAGGCGACTTCGCGGGCACGTCTCACGAGACTGAAGGAGATCGCCGTGGTGGGCGAGAGCCCCAGCGCCACGAACGTGGCCAGGAAGCCGCCCTCGAGCACACCGAGGCTGGCCGGGATCAAGAAGGTCGCGACTTTGATCGCCGTACCGAACGCCTCGATCACGGTGGCGGTCGCGAGCGACACCTCACTGCCGAGAAACTTCAAGATGAGCCACGCCTCCAGCGAGCCGAGGAGCCAGGCGGCGAAGTGGAAGGCGATCGAGAGCACCAGCCGCTGCGGCGCCGTCCGGTAGAACTGTCCGAGAGCGTCGTCGACCCGTCCGAGCGTCGAGCGTCCCCAGGCGGCGCGGACGCCGAGCCGGTCAAGCAGCCCGCCCGCCCACCCGAACATACCGCGTGTCTGCACCAGAACGAACAGGCCGAGGGCGACCGCCTCGACGGCCAGCAGCCAGAGCATGCCGTAGAAGAGGAGCGACCCACTCAGGATCGAGCGCCACGCCACCACGATGCCCAGGAGGAGAAAGAGCCCCTGGGCGATCGTGATCGTCGTCTTGGCGACGATGACCGAGGCGAGGCTCGCATCGAGCGGGGCGTGCCCCCGCAGGAGCCAGGCCTTGACCGCCTCTCCTCCGATGGCGGCTGGCGTCGTCAGGTTGAAGGCCTCGCCGGCGAGCCGCGACGCGAACAGGGCTCGAAAGGCGACGCCCTCGCGCAGGAAGGCGAAGCGCCATCCGAGGGTGTCGAACAGCGTCACGAGCGTGACCGGAAAGCAGAGGACGATCGCCAGTCGCCAGGAGAGATCGGCGATCGAGCCGAGGACCGCAGCGGGGTCGTTCTGGACGACCAGCGCGGCGAGCAGCGCCAGGCCGAGCACGAGGAGGGCGATGCGCAGGTAGCTCAGCTCAGCTTTCCCGATAGAGCACGAGGACGACCCCGACCAGCGTGAACGCCAGCGGCCAGATGCGACCCGGGAGCCGGCCAGCCTGGGGCGGCAAGCGAAGCTCGAGCCAGCGGCCCCATCCCAGGATCATAGCCAGCACGCCGAGAGGGACGTGCGTGACCTCGATCAGGAACTCCTCTTTCAAGTTCAGCCCCGCGTGGGAGTGCGTGAGGAGGAGGCCGCCGCCGACCGCGCAGAGGAGCGGAAAGATGAGCGCGGCCCACGGGACGCGGAGCCGACCCGTGCGGACCGACCATTCGAAGAGACCTAACGCAACGACCAGGAGGACGAACAGGCGGTGCTGGAGCACCTCGGCATACTGCATGCTCTCCCAGAAGCCAAGGGGCCCGAGCGGCCAGGCGCCGGGGTCGATGCGGATCATCAGGAAGCCCGCCAAGCCCAGGAACAGGATCGGCCAGTGACACGCCCAGGGCGCCCGGCCGGTCGCGTTCAAGACGGCCAGGCAGCCCATGCCGAGCACGAAGAAGCCGGCCACGTGATGGTTGAATTCCGACCATGCGCGGTCGGCGGCCGTGCGCGGCGCGTTGCGGTCGTCGACCGGCATGTCGGCGATGGTCGGCGAGGTCAGCGCGGGCCACCGCGGTGTGAACCGCACGGCGACCTCGGCGAGGGGCGCGCGCTCGGCGACGACGTCCCGCGCGGGCGGCAGCGAGGTCAGCGCGGCGGCGACGAACAGCACCGTCAGGCCGAGACCGAACTCGACCTCCACGAAGCGACGCATGCGCGTGCGGGAGACGTCCGACCCCTCCGGCAGCCGGCGCACGGCAACGAAATTCGCCACGCCGAGGAAGAGGAGGCCGCCGAGGACCGCGGCTTTCGCCAGGACCATGACGCCGTAGGAGGTGCCGAGGAGCGCGCGCGGGCTGTCCACGTAGGACAACGTGAGTCCCACCCCTGCGGTGACAAGGACCGTAACGGCGACTGTCGACATCGTCGAGAATCGCTTCAGCAGCGTCGCGGACGACGGCGCGGCGGCGCGCGGCGCGGCGCTGACCATGAGGTGGAGCAGCCCGCCGATCCACACTCCCGCCGCGAGCTGGTGCAGCGCGTCCACGACCAAGAGAAGGGCTCGGGGCCCGAGGCGGCCCGCCGCGTGACTCGTCCACGCGCTACCTGCGCCCAGGGCCACGGTGAATCCGCCGAGCGCGACCCACCAGTGCAGACGGTCCGGACGCCTCGCCAGGGCCACGCATGCGGCGACCAGCCCGGCGCACGCGACGATCCGGGCGAGGCTCGCCCGGAAGTAGCTCGTGCCCGCGATCGCCCCGAGCGGCCACCCCGCGGCCGCGTCACCGAGGACGGAGAGCTGGACGGCTTGAGACAGCGCCTGCGCGCCGGCGACGACGATGGCGCCTCCCGCTGTCAGCGCGAGGCTTCTCGCCAAGCGTGAGCGGGCCGCCGGGTCCTCGCGCGACGTCGGCCGCAGCAGCAGCGCCGCGAAGAACACGCCTCCGACGGAGACCGCCTGACCGCACAGGGCGAGCCCTCGGAGCAGCACGTCGACGAATCCGGCCACGGAGCCTCAGGCGCGCCGCCGCGCGCCGATCGACAGGAGCAGGAGGAAGAAGATCGGCGTGCCGACGGACGCGAAGATCAGAAACCAGTGGGCCTGTCCGAACGCCGACAGAACGACCACCAGATAGATGAAGTCGCGACTGGAAAACGCCTCCGCGAGGCGGGCCGCCCAGGTCGCGTCCACGCTGACCGCGGTGTCCCGCATGATCTCGCGCGACGCGAGGGCGGCGGCGCCGAGGGTAGCGACGACCGTGAGCGCGCCGAGCGCCAGCGGCCACGTCGCCTCCCGGGTGACGCTCAAGCCGACCGCCATGCACGCGAACACGGCGATGTGTACGAGGTTGTCGCCCCAGAAGTCGAGGATGGCGCCGTGCGGCGACTCCATGAACTTGAGCCGCGCGAGCTCGCCGTCGCAGCCGTCGAGGATCGAATGCGTCAAGAACAGGAGCGCCCCCGCGAGCTGAGCCGCGGGCGACGACGACAAGAAGAACGAGGCGCCGAGGAGACCGATCGCGAGGCTCACGAGCGTCATGGCGTCGGGGGTGACGCGCGTGGCGGCCAGCCGGCGCGTGAGCGCCAGCGAGATCCTCCGCTCGAAGTGGCGCGACATGAATCCCTCGCGCTGCTTGATCAGGCTGCGCAGAAGCCACGTCTCGGCCAGCCCCGTGTCGGACGGCCCGGTGAGCGGGAACCGTCCGGCGTCATCGGCCTTGAGATCCGTCCAGTCGAACCGCGCGCGCAACCCCTCCACCAGCTCCCCCGCCCCACGGCAGCGCATCGCCGCCGCGAGCACCGCAGCCGAGTCGGCGGTGTCGATCACCGCGGTCAGCGACGCGTCGGCATAGAGCCGCTCGGCCTCGATCTCCGATTCGCGTAGCGCACGCAGCCAGCGCGGTTGGGGGACGACGTTTGCTGGAAGGATCACGATCCGGCGCCGCGAGTCCAACGCCAGCCGAAGGTCGTCGCTCAGCGCGGTCGCCGCCGTTCCGCCGAGCAGGCGGTCGATGCCGGCGGGATCGCTCTGCACGAGCACGCGCGAAAATCCGGCGCGGATGCCGGCGAGCACGATCCGGCGCAGCAGGGGGAGCCCCGCCACCACGGTGTCGGGCGAGACTCGGGCGCCCGAGCCCGGCGCGGGCGGGACGATGAGGAGCAGGCTGTCCACTGATCGGGCGGAGACGGCGACCGCAGTCGTCAGGTCAGGACCCCGGCGAGCGTCACCTCGCGCCCGCCTTCGCGGCTCGACTGGCGCGCCCCGTGCTCGAGCGCGACGCACAGCGACGCTTCGGCGAGGTTCTCCCCGCGCGGGGCCGCGCCCGTCGCCTCCGCGAGAAATTGGTCCGCCACCGCGTCGAACCAGTCCGGGTGATGCGAGCCGTCGGACATGGCCGGCGGGCAGGGCCAGGAGAGGTCGGGGCCTCGGCCGTCGCCCTTCAACACCAGCGTGTCGTCCTGAAGCTCGAGCACGCCCGCGGTGCCGCTGACCTCGGCCCAGTTCCGTCTGACGTCGGACGCCCAGGTCAACAGGATCTCGGCGGTCGCCTCCGCAAAGGTCACGCGGACGCTGGCCGTGTCCTCCACGCTCCACGAGAGGTGCCGCCGCCGCTCCAGAGTGGCGCTCACCGACAACGGCCGCTCGCCGATCCATCGCTGAACGACATAGAACACGTGCCAGCCGTGATCGGTGAGGACGCCGCCGCCGGCGACAGCGGGATCGACCCGCCAGTTACCGCCGCGTTGGTCGCCGACCGCGGCGGGACGGGTGCGCAGGGTGTGCCAGACCACGTGATTGACCCGGCCGATCCGGCCCTCACGGAGCAACTCCGCCGTCCGGCGCACGATCGGCGCGTGGTGCCAGTTGTGGACGGTGTGGAGCACGCGCCCCGTCTTCGCCGCGAGCCGCGCGAGGGGGGCCAGGTCGTCGAGAGCGCCCACCAGCGGCTTCTCGCAGAGCACGTGCAGACCGCGCTCGAGCGCGCCCCGGATCAGCGGCGCGTGGCTCGCCGGCGGCGTACAGATGTCGACGAAATCCAGCGAGGCCTCGGTCAGGAGCTCGCCCACCGTCGCGTACCAGCGCGCGCCCGGGGCGTGGGCCGTGAGAACGGCCCGCTGCTCGGGCCGCGAGTCGGTACCGCCGACGATCTCGACGTCACGCCGGCGGCGCCAGCCGGGCAGGTGGCCGTGCAGGGCGACGTTGCCCAGGCCGATGAGCGCGCCGCGCCGCATCCTATCGGAGCCCGTGCTCGCGCACGACCGCCTCCAGTGCCTCGTCCAGAATCGCGAGTCCCGCGAGGGCCGTCTCCTCGCGGATGGTGAGCGGCGGGTTGATCCGGACCGACGGCGAGTAGGTCATCGAGACGAGCCCACGCCGGAGACATTCCTGGTAGAGCGCCTGCGTCACCGTCTTCGCCAGCGGCTCCTTCGTCGTCCGATCCTGCACCAGCTCGATACCGAGCATCAGGCCCCGACCCCGGACCTCACCGACGCACCGGTACTTGTCCTTCAGCTCTTCGAGTCGCCCGAGCATCACCTTGCCCACGCGCTCGGCGTTCTTGACCAGATCCTGCTTCAGGATGATCTCGAGCGAGGCGAGGCCGGCCGCGGCCGCGAGCGGGTTGCCCCCGTAGCTGGACGAGCTCGCGCTCGGGTTGGACCAGGGCTTGGCCGCCGTGGTCTTCTCGGTGGAGATCACGGCCGCGAGCGGGAAGCCGCCGCCCATTCCCTTGCCGACCGTCATGATGTCCGGCACGACGCCGTCGTGGTCGCAGCCCCACATGGCGCCGGTGCGGCCGAATCCCGAGATCATCTCGTCGCATATCAGGAGCGCGCCGTGCTCGCGCGCGATCGCGTGGACCGCGCGCAGGAACCCCTCGGGCGGGATGATGTTGCCGGCGGTCCCCTGCATGGGCTCGACGATGATCGCGCCGATCTCGCCGGCGGTCTGATAGCGGATGACGTCGCGTACGAACTCCGCACACGCGATGCCGCAGTCCGGATACCGCAGCTTGAACGGACACCGGTAGCAATCGGCGTAGGGCGAGGAATGGCGGCCCGGCACGAACGGGCCGAGATGGTGCTTGAACTCGCTGCCGAGCAGCGGCAGCACGCCGGCCGTCTTGCCGTGGAAGCCGCCCCAGAACCCGAGCACCTCGGACTTGCCGGTCGCCGCGTGCGCGAGCCGCAGCGCGGCCTCGACCGCCTCCGCGCCACCGGAGAACATCTGGATGCGCGTCAGTCCCTCGGGCGTGACGGAGGCCACGAGATCGAGAAATTTCGCGCGCGTCTCCGTGGTGAAGCTGCCGAAGGTGAGCCGCTCGATCTGGCGCTTGAGCGCCTCGACGTAGTGGGGGTGGCAGTGCCCGACGCTGCCCACGGCGATGCCGGCGATGAAGTCGATGTACTCGTGGCCGTCCTCGTCGATCAAGGTGCAGTCGACGCCGCGCGCCATGGCCAGGCCGGCGTAGAGGGAAAAGCCCTGCGCGCCCGGAGCGAGGTGGCGCCGTTCCTGGGCGACGATCTTCTGCGAGCGGGGACCCACCTCCCGACGCTCTGTCAACGCCTTCCTCCCGAGAATCGAAGGGCCAGGTAGGACGCGATGGCGGCCGAGGCCTCGTCGCGGTAGAGCGCGAAGCTCGGCCAGGCGTTCACGTCCAGCAGCACGAGCTCGCCCGTCGCCGTCGCGATCGCGTCACCTCCGTACACCTCGAGACCGAGAGCTGCCGCCGCCTTGCGCACGAGCCGCGCGAGCCGGCGCGGGTCCAACGCGTGTCCCGCCAGTTGCTGATCTTTGTGGTAGAACCAGCGAAACCACGGCGGCTCGCGATGCGGACCGCCGCCGGCGCCGATCCCGTAGAACTTGATCAGGTCGCCGTCGACGTGCGGCTGGATGACGGCGCGTGCGATCCCGCGCTCGGCGAGCCCCCGGAGGGCGCTCTCGACGACCGCCCCCGTCGACGCGAACACGACGTCGCCCTCCTGAGTGTTGTGGACGTCCCCACGTTTCACCCAGACGGGGAGCGGGCCCGGCTCGGGCCGCTCGGTGGTCGAGACGAGAAGGCTCCGGATGAAGGACACGTTCGCTTCGTCCAGCACCGCGATCATCCGGTCGCGGTAGGTGTTCTGGACCGCGCGGGGGCTGTTCACGTGCGGCACGCCACTCACTTCGAGGGCTCGCAGCCGGTTGAGCACATCGACCCGTTCGCACATGAGGAAGACGAAGCGCGGCCGGTCCTCGTCGATCTCGCTGATCTCGTCCGCGGCCCGGAGCTTGACCTGGAATCCCTTGGCCTCCAGGTGCTTCCCGGTCAACCTCAAGATTTCGGTGTCGTCGGATTCACGGCCCGGCGAATGGGTCAATTCGCGAAAGATGCCCCAGCACGAGTTGCTCACTCGATTCCTCCCATCGATTCATGATACCCGCCCCGCCAAGGCCAGCGTTTCGGCAAGCGCGACGTCTTCGGCCCGATCCACGTCGACAACCCGCTCGATGACCTCGCCGTACACCGGCGCACCCGAGCGGGCGAGCCACGCCAGAAACTCACGGAGCCGCCCGAGCCCGGCCGGGGCCCTGAGCGTGCGCACGCGCTCGGGGACCAGGTACATCCCGGCCGTGACGAGGTCGCCCACGTCGCCCCCCACGTCCGTCACGCGGCCGTCGGCGGTCATGGACACCCGCAGCGGGTTTTCGTCGGCGACCAGCGGCGTGACCGCGAGCACGGTCGCCTCGGCCGGCCGCCGCGCCGCCGCCTCGACGAAGTCCACGAAGTCAGTCTCGACGCACCAAGCGTCCACCGTGGAGACGAGCATCCGGCCGCCGGGATATCGCGCGATCACCTCGCCGAAGCTCTCGAGCGACGAGCGCGTCGTCTTGACGATGAACTCGACGTCGAGGTCGGGAAAGCGCGCCCGGACCCAGTCCACGCACGCCCGCTCTTGCTCGTTCATGATGATGGCGAGCGACGCGATGCGCGCGGCGCGGAAGTTGCGGATCACCGACTCGATCAGCGGCACGCCCGCGATCGGGACCATCGGCTTCGGCATCGCGAACCCGGCCCGGCGCAGCCGGCTCCCCTCACCCGCCGCGATGATGCCGCCGGTGAGCGGCCCCCTCACAGAAGGATCGCCTCCAGCTCACGGAGCGAACGGATCTGACGGTCGCCGCGACAGCACGGGCCGTCCGCGGACGGCTCAGCGCCTGCGAGCCAGATGTGGCGCATCCCGACCGCGCGCGCGCCCGCCATGTCGCGCGGCAGCGAATCGCCGATGAAGGTGGCCGCCGATGCGGAGACCCCGAGGGCTCCGAGCGCACGCTGGAAGATCCGCGGGTCGGGTTTGGTCCAGCCGACCTCGGCCGAATCGACCAGGGCGCCGAAAAAAGAACGGATGCCGGCATCGTCGCACACGCGCGTCAAGTTTCCGTAGAAGTTGGAGACGATCCCGAGGCGGTAACGCCGGGCCAACTCGCTCAGGAGCGGGACGTTGCCGGCAATCGTCGTCAGCGCATCGCCGAGGAAGCGACGCGTCACGCGGTCGGCGATCGAGCGATCGGGAAGCTCGAGGAGAACCGCGACGCCGGTGACGAGCCGCGCGACCGTCTCCTGGAACGAGGACGTCGCCGGGATGGCGCCGACGAGCGCGTCGTCGGCCGCGTAGAACGAAGGGTCGAAGCGCTCGCGGGCCACGACGGCGCCCTCCTCGCGGAACAGGCGGAACACGCGCTCCTTCCAGGGGAGCCCGTCGGCGTCCAGCGTGCCCCCGAAGTCGAACAGCACCGCAGCCGAGTCGTTCGCGGTCACAGAAGAATGCGCGCGTTGAGATTTGGTGGAGGCGGTGGGAATCGAACCCACGTCCGGAAACCCTCAGCCGCAGGCGTCTACGTCGATAGCCGATCTACGTTACTGCTTCTCGCCGCGCGGCACTCCGATCGGCCGGATCACCGCGCAACCAGCCTCAATAGTCTCGCCCCTCCCCTGAGGCCAGGTTCGGAGCCAGCCACCAGAATATGACGCCCGTTCCCGGTCCCTGATGGCTCGAGCCGGCGGACGCTGACGGGTGTTAGGCCGCCAGAGCTAGCTGTGTGTTGGCAGCTATACCGTTCTCTCTTATTAACGAGGAGAGAGAAACCTCGAGACGCAGCCTGGACCTCACTGATCCCCGTCGAAGCCTGTCGCCCCCTTAACCACCAGATTTTTCACAAGTATAGCACGCACTACCACGCGCCGCGTCGAGCAGCGCGTGCGGACTTGTCCATCTCCCGGCGCACCTCCCGCTCGCGCAGGGCGGACCGTTTGTCGTGGAGCTTCTTGCCGCGCGCCAGACCGAGCTCGACCTTGGCCCGGCCGGCCTTGAAGTAGAGGC
>JAHFDK010000476.1 GCA_023249095.1 Candidatus Rokuibacteriota bacterium | reverse complement strand
CTCGCACAGGCCGAATTTGTGGGGACTGCGGGCCCGCGAGAAGTGCGGCTGCGAAAACGTGTCAAGCGAAAAGTCGCGCGGTTTCCGACTCGCTCGGCTGATCGCCTCTCATGCATCCAATCGGATACGCTGGATTTGCTCATCCGATCGCTCCTGATTCTCGGGACCTCTCGCCTGACCTGCCGCGCGCTTGCCGGTCCGGGGCCGTCGAACGTGAAGTTAGACACTCACTCACCGTCGCAGTCTTTTCAGCAGGAGGTCGAACGCGTCGCGATTCACTCGGATCCCCGAAAGGCCTCTTGACGCGTTGTTAGGATGCGTCCCTTGTGAGAGAACATAGACATGAAGCTCCGGTTCGCACAACTTAGCCCGCTTGATCGCGACCTCCCGCTGGTTGACGCTGATGTTCTCCCCGGAAATGATCACGATGTGGTGACAACATCTATTCGCCACGCGTACGGCGCGATGACCACCGCGCACTCTGTCTCTGATCTCACCGACGCATCCCCGTATCCGCTGCACGCGCTTGCGATGTCGGCTGCAAATGTCGATGAACTCGTCTCTCATCCATCCGATGTCCGCTTTGATGTCGAGAATTGCGCGTATCGTCCCGTTGCGTACGATCGTGATGTCGAAGTACCAGGCAATTCGATTTACGCCTGGAAATCGCACTGGCTGGTCTACCCAGATCTCCGCATCGCGTGGCAGATTAACAGCAAGCCAGTAAGCGACCAATTCTTCCAGCGCGGACGCAACCGAGGCGGCACGGCCGCGCCGGACCCGTGGATGCGGGAACTTTGGTCGTTTGGCATCGCGGTAAAGTCGGACTGCTCTCGCGATGAGATCCGATGGACTCATTCTCGAGTGGTTCCCGTGGGCAATTGCCATTCCGCCAGCGACCTCCATTCGGTGAGCGCTTTGGTCGGTGCTCTGAACCGCCAACTTCTGACGTCTAGCGCTTTGGTCGGTGCTCTGAACCGCCAACTTCTGACGTCAACGCTCACGTTGACCGGCCGCGGCGAGCGAATGCGAGCCAGCGGTCCGGTCGAACGTGTTGGGCGGGAGAGACGGCAGCTGAGCCCTGTCGGCTTTGCTTGCGCCGTCGCGGTTGGTACTCCCCGCTTTCCAAGCAGCAGATCTTGCCAGATGGGTATCCAGACGTCTCCGTCACGCTCATAGGTTAGCCCTGGAAGCCCTTGAAGCCGGCGGCCCATGGTTGTTCGATCCGGGTCATGACCGACGCCGTGATTGTGATGACGGGTACGGCCCGCGTCGCTGGTTGGCGCCGCTGATGCCGCGCAATTGGATATCCACCAAGATGAGAGGTCGGGTGCTCACGGGCCAATCGAGACGCCTTCTTCACCTGTCGTCACCTTCGCGCTCTGGTATTGCCTTGGCTTGAAGCGTGTCGCCCACCAGCTTGAGATTCTTGGGGGGTGTCCTCGACGCAGCATCAGGTCAATCGTCACGGCACACGGGAAGCGTGAACGTGAACGTCGAACCCTGGGCGAGTTGGCTCTTTACCCAGATCCGCCCGCCGTGGAGCTCGATGAACTTGCGGGCGAGGGCCAGCCCGAGCCCGGTGCCTTCGACCTTCTTGTCCGCCGTCCCCACCTGCCGGAACTCTTCGAACACCGCCTCCTGATCCTCGGGCGCGATGCCCACGCCGGTGTCGGCCACGGACACCTCCACCGTCCCCTCGTTCACGGCGGCGCGCACGTCGATCCGGCCCCCCTCGGACGTGAACTTGAGCGCGTTTGAGAGCAGGTTCAAGAGGACCTGCTTCACCTTGCGCTCGTCGGCACGGATCACACCCACCCGATCGTCGATCACGCGCTCGAGCGCGATGCCGCGCCGCGCGGCGCGCTCGCGCACGAAGGTCAGCGCATTGTCGATGAACGCCTGGAGATCGACGTTCTCCAGCTCCAGTTCCATGCGCCCGGCCTCGATCTTGGAGAGATCGAGGATGTCGTTGATGAGGGAGAGCAGGTGACGGCCGGACTCGAGGATATCGCGCAGGTACTCGCCCTGCTTGTCGTTGACCTCACCGAACATGCCCTCGGCCAGGACCTCCGAGAAGCCCATGATGGCGTTGAGCGGGGTGCGCAGCTCGTGCGACATGTTGGCGAGGAACTCCGACTTGCGGCGACTTGCGATCTCGAGCTGGTGGCCTTTCTCTTCGAGCTCACGGAAGAGCCGTGCGTTCTCGATGGCGATGACGGCCTGGTCGGCGAAGGTCTGGAGCAGCGCGATCTGATTGTCGGAGAAGGGCCGGACATCTGTGCGGCGAATGAAGATTGCCCCGATCGGCCCCTCCTCGCGAACCAGCGGCGTGGCCAGCGTCGTCCGATGCCCCCATAGCTTCGAGTAGGGCTTGGCGTCCGGGAACTCGGTGTCCAGTTCGGCCGAGAGGTCTCGAACATGAACGGTCTGCCGGTCGACGACCGCCCGGCCGGCCACAGACCGGCGGGTGATGCGCATAGTCTCGCCAACGAGCCGGCTCGGGATCGCGCCGTAAGAGGCGACCGTGCGGAGAAGATCTCCGTCAACACGGAAGATCTGACCGACATCGGCGTCGCAGAGCCGCGCGGCATTTTCGGCGACGGCCTTCAGAATCGCCTGGAGGTCGCTCCGCGACGCGCTGATCGCGCGGAGAATGTGGGCCGTGGCGCGTTGCTGTTCCAGTACGCGGGCAAGCTCTTGCTCCAGGAGCGCGATCTTCTGTTGTTGATCGGCACGCGGTGCCTGGGATTTTCGAGGAGGGCGGCTCCTCTGCCTACGCGCGAAAGGCATTGCGCCCACACCTCCGACAGAGCGGTCGCCGCCTCATTCCCATCAGTCGGGGCCTGATGCAGGCTGGTCGAGACCACCGACCAGCACTACATGTGAACGACGGGATCTCCGCGGCGGATCGTCCCGCCACTCAGTACGGCGGCATAGACCCCCACGTTGACCTGGTTATGCCGGGCCGCCGTGCGCAGGATCCCCGGGTCCCTGGGTAGATCGCCCT